>CAVIJA010000006.1:0-74044 GCA_963643135.1 Alloprevotella sp. | reverse complement strand
TTTGTCCGGATTTGTGAACATATCTTGAGATTGCCGGTCAAGCCGGCAATGACGGAAAGGGAAGAGATTGCCGGTCGAGCCGGCAATGACGGGTGATTGCGTCAGGCTTGACACCTCTCTCCGTCATGCCCGAACCGTTTCCGTCATGCCCGACCTGATCGGGCATCTAACGCTGTCGCGCAGATCAAGGGCAGCGGGCTATACAGGCTGGAGAAAATTCACTACATTTGCCGCGAAAAAATATCAATATTGAAAGAAAATGAAGACTGCCTACGTATTCCCCGGACAGGGGGCCCAGTTCTCCGGAATGGGCAAAGATTTGTATGACAACAGCCTCAAAGCCAAGGAGATGATGGAAAGGGCCAACGAAATCCTCGGCTTCAGACTCACCGATATAATGTTCAGCGGAAGCGACGAGGAGCTGCGTGCGACGAAAGTGACGCAGCCCGCGATTTTCCTGCACTCCGTCTGCCTCGCCCTCTGCAGCGAGGGTCTGCCGGCTCCGGATATGGTGGGAGGCCATTCGCTCGGAGAGTTCTCGGCGCTGGTAGCCTGCGGAGCGGTTGACTTCGAGGACGCGCTCAGGCTCGTGTCGGTGCGCGCCACCCAGATGCAGAAATGCTGCGAAGCCCATCCCGGCGGAATGGCGGCCATCATAGGCCTTCCAAACGAGAAAGTCGAGGAGATCTGCGCCGGCATTGACGGGACAGTGC
This sequence comes from Alloprevotella sp., assembly GCA_963643135.1. Classification (GTDB taxonomy): domain Bacteria; phylum Bacteroidota; class Bacteroidia; order Bacteroidales; family UBA932; genus Cryptobacteroides. Next base: position 73,331 of record CAVIJA010000006.1, on the reverse strand, counting down.
TTCCGGCCAACTACAACTGCAACGGTCAGGTGGTGATTTCCGGTGACACTCAAGCCGTGGCAAAAGCCTGCGAAGCCCTCAAGGAGGCCGGGGCGAAGCGTGCGCTGCCGCTGAGCGTAGGCGGAGCGTTCCACTCCCCTCTTATGGAGCCGGCCCGCGTGGAACTGGGCAAGGCCATAGAAAAAACCGAAGTAAAAGCCCCTTCCTGCCCGATTTACCAGAACGTCACGGCCAGGCCGGAAACTGACCCGGCAAAAATCAAGGAAAACCTGCTGCTCCAGCTCACCTCTCCGGTGAAGTGGACACAGACAGTGGAGAATATGCTCGCCGACGGAGCCGCCTGCTTCAAAGAATTAGGCCCCGGAGCAGTACTCCAGGGCCTTATCAAGCGCATCGCCTCTTCGGCAGGTGCCGAAGTCACAATCGGCTAGACTCCTCCGAAGGCGCTGTATCCGCCGTCCACAGGGATGACGATACCGGTGACGAAAGAAGAGATGTCGCTGAGAAGATACAGCATCGTTCCAACCAGATCCTCCGGCTCACCGAACTTGTGGGTCGGAGTATTTGCTATGATCTTCTTCCCGCGCGGCTTAAGCTCGCCCGTCTGCTCGTCGGTGAGCAGGAAGCGGTTCTGGTCCGTGAGGAAGAATCCCGGAGCGATTGCATTGCAGCGGATGCCGAGCTGCGCCACGTGGACTGAGTACCACTGGGTGAAGTTGTTGATGGAACCCTTCGCAGCGGAATATGCAGGTATCTTGGTCAGCGGACGGATGGCGTTCATAGAGGAAATGTTGAGCACGTTCCCCTTGCCGGCCTCAATCATATCGGTGGTGAAGACCATCGTCGCAAGGAGAGTTCCCTTGAAATTGAGGTCGTACACCTGCTGGAAGCCGTCAAGCCCCAGACCGTAGAAGGTGTCGGCGAGGTCGTCGTCCTTGCTCATCTGCTCCACCTTGCAGGTGGCCTTCGGAGAATTGCCTCCGGCGCAGTTGATGAGGATGTCTATCTTGCCGAGCTTCTCGTGGATGAGGTCGCGGGCCGCGATGAGAGCCTCCTTGTCGAGGGTGCTGGCGGAGATGCCGAGGCACTTCACCCCGAACTCCTTGGCTATGGCCTCACCCTTGGCAGGATTGTCGGCGCTGCGGCTGATGACGGCCAGATTGACTCCGGCCTCGGCCAGTCCGCGCGTCAGTGCCATGCCGAGAATTCCGAAACCCCCGGTGATGACGCAGTTGCGTCCTTTCAAATCATCGAATGACCATTTCATAAGCAGAGTTCCTCCGATTATTTGTTGAACAGCCTCTTGATATGCCTCTCGCAGAGGTTCTCGATCACCTGCTCGCCGATGACGTCGGTATGCTTCTCAAGAGCCGGATAGTACTCGTCTCCGAGTTCGGCGGCAATCTTATAGCTGACGTGGATGAGCTGGCGGAAAGACGGATTGTAGAGAGGGTCGGCCTGATTGTGGCGCATAGTGCGGGCGTAGGTGTCCGCATCCCATTTCTCCACCTCCGCCGGAGAAGGCAGGGCGTTGACGTCCACGTCGATGACGGTGGCGTAAGGCACAGTAAGCTCCGACATACGTCCGAGAGCGTTGATATAAATCTTCTTCGCGAGCTTGAGAGCCTCAGGGTCAGCCACGGCGAGGCCTATGTTCTCCTCAAGCCAGGTAGTACCTGCGGTCTTGATGTGGATACCCTTGTCGTATTTCTGTATGAGACGGCCCATTATCGGGTAGATGGAGAACTTGTCGGAGCCGGAGTGGATGCTGAGCTTGAGGTTGTCCATCAGTCCGAACTCCTTGACGGCATAGTCGATTACGAGCAGGTCCTCCTCGAATTCCTTCTCGAACTGCTTGATGTCCCCGCGATAGTCCACGCCCTTGTTGAAGCGTCCGGTGAACTTCGGCGCTATGGTCTGCGCTGGCACCTTCTCCTGTGAGAGGGCGCTGAGGATAAAGAGGATCTCTACAGGAGTCTGAGGATCGTTGACCTCATCCATAGAGACCTCAGTCACGAAATTGTCCGCACCCTTCTTCTCCGCGATGTGGCGGTAGATGCGTCCGGCCTCCTGGGCGGCGAAGAGATAGCGGTCGGCGATGGCGCGCACCTGGGCCTCGGAAACTTCGAAAGGTTCTGCGATGCCCGGAATCGAAAGCTTGCCTATGAAGCGGGCGTTGGCCTTCACGAAAGCGTCCACGTCCTTAGGATCGGCAGGCTTGCCGATATAGTCGGCCACGTCGATGGTGAAGAAGTCCGAAGCCTCGATGAACCTGTCCACGTTGTTGAGATTGATGTGGTCGGCATCTACGAAATACTGCCCCGTATAACCGAGAGCCTTCACCGCGGCATCAGCCTCGCGACGGGTCTCCATCGGTTCGGTGTGTACTATCTGGTGTTCGCGGTTGGACTTGTTCCATACCGGAACGAAGCTCACCCCGAACTCTTTCTCGGCCTTGAGAAGGGCCTTGAGCTGGGACACGCCCTCGTGTGAGAAGCGGTCACCGACTCCAAAGGAGTATTTTCCTATTTTCATCATATTTGATTGGTTATTAATGATTATGCAATATAAGTACCTGCGACGGTGTCTCCGCCGTGACCTGTCCAGTTGGTATGGAAGAACTCTCCGCGAGGACGGTCGGTGCGCTCATAGGTGTGAGCCCCGAAGTAGTCGCGCTGCGCCTGGAGCAGGTTGGCAGGGAGACGTCCGCAGCGGTAGCCGTCGTAGTATTCGAGAGCCGCGCTCAGGGTCGGTGCAGGCACACCGTTCATAATGGCCTGCGAGAGCACGTTCCTCCAGCCCTGCTGCGCCTCGGCGAGCTTGTCGCAGAAGTAAGGGTCGAGAAGGATGTTGGCGATGTCCGGATTCTTGTCGAAGGCCTCCTTGATCTTGCCGAGGAACACGCTGCGGATGATGCAGCCGCCTCTCCACATCAGGGCGATGCCGCCGTAGTTGAGATTCCAGCCGTACTCCTTGGCTGCGGCGCGCATAAGGGTATAGCCCTGCGCGTAAGACACCACCTTGGCTGCGAAGAGAGCCTTGCGCAGATCTTCGAGGAAGGCCTTCCTGTCACCGGTGAACTTCACGGCCTTCGGACCCTTGAGGATTCCGGAAGCGGCCACCCTCTCCTCCTTCTGGGCGGAGAGGCAGCGCGCGAACACGGCCTCGCCTATGAGGGTGAGAGGCACTCCGGCATCCAGAGCAGCCACTGCCGTCCATTTGCCCGTACCCTTCTGGCCCGCCGTGTCGAGGATATAGTCAAGCACGTACTTGCCGTCCTCGTCCTTCTTGGCGAGGATGTCGCGGGTGATTTCGATGAGGTAGCTGTCGAGGTCGCCCTTGTTCCACTCGGCGAAGACCTCGTGCATCTCCTCGTTGCTCATCCCGAGGATGTCCTTCATTATCTGGTAGCACTCGCAGATGAGCTGGATGTCACCGTATTCGATGCCGTTGTGGACCATCTTCACGAAGTGTCCGGCACCGCCTTCGCCAACCCAGTCACAGCACGGAGTGCCGTCGCTGACCTTGGCGCAGATGCCCTGGAAGATAGGCTTCACATACGGCCACGCCGCAGGAGAGCCGCCGGGCATCATCGAAGGCCCCTTGAGAGCGCCCTCCTCGCCGCCGGACACGCCGGTGCCGACATAGAGAAGCCCCTTGCTCTCCACGTACGCCGTGCGGCGCGCGGTATCCGGGAAGTGCGTGTTGCCGCCGTCGATGATGATGTCGCCCTTGTCGAGTACGGGGATAAGCTTCTCGATGAAATCATCCACCGCCTGTCCCGCCTTCACCATCAGGAACACCTTGCGCGGGCTTTTCAGAGAAGCGACGAAGTCCTCGAGGCTGTGCGCCCCGTAGATGTTCTTGCCCTTGCCGCGGCCTTCCATAAACTTGTCAACCTTTTCGATCGTGCGGTTGTACACACTCACGTGGAAGCCTTTGCTTTCCATATTCAAGACCAGATTCTCGCCCATTACCGCGAGTCCGATCAGTCCGATGTCTGAAACTGGTTTCATATTTTTATGTGTTTGTAGTTTACTCTAATTCAATTTTGAATCCCAATGCCGAAAGCGCCGCCGCAACCTCGGGCGTGGCGTTCCTGAGATGCAGCGTGAAGGCCGAAGGCTCCCTGCGTACCGGATAATCCCCGCGCAGCTTCTCGAAAAGTTCCGGGCGGGCGCGCAGGGCGTCGCTGTCCTCCATTATGTCATAAGTGTGGAAAACGGCCTCCGAAAGCAGGTCCTGACGGTTCTTGCCCGAAGCGTCGAGAGTGAATTCAAGCTCCTGCGCGGGCGACGGAATCTCCTTCGGGAACCAGTCCACGAGGGGCAGTCCAAGCACTTCCGACACCGTACGCACGCTCGCCGCCGTGCCGTTGGCCTTGCCGTCGGCGCTATATCCGGCGATGTGCGGGGTGGTGATGTCCAGCAGGTCTATCAGCTCGCGGTCGAGCTCCGGTTCCCCTTCCCATACGTCCAGCACCCCGCCGAGAATCGAGCGGGACTTCAGCGCCCTCTTGAGCGCGGAATTGTCCACCACAGGGCCTCTGGAAGAGTTGATGAGTATCTGGGACGGCTTCATCGAAGCGATGCGGGCGTCATCGAAGAGATGGTACGTGGCATCCTCCCCCTCGCGGGAAAGAGGCACGTGCAGGGTGATGATGTCGCTCCGCTCAATTATCTCGTCCAGCCCCACGAAAGCCTCCGGGCCTTCCCTTCGTTCGCGTGGAGGGTCGTTGAGCAGCACCTTCATCCCGAGGGCCGAAGCTGCCTGCGCGACCTTGGAACCCACGTTGCCCACCCCGACGACTCCCAGGGTCATACCCTCCAGATTGAGGGAATGTTTCCGGGCAAGCATCAGCAGAGCGGAGCTGAGATACTGCTTGACCGACCAGGAATTGCAGCCGGGAGCGTTTCTCCAGATGATGCCGTGCTCCTCGCACCAGCGGGTGTCGATGTGGTCGTAGCCTATCGTCGCCGTGGCGATGACCTTGACGGAAGAGTCCTTCAGCAGGGCCTCGTTGCATATCGTGCGGGTGCGGGTGATCAGAGCGTCCGCATCGCGCACCACCTCGGCCGTGGTCTCCTTCCCCGGGAGATACGCCACCTCCGCGTAAGGTTCGAGAACCCCGCGGAGGAACGGTATCTTATTGTCGCAGACTATCTTCATCCCTCAGTCCTTGAACCTGTCCGGATATGCCCAGAGGCCGAGTGCAGGATTGGAGATATAGTAGATCTCCTCGCCGTCCGGCATAGTGTTCCATCCGTCGACCAGGCTCTCCGGATGATAGCGCCGCAGCACCTCGTCCAGATTGCCGTACCTGAATCCCACGCTCTCTATCTCCTCCCGGCTCATCTCCGGACCCGGGCAATAGGTGATGGTGAAGCGGCCCTCGGACGAACCGTGGATGAGATGGGCGGAAGCTCCGAGATTCTCCTGCAGGTCGGCATTTTTCTCTGTCGCCTCAAGCGTATGCGGAGTCCCCTTGTAGCCGTATTTGCGTATCAGGGTGTCCATAGTCCTGTCCTCCCCGAACTCCTTGAGCGCCGGCGCGATGACGACCAGCTCCGCCCCGTCGGCAAGCGCCATGCGGGTGCGGTAGATGCTCTTGTTGCCGAGCCAGGTGCTCTTGAATTCCTCCGGGTCGAGATATACCAGACACTTCTTTATCTCGCGGTCCACCATTATGAAATTGGTCTCCAGCGAAAGGTCGGAGGCCTTCTGGAAGCACTCGAAATCGTCTCCGATGAAGAGGCCCTTCAGCTCCATCTCCCCGGTGACTTCGTTCTTCGCGCGCACCGTAAGCACGTATACTATAGGAAGTTCGCTGATAAAATGCGTCCTCGCATATTCCATCACGTCACGCACCGGAGACTTCGCCCGGCCCATGATGCGCTCGAGTCCGTAGGTCGCGCCGATATAGTGGCTCTTGTTGATGCCCTCGGCGCCGCCCACTCCCACAAAGATATTCTTGGTGTAGTTGGCCATACCTATCACCTCGTGAGGCACCACCTGGCCTATGGAGAGTATGAGGTCGAACGACGGGTCGAGCAGCAGGCGGTTCACCTGCGCGGGCCAGCTGTAGTTGAGCCTGCCCTCCGACACCTCGTGGACGTATTCGGCAGGCACCTGCCCGACGGTCACAACGTCGTTGCGCCAGTCGTGCACGCGGAAACGGTCGGCGGGAACCCTCCCGAACATGGTCTTTATCTGTTCGTCCGTCATCGGGGAATGCGTGCCGAGAGCCGGCATCACGTCCGTGAGCGCATCTCCGTAGTAGTCATATACCATCTCCGTGATGGGGCCGGCATACGAATTGAGACGGGTGAAGTCGGGAGGCAGAGCCAGCACCCGGTTCTTCTTCCCCATCTTGTCGAAGACCTCTTTCAATATGGCCCTGACCTCATCGGGAGTGATGTTGTCGGTCTTGGAGCCTCTTGCGTAGTACAGCATAACTTCGGGTCTATCTCTTCACTCTCGCGTTGCCCTGCCAGATGCTCCACACCTGATCCTCATCGGCAGGCTGGCCGTAATCGGTGAGGAAAGTGGTGGCGAGAGCGCCGCTGGCCCAGCCGAACTGTATCCATTTCTCCGGCTCCCAGCCCTTGAGTACAGCGTAGAGGAGACCTCCGACGAAGCCGTCGCCGCCGCCGATACGGTCAAGCACGTGTATCTGACGCGGCTCAACTACGTGCCAATTGTCGCCTTCGAGCATAATCGCGCCCCAGTTGTGGCTGTTGGTGTCGTTGACCTGACGCAGGGTGGTCGCGAAGACCTGTGCTCCAGGATATTCCTTCTTCACGCGGCGTATCATCTCCTTGAATCCGTCTATCTTGGCCGCGATGTCCTTGCCTCCGGCCTCAGGCCCCTCGATGCCGAGGCACAACTGGAAGTCCTCCTCGTTGCCGATGAGGATGTCAGCGATGCTGCATATCTCGGAGAAGATGTCGTGAAGTTCGCTCTCGCGTCCCTTCCAGAATGATGCGCGGTAGTTGAGGTCGAAGCTGATGCGCGTGCCGTATTTCTTTGCCGCACGGGCTATTTCGAGGCAGAACTTGCTGGTGTCCGGGCTGAGCGCGGCGATAAGTCCGGAGAGATGGACGATCTGCACTCCCTCCTGTCCGAAGATGCGGTCAAGGTCGAAGTCCTTGACGTTGAGGGTCCGTCCCACTTCTCCTGCGCGGTCGTTCCACACGCGCGGCCCTCTCGAACCGTAGCCGCTGTCGGCTATGTTGATCTGGTGCCTGTATCCCCACGGGCCTCCCTGAGGCACTTCCGGGCCCTCGAAATCCATTCCGCGGGCGCGGAGGTTGGACTTGATGAACGCGGCGAACGGACTGTCCTTCACGAAAGCCGTAAGTACCTTGACCGGAAGTCCCAGATAGGAGGAGACGCTCGCCACGTTGGTCTCGGCGCTCGTGGCCTGAAGATGCAGAACGTCGCTGCTCTGCACCGGCTGACCGTTTTCCGGAGTGATACGGAGTCCCATACTGGTAGGGACGAGAAGGGCGTATCTGCAGCCCTGCTTAAGTGCTATATTCATTTCAGAATGGTTTTTAGTCAATGTACAAAGGTAATCATTTTCTCCGTTTTTCTTACTATTTTTGTAGCATAACTCATAAACCGTTTTTTATGGAAAATTCCATACTTGAAGCCATCCGGACACGCCGCAGCATAAGGAAATACACCTCAGAGCAGGTCAGCGACGAACTCCTTGAAGCCGTGCTGGAAGCCGGCACCTACGCCCCTACGGGACACAACAGGCAGGATCCGCTCATAGTGGCGGTGCAGGACTCCCGGATACGGGAACGCCTGATGAAGATGAACGCGCAGATTATGGGGACGGAAAACGACCCGTACTACGGAGCTCCGATCATCATCCTGGTCTTCATCCCGAAACCGGAAGACAATCCCAACTCGATACAGGACGGCTCCCTGGTGCTGGGCAATATGATGCTCGCGGCACACGCCCTGGGCCTGGGGTCCTGCTGGATCAACCGCGAAAGGGAGATGTTCGCCACCCCGGAGGGAGAGGCCCTCAAGGCCGAACTCGAAGTGCCCGGGAACTATATCGGCATCGGCGCCCTCTCGCTCGGCCTCCCTGCAAAGCCAAACCCGAAAGCCCTCCCGCGCAAGGAGAACTACTGGAAAATCATAAAGTAAGCCCCTCACAGATGAAACTGCTCAAATCCGCCATCGTCGGAGCGATGCTCGCGCTCGCGGCATCATCCGCCCTTTCCGCACAGAATGTCGTCACCGCGCCGGAAGCCCCATTCGGCTTCGAGCCGCTGCAGATGCACGAATTCCCATCCAAAGATTTCCCCATCACCCGCTACGGCGCGAAGAAGGGCAACGTCAAGGCCACCACAGAAGCATTCCGCAAGGCGATGCAGGCCTGCTCCAAGGCCGGCGGCGGACGTGTGGTAGTCCCCGAAGGGGACTGGCTCACGGGGCCGGTGCATTTCAGCAGCAACTGCCTCCTCTACCTCAGCGAAGGCGCGCGGCTGGTGTTCGATGATGACCCTCAGCTCTATCTCCCGGCGGTAAGGACTTCCTGGGAAGGCACGGAATGTATGAACTACTCCCCACTCATCTACGCCTACGAGTGCGAAAACGTCGGCATAGCCGGCAAGGGGACGATTGCTCCGGAGATGGACTTCTGGAGAGAATGGTTCGCCCGCCCGGAAGCGCATATCCAGGCTACGAGACAGCTATACGCCATGTGTTCCACCGGGATTCCGGTCGAGCACCGCAGGATGGAGGAGGGCGAGGCCAACATGCGTCCGCACCTCATCCAGTTCAACCGCTGCACCAATGTCCGTCTCGAGGATTTCAGCATACGCGAGAGTCCGTTCTGGACCATCCACCTCTATCTCTGCCGCGACGCCTGGGTACACGGGCTGGACGTCTACGCCCACGGACACAACAATGACGGCATAGACATAGAGATGAGTTCGCATATCGTGGTCGAGGACTGCCGCTTCGACCAGGGAGACGACGCCGTGGTGCTGAAAGCCGGACGCAACCAGGATGCCTGGAGACTCGCCACCCCGACCGAGAAGGTGGTCGTGCGCAACTGCGACATCATCCAGGGACACTGTCTGCTGGGCATAGGCAGCGAGATGTCGGGAGGCATCAGGGACATTTATATGCACGACTGCCACTCCTCCGACGCCGTATACCGCCTCTTCTATATCAAGACCAACCACCGCCGCGGCGGATTCATCGAGAACGTCACGATGGAGAACGTCTCCGCGACCAGGATGCAGAGGGTGTTCGAAATCGACACTGACGTGATGTACCAGTGGCGCACCATAGTCCCTACGTTCGAGACCGCCGTGACGCGCATACGCAACATCACCCTTCGCGGAGCCGAGTGCGAGCAGGCCGACGCCATCTTCGAGATACGCGGCGACAGCCGTGACCCGGTGGAAGGCGTGACGCTGGAGAACATACACGTAGGCACAGTCAGCAAATTCATCAACAATATCGAGAACACCCGCGACATCGTCACCCGCAACATAAGCTGGGACAAACTGGAAAAAGACGGCGAGGAGTTCAAACTCAACGGCTTCGTGCCGACAAGATAAGATGATAATGTTCAATCCGGCCAAAACGGCGGCCCTCGTGCTCGCCCTCACCCCGGCACTTCCCGCCCCGGGGCAGATAATGCAGGCATTGCGGGAATTCCGCAATCCCGAAGACTCCACGAGAACAAAGGTATGGTGGTTCCACGGAGAGACCCCGACCACCCGCGAAGGTATCACCGCCGACCTTGAAGCCTTCAGGCAGGGAGGCGTCGGCGGAGTCGTCTATTACGATCAGGTCCACGGCAGCGGGGAGGGGGCGTCTGACGCATTCTCCCCGGAATGGTGGGAGATGCTGAAATTCGCGGCAGCGGAAGCGAAACGGGTAGGACTCAGCTTCGAAGTCAACGTTTCCAACGGTTTTGTCGCCGGCGGCCCCTGGATTACGGAAGAATACGGGATGCAGAGGCTCTGCTCCTCGGAGCTGACGGTGAGCGGAGGCGGGAAATTCTCCGGCGACCTCCCACGCCCCAATGAGAAAGGATGGTTCAGGGACGTGGCGGTGCTGGCCTTCCCGATGAGTGCGGAATTCACCTGCGACAAGGACATCAGCACAAGCCTCAGATATGACGGAGAACCCCTCACCATAAAGTCCGTCACATATACGGCGGCCAAGTCCCGCAAATCCCGCAACGGCGCGATGCAATATCCCGACGGCCCGGCCGAATCCTTCTACGGGATGGGCTATGTCGATTCCGCCCCGGCAGGAGTGCTGGAGTATTCCGAAGACGGGGTGCACTATTCCCGAATATGCGAACTCCCCACTCCGGGAGGGGCTTCCGGCAGCGCTGAGCGCACCATCGCATTCGAGCCTGTCACGGCAGGACATTTCAGGATATCGGGGGCTTCCGGGCTGAAGTCGGCCCTCCTCTCATCCGGGATCCGCATCGACAGATGGCAGGAGAAGGCCAACTATTTCTCGGAGTTTCACGATGCGGGGACTACTCCCCCATACGGGGACGGGGCAATAGCTCCGTCGGAAATCGTCGACCTCAGCGGGCTGATGTCTCCGGACGGCCACCTGGAATGGGATGCGCCCGAAGGGCAGTGGATCATAATGCGCATCGCAGCCGAATCCACCGGCGGCAAGATCAAGCACGGCCGCAAGAACCTTATGGGGCTGGAATGTGACAAAATGTCCCCGGAGGCGGCCAGGCTGCAATGGGACTCGTATGCGGGACGGATCATTGACACCCTGGCGAAGGCGGGGCTGAAGCCGCTCGGAGTCACGATGGACAGCCACGAGGCAGGGCCGCAGAACTGGACGCCGCGCTTCAGGGAGATTTTCCTCAGACACAACGGCTACGACCTCACGCCTTTCCTCCCGGCTATGAGAGGATACGTCGTCGGGGACGTCGGCACCACGGAGGGCTTCCTCCGTGACCTGCGAAGGACTATAGCCGATGCCGTCACGCAGAACTACTACGGGACTCTCGACAGCCTGTGCCGGGACGCAGGAGTGCAGTTCACGGCTCAGGCCACGGGCAACGGTCTCAACCTCGGAGCTGACAACATCTCCGCCAAGAGCGCCGTGATGAAGCCTCAGGGCGAATTCTGGGCAAGGGACGTACACGGCAGCTACGACATCATCGACTGCGCGTCGGCAGCGCACCTCTTCGGCAAGCCCATAGCCTCCGGGGAGGCGTTTACTGACGCCAAATTCAGCGACTCCCCCGCCCTTCTCAAAAAGCTTGCTGACCACGCCTATGCCAGCCAGATCAACGAATTCGCAGTATGCGCCTCGGCCTACCAGCCATGGCTCGATCAGGTCCCGGGCAACGTTGCAGCCGGCCGGCAATACTGCCTCAACCGCAACAACACCATCTGGCCGTACAGCCGCCCGTTCTGGGATTATCAGGCGCGCTGCGCCGGGATGCTCCGCAAAGGCGCTCCCGTAGTGGACATACTTGTATATATAGGTAACGACCCTCCTGTCAAGACGCTCGCACATCTGCTGCCCGTCATTCCGGAAGGATACAATTTCGATGTCAGCGACTGGGATGCCCTCAAGGCGGCCCGCATAGAGAACGGCGGACTAAGCCTGCCTGGCGGTATGAGATACCGTATGCTGGTGATACAGCGAAACGTGCAGCTCTCCTCCGAAGAGGCGGCCACTATCGCCCGCTGGACTTCAGAGGGTCTGCCGGTGCATTTCGCCACTTCCGTCACGGACGAAGTCCGGATTCCATTCGAGCCGGACCTGCGTTTTGAGAGCGCGCGCAAAATCGACGACTGCCTGCGCTTCAGCCACAGGAGGCTCACTGACGCGGACGTCTATTTCGTCTACAACCACAGCGCCTCGGGCTTCCTCCGGGAAGTCAGACTGCGCAGCGGCTACAGCCGCACATATGCACTCGACCCGCTCGACGGGAGCGCGCATTTGCTCGCGGACGGCCCGGAATTCGTCCTGGGACTGGAGCCTGACCGCTCGCTGTTTCTCGTCGCTACGGACGCGCAACTGCCGTCGGAGCCTGCACGGGAGAAACCGCAGACGGCCTCGAAGCTCCTCGACGGGACTTGGGCAATCAGCTTCGACCCTTCCCGGGGCGGCCCTTCTGAGTCTCTAACCGTGAGCAGCCTGAGCGACTGGACTGAGAGCGATGACCCTCGCTTGAAATATTACTCCGGCACGGCCACGTACCGGACGACTTTCGACTGGAAGGCGGACGGGGGAAAGCACCTGCTGCACATAGACGGGCTGAACTGGATCGCCTCCGTCAAGCTCAACGGGCAGCAGGCCGGCATCATCTGGTGTTCTCCTTGGGAGATCGAAATCGGGCATCTGCTGCAGGACGGGGTCAACACTCTCGAGATAGAAGTCACCAATTCCCTATACAACAGGATGATAGGAGACACCTCATTAAAAGAGGACGAGCGATTCACTCACTCGTCCTATCCTCTTGTCACCCCTGACACCGCCCTGGTTCCGTCCGGAATCTGCGGCAGGGTTGAGATATTCTAACGCCTTGACGGAGTCTCCGTGGCCTTGTCGTCCTTCTCAAGGACCTGGGCTGCGAGGTCTCTGAAAGGGCTGTCGTACCAGTTGAAGCTCTCCGGAGCATCAGGCACGGAAGGGTTGAAACCGTTGAAGTTGACGATATGCTTCGCCACGTCAAGCCCCTGCAGCTGCATCGCCCCGACGACGCACTTGGCGAGTTCGAAAGCTCCGTAAGGGTTGAAATGGGTGTTGTCGGCCACGTCTTTCGCCATCCCCGGATATGAACCGGCCTTATAATGCACGAAAGCCCGCTTGGAAGCCTCCGGACCGAGGGCCTCGTAGAACTTGGCGGACATCGCGTGGAGGTCGATAAAGCTCACGCCCTCGCGCTCGGCCACCCATTTCATCGCCGCAGGGTAGTCAAGATGCGTCTCGACTATCTTGCCTTCCTTGTCGAAATTGCGCCTGTGCGTAGGGGATACCAGCACAGGGATTCCGCCCTTGGCGCGAACCTCGTCGATGAAGGTCTTGAGCTGGGTCGCGAAGAAATAGTACGCCCCCTTGCCCGGCTGACGGTCTATCTTCTGGTCGTTGTGTCCGAATTCCACGAACACGTAGTCCCCCGGCTGCAGCAGGGAGAGAATCTTGCGCAGTCTGCCGGCGGCTATGAAGCTGTCCGCCCGCTCCCCGCTCTCGGCATAGTTGGCGACAGCAACGGCGGTGTCGAAGAACCAAGGGAACATCTGACCCCAGCTCGCCCACGGTTCGCTGTCCTGGTCCACGACTGTCGAATCCCCGCAGAGGAAGATGGTGGTAACGCCGGCAGGGGCGGGTTCTATACGTATCGACTCCACTACAGGTGCTTCGCCGCCCACCTCTATATTTATGCAGTCGTCCCAGTTGAGCTTGCCGATTTCACGCTGCTTTAGCTGAACCTCGCCGACTTCGACGCCGTTCTCACGGATCTTGACGTCCCTCTTGTTGACGAGGAAGCTCACGGTCCGGAATTCGCCTTTAGCCGTGCGGAGGTCATTGACCGCAAGGCGGCGGCTCTCCAGCTTGACAAAGGTCGCCCCCGCCTTCTTGCGGCTTCCTATCTTCATCGTTACCAGATAGTTGCCATCAGGCACGGGGACATCGAGAGTGAAGGGGGTCTGAGCGACGGTGGCGTAGTTGTACACCGCAGGGAAGTCCGTCGCGAAAGCGCCGAGAGACATCAGCGCCGCGAGGAGAGACAGTGCAAATTTTTTCATACTTAATATCAATTAGTTATCATCGTGTTACAGGTGGCGGGCAAAAACTTTGCCCCTCAATCAGGCCAAAGTTACGAAAAAAGTCAGTAACTTGGACCCTGCGCAATTACGCAATAACGCTAAAAACAAAACACAATGGCAAGAAGAGAAGCATTCAAAATGTTCCTGAAGCCCGGATTCGAAGACGAATACCAGCGCAGGCACGCCGCCATCTGGCCTGAGCTCAAGAAATTGCTCTCAGACAGCGGCGTACGCAATTATTCAATCTATTGGGACAAGGACACCAACATCCTTTTCGCCTATCAGGAAGTCGAGGGCGACGAAGGCTCCCAGGACCTCGGAGGCAATCCGGTAGTTCAGAAATGGTGGGACTATATGGCTGACATTATGGAGGTCAACCCGGACAATTCTCCGGTTTCCATCCCTCTCGACGAGAGGTTCCATATGGACTGAGCGAGGTACAGGAATTTATTGAAGACCGGCCGTGGAGCCGGTCTTTTTTTCGTTCTATATTCATTTGTTCACCAGTCACGTACCCCGGTACGCTCCTTCCTCACGAAGCTTTACCAACTTATTTCTTATTTTTCTCGAATTTTAAAAATTTGGGCATCTTTTTTAAAAAATCTATCAAATTTCTTGGTTATTTTTAATCCAATGCATATATTCGCGAATCAAACCAAATAACTAATAACCTGGAAAAATGGTACCAATCTTTAACCTATGTCATCGGCGCCTGGCGGCGCTCTTGACTTGCCTGGCCCTTTTGGGTGGGTCGGCTTATGCACAGACCGCAACCACTGAAGGCAAGGTCATCGATCAGAACGGAGTGCCGGTCATCGGAGCATCCGTCGTCGAAAAAGGCACGACAAACGGAGTGATGACCGATGTCGACGGAGCATTCACCATCAAGGTGCAAGCCGGGAAACAGCTTGAAGTCTCCTGCATCGGCTACATAACCGTCAACGTCGCCGCAGCCCCGAAACTCAGCATCACCCTTCAGGAAGACTCGCAGATGCTCGAGGAGACCGTGGTGGTCGGATACGGCACGATGAAGAAATCCGACGTGACGGGAGCTATGGTCAGCGTCAAGGCCGAGGACCTCGTGTCAAGGCCGACCAACAACGTATTCGAAGCTCTCCAGGGCCGTGCAGCCGGTGTGGACATCCGCACCAGCGAGCGTCCGGGAGAAGTCGGGGACGTGTACATCCGAGGCAGACGCTCCCTCAACGCGAGCAGCGACCCGCTCTACGTAGTGGACGGAGTCCCGATGTTCAACGGAGCCCTCGAATCATTCAACCCTAACGACATTGAGTCCATCGAAGTCCTCAAGGACGCATCCGCGACCGCAATCTACGGTTCGAGGGGAGCCAACGGCGTCGTCCTCGTCACCACCAAGAAGGGCAAGTCCGGGCAGCTTCAGGTAAGCTATGCCGGCTCCGTCACTGTGGAGAAGATGGTGGACAAGGCCGAGTGGATGACTTCCGCCGAATATATCGACTGGAGGCGCGCAGCCTATTACAACCTCAACCCTACTTCCTACCCGAGTCCGGACAGCCCGACGTACGACAACGACTACCGTATCTTCAACGGAGGCGCAGACCCTTACGCCTGGAGAAACATCGCCCGGGGCTGGCTCGACAACAACACGAAATGGGACGGCAGCCGCGTTGCCACGACAGACTGGATGAGCCTCATACTCAAGCCGGCCGTCACGCAGGAACACACGGTCAGCGCCGCCGGAGGCACCGACCGCATGCAGAGCTACCTTTCAATAGGCTACCTCAAGAACGAAGGCACTATCCGCGGACAGGACTATGAGAGATTCACCCTCAAGGCCAACAACGACTTCAATCCTGCCAAGTGGCTCAACTTCGGCGCCAACATCAACGCGTCATACAGCGTTCAGAATTACGGTCTCTCCGGCGCGGGCAACTTCCAGGGAGGTTCCCAGAGTTCCGTCTACGGAGTGGCGACGCAGAACTATCCTTACGCGGTGCCGTACGATGACGAGGGCAACCGCATAGAATTCCCTGGCGGCGACGACCGCGTGAAGAACCCTGTCGGGGAATGGGACTACCAGACCGATACCCGCAAGACCCTCCGCGTTCTCGGTGCGATGTACGCCCAGCTCAATTTCGGCGACATATGGTCTCCTCTCAAAGGTCTCTCTTACCGCTTCAACTTCGGCCCTGACTTCAGTATGACGGACAGAGGCCTCTTCGTCGATGCCAAGAGCTTCAACCGTGCGGGAGCGAACTACGCCCTCAACAACAAGAGCCACAAGTTCTCCTGGACTCTCGACAATATGCTCACCTACAACCGCGAATTCGGCAAGCACGCCGTAGGAGTCACGCTCCTGCAGACAGCGTCCGCCTATGAATACCGTGCGATGAGTATGGATGCCGAGAACCTTCCTATCCCGGAAGCGCTGTGGAACAATATGGGCAGTGTCTCAGCCCTCCGCTCCTACAGCACCTCCCTTGTCCAGCAGCAGCTCGAATCATATATGGCCCGCGTCAACTACACCTTCGCAGGACGCTATATGCTCACCGCCAGCGTACGTACGGACGGTGCCTCACAGCTCGCCGAAGGCCACAAGTGGGCGACCTTCCCTTCCGTAGCCCTCGGATGGAGAATCGACAAGGAAGATTTCATGCAGGGACTGTCCTGGCTTGAGCAGCTCAAACTCCGTGCAGGTTACGGTGTCACCGGCAATGCCGCCATCGACCCGTACAAGACCAAGGGAGCCATTGCGGGTCTCTACTACCCGTTCGGCACCAGCATCACCCAGGGCTATATCGGATACGACCCGATGCTCAACGGCGGATCGGCTATGAGAAACCTCCCTATGGCCAACGAGGAACTCACCTGGGAGAAGACCACGCAGTACAATGCCGGTATCGACTTCGGCTTCCTCAAAGGAAGAATCAGCGGTGTGCTCGACATCTACAAGTCATACACCGACGGGCTCCTGATGCAGCAGAGCATTCCTGCCCTTCTCGGCTATACCACCACGTACAACAATATCGGAAAATCCGAGAACTTCGGATATGATATCACCCTCAACCTCGTGCCGGTAAGAACCAACGACTGGGAATGGACCGTCAACATCAACGCGGCCTACACGAAGAGCAAGATTGTCGAGCTCTCCAACGGCAAGGAAGACGACGTCAACAACGGATGGTTCATCGGACAGCCTATAGGCGTCATCTACTCCTACGAGTCTCTCGGCCTGTGGCAGAAGTCCGATGCGGAGGAGATGGCCAAGTTCAACGCCAACGGCAACAGTTTCCAGGCCGGTATGGCGAGACCTAAGGACCAGGACGGCAACTACAAGATCGACGCCTACGACCGCGTCATCCTCGGCAACACGATGCCTCTCTGGACTATGGGTATCAACACCGGCGTCACCTACAAGAACTGGGGTCTTGACCTTCAGTTCTATGGACGCTTCAAGTACATAGACTCCGGCGACGCCCCTTGGGTGGGAGGCCGCTACAACGTCCGCAAATACGACTACTGGTCAGAGACCAATACCGGAGCCAAATATACCAAGCCTATCTACAGCGAGGCCGGTGCCGACACTTACTATCAGATCGTGGACATCGCTGACCGTTCTTATCTCAAGCTGCGCAACGTCTCCCTCTCGTACACCTTCTCCGAGAAGGCGCTCAAGGGCTACGGAATCAGCAACCTCAGGCTTTACCTTCAGGCAAAGAACCTCGGTTCCATTTTCAACGGTTCGGAAGTACGCGACATGGACACCAACCAGATGTACTACAACAGGGGCGTGACCTTCGGAGCCAACATCACTTTCTAATTCAGGAGGAAACACAATGAAAAATATCAAAACAATAGCAGTGGCCGTACTCGCTCTCGGAGCAGCTGTGCCGACCTTCAATTCCTGCAGCAAGGACTTCCTAAAGGAAGAGCAGACTACCGCTCGCGACACCGACTATTTCAACACCGACGAAGGCCTTGAAGCGCTCAGCGTGGGCATCTACGACTATCTCCGCTGGTACTTCTGCAACGAGGCCGCATATAGCACGCTCAACTACGGAACGGACGAGTACACCGTCGGAGCCGACAACTCCAACGGCATGTGGAACGACTACGGTTCATCCCTCGCCCCTTATGTCGCCACAGTCAACTCCAACACCGCCAAGGCCGAAACCGTATGGGACTTCATGTACACCGGCATCAACCAGGCGAACATCCTCATAGACGGCATAGAGAGCGGCCGCTACACCGGAGCTAAGAAAGACGAGGTGGGCGGAACGGGATATTTCATCCGCGGACTCCACTATTTCCATCTGGTCAGCCAGTACGGAGGCGTGCCTCTCAAGCTTGAGCCTTCATCCAGCGTCTCGTTCGAATTCGAGAGGACGACTGCGGAGGAAATCTACAAGCAGCTCATCTCCGACCTCAAGAACGCCTATGACCTGCTCCCGGAGACGGCATCCGCCACCGGCAAGCTCACGAAGTCCGCAGCTGCGCACTTCCTCGCCAAAGCCCTCCTTTCAAGGGCTTCCGAGGTCAATGACAGCTGGAACTCCGCCACCAAGAGCCAGGACCTCGATGATGTCATCACCTACTCCTCATATGTCATCAGCCGCCATCCTCTCGCCGGCAACTACAAGGACCTCTGGAACTACACCGGTCCGGACTGCGAGGCCGAGAGCAACCCTGAGATTGTGCTGGCAGCCCAGTTCACTTCAGATGCATCCACCTGGAACGTGGGCGGCACGATGTTCTTCTTCACCTGTTCCCAGTACAGGGATCTCACCGGAATGTTCCGCGACGTACCGGGCGGGCGTGAGTACAACCGTCTCCGCACCACCTACTACACCATCTATCAGTATGATCTGAAGAACGACTCCCGCTTCTGGAAGAGCTTCCGCACCAAGCTCAATATGAACTCCACTTCTGCGGCGGCCAACGGATTCACCGCCGGACTCGACAGGGGGCTTATGTACATAGTCAACCAGCCGGGTGACGAGAGATTCGAGAAAGTGCGCTATGACTATATCGGAAGCGGCAAGACGGATTTCGTCAAGGACGCCGAGCTGGACCGCATAGTGGGCAACACCTTCGTATTCTTCCCGAAGGGGGCGACGCGCTATGACAACCCTATGGAGCAGACCGAGAACAACAACGGCTTCAAGTATTTCCCTATGAACACGAAATACACCGACGGTTCACGCGAGAGCGTCGCCGACTCCCACTCGTTCAGGGACGGCATACTCGCCCGCTCCGCAGAGGACTACTTCTTCAGGGCCGAAGCATATCTGCGCAAGGGAGACTACTCCAAGGCAACCGCAGATCTCCAGACCATCCGCGACCGCGCCGCCTGGAAAGCGAATGAAGACCGCGGGGAGCATGTCGACGGAGGCCAGGCCTGGTACAGCTCAATCAAGGCAGGATACCAGATTCCGGACGTAAGTTCATACTGCGACAGAAGCTCGTACTATGAGTCCAACGACATTCCTGCAGGGTCTCTCGACGCCGAGGCTTCAAGTCTCGAACTGGAAGGCACCATCGAGAACAAGGCAAGTCTTCCGACAGAGGACCAGGCCATCATCGAGAAGCTCGGGCTCAGCTCTGCATACGATGTAGCGCTCTGCTTCCTTCTCAACGAGAAGAGCCGCGAGATGTCCTGCGAACTCGTAAGATGGGAGGACCTCGCAAGGACCTGCACCCTGCTCTCAAGGGCGAAGGCCTTCAACCGGGAAGCCGCGGCCAACATCAAGGACCACCACGTACTCCGTCCTATCCCGCAGAGCTATCTTGACGTCCTCCGCAGAGACGGCAAGTCCCTGACCAAGGACGAGAAAGACGCCATCCAGAACCCTGGATATTAGTCCGGAGTCCCACTATCTTTTAAGGAGACGGCCGCCGTGGCCGTCTCCTTTTTTCCGTTTCCCCAAACCCAATTCCCTCGTTTGCATATCCCCCGAAAAGGTAGTACCTTCGCAGGGCCAATTGCATTGAAAACATTACCACAATACAATCATTTAAATGAGAAAACGCTTATTAACACTTCTACTGCTGGCACTGCCTCTGGCAGCGTCTGCCAAAGACGTCTCCGGACTCGACGGGAAACAGTTCCCGAAGTTCTGGAAAGTCGAATCAGAATCTCCTGACTACAAGGTCAGCTTCAAGGACGGGGCCTGCGAGATAACAGCCCCGAAAGGCCTCACCCTCTGGTACAGGGAGAAGATGAAAGGGGATGTCGTCATCGAATACGACGCCATCGTCTATGACGAGAAGGAGGGAGACCGCCTCAGCGACCTCAACTGCTTCTGGATGGCCACCGACCCCGAAGCCAAGGACGTATTCAAGCGCAGCGCAGAGCGTGGCGGAGTATTCGCCAACTGCGCCCAGATGAAACTCTACTACGTGGGCTTCGGCGGCAACCACAACTCCACCACCCGCTTCCGCCGCTACACCGGAGAGCCTGACCCTGCCATCATCAAGGAATACACAGACCCGGGCCATCTGCTCGAAGCCAACCGCTGGTACCATATCAAGCTGGTGAGCGTCAAGGGACGGGTACAGTACTGGATGGACGGCAGGCTCATCTTCGACTACAACGACGCGGACCCTTATACGGAAGGCTGGTTCGGATTCCGCACCACCCTCTCCCGCACCGCCATCAAGAATTTCAGCTATACCAAGGTGACTGAGCAGCCATTCAGCGAGGCTCCGCTCCACTGGATAGGACATACTCCGAAACTTGACCGCGCCGTCAGCTTCGGAGTGCCGTTCAAGCAGGGAGAAGTGACCGCCAAGACTGCCCTCCAGCTCCAGTCAGCCGACGGCAGCGCCATCACGAGCGACCAGTGGGCGCTCGCCAAGTGGCCTGACGGCTCGGTCAAGTGGCTCGGAGTCGCAGCCGTAGTCCCGGGCAATACGGACAGCGCGAAGCTCGTCAAGGTCAAGAAGGCCGAAGCCTCAGCAGAGAAACTCATTTCCGAAGAAGCTGACAGCTACATCGTCAACACCGGCAAGGTCAAGGCCATCGTCCCGAAGAGCGGCAACAACATCCTGGACGCCCTCTGGATCGGGGATTCCAAAGTCGGCGGAGCGGCAGACCTCATCGCGACGGAAGGAGGACGCAGCTACGTGAGCCGAATAGGCAGGACCACCCTCGAGCAGAACGGCTCGGTAAGGGGCGTCATCAAGATCGAAGGCGTACACTACGGCGAGCAGAACGGCCGCGAATGGCTGCCTTTCGTCGTCAGGATGTACTTCTTCAAGGACTCCGACCAGATAAGGCTCGTACACAGCTTCATCTTCGACGGAGACCAGGACAAGGACTTCATCAGCTCGCTCGGACTCCGTTTCAGGGTTCCGATGCGCGAACAGGCATATAACCGCCACATAGCCTTCGCTACCGACGAGGGCAAGGTATGGACTGAATCCGTGCAGCCGCTTCACGGCAGGCGGGTACTCACTGACCCCGTACAGAAAAAGCCGGCAGGCCCTCAGGCCGCACCGCAGGGGGCAGCTCCGGCAGCAGCCCCTCAGGGAGCGCCGCGCAAGCAGAAGGACTATCAGGAAGACCAGGAAAAGGGAATCCGAGTTCCGGAGCCCGGATACTTCGACCAGAAGGGCCAGTTCCTCATCAGCAAATGGGCGAAGTGGGACACCTTCCGTCTGAGCCAGCTGAGCGACAACTCCTGGTCCATACGCAAGAAGACCGAGGATGACCGTCCTTGGATAGGCACGCTCACCGGAGAAAGGGCCGCAGGATATGCCTTCGCAGGGGATGTCAGCGGTGGCCTCGGCGTTTCGCTCAAGTACTTCTGGCAGCTCTACCCTTCCACCATTGAGATCAGCGGGGCCCGCAGCGACGAGGCCGTCATCAACGTATGGCTCTGGAGTCCGGAGTCCGAGCCTATGAACCTCCGTCACTACGACAGCGTGGCCCACGACCTGGAGGCCAGCTATGAGGATGTGCAGGAGGGGATGAGCACTCCTTACGGCATCGCCAAGACCAACACCCTCGTTCTCGTGCCTCAGGCCGCTTTCCCGGGCCGCGAGGGGATACTTGCCACGGCAGAACTTCTCGAGGAGGACAGCCAGATGCTCCCTACCCCGAAGTACCTGCACGACAGCCGCGCATTCGGCACCTGGTCCCTTCCGGACAGGAGCAATGATCAGAGGACTGCCGTAGAGGACAGGCTCGACGAGATCATCAGCACATATCAGAAGAACGTCGAGGAGTTCAAGTGGTACGGTTTCTGGAACTTCGGCGACTTTATGCACTCTATGGACTATGTCCGCGGAGTATGGAACTACGACATCGGAGGCTTCGCCTGGGACAACACCGAGCTCGCCTCGAATATGTGGCTCTGGTATATGTTCCTGCGCAGCGGCCGCGAGGACATCTGGGATATGGCCGTGGCTATGAGCCGTCACACCACCGAGGTGGACGTTTACCACATCGGGCCTTATGCCGGCCTGGGCAGCCGCCACAACGTCTCCCACTGGGGATGCGGCGCCAAGGAAGCGCGCATCGGCCAGGCGGCGTGGAACCGCTTCCTCTACTACCTCACCACGGACGAACGCTCCGGAGACCTAATGGACGAGTCCAAGGACTCCGAGCAGCTTCTCTACGAGATTGACCCTATGCGCCTTGCTGCCCCTCGCAGCGAGACCCCTTGCACCGCTCCGGCCCGCCTGCGCATCGGACCCGACTGGCTCGGATACGCCGGCAACTGGATGACCCGCTGGGAAAGGACGGGAGAGAAGCACTACTATGATATGATCATCGCCGGCATGAAGAGCATCGCTGCCCTTCCTAACGGACTTCTCACCGGCAAGGTCAAGGTACTCGGCTTCGACCCGGCCACCGGAGTCCTCAGCTGGGAGGGCGATCCGGAGTCCATCGGGACCAACCACCTGATGACGATTATGGGCGGATTCGAGATAATGACCGAGATGCAGGATATGATTGATGTGCCGGAGTTCAACGCGGCCTGGCTCGACCACGCGAGACGCTACCACACGATGGCCGGATTCCGTGTCTCAAGGCTCAACGCATACGCGGCCTGGAAAGACCACGATGCCGATTTCGCCCGCAAGACCTGGGAGGGACTGCTGCGCGAACTCGACAGGAAGCCATATGTCCCGAACACCAACGGGGCCGCCACCTGGAGTCTCGACGCCATCTACTGCCTCGAAGTGCTGCCGCTTTAAGTTTTTTCCGGCAGGGTATCCTCCCTGCCGGATTTTTTAACCCGATTTTTAAAAATTTTCAAGAAAAGGTATTGGTTTCTTTACAGAAATCAGTACCTTTGCCTTGTTTTTGAAAAAAACATTCAATAACACGAGCTAATCGTTTAACCAAAAAGTACCATTAATGAAATTGTTTTTCAGTAACGGCGCGAAAGCTCTCGCAGTTTTCATCTCGTTAACCCTTATAGGGGGAGGAGTAGGAGCTTTTGCGCAAAACACCATTACCAGCAACGGTAAGGTGATCGATGCCGGAGGAGAACCCGTAATCGGCGCTTATGTGCTTGAACAGGGCAACCGTACCAACGGTTCCACAACGGATCTCGACGGCGCATTTTCCCTCAAAGTCCCGGCAAACGCAACGCTTGAGGTGTCCGGAATAGGCTATGTCACCAAAGTCGTGGCCGCCGGCGCAAACATCACCATCACCCTCGAAGAGGACAAGATGCTGCTTGAAGAAGCCGTCGCAATCGGCTACGGTTCAGTGAAGAAGAGCAGCCTTACTTCAGCTGTGGCCAAGATGGATGACAAGTCGATTGCAGACCGTACGATGGCCCGCGCCGAGCAGGCGCTCCAGGGACAGCTTGCAGGTGTGAACGTGCAGATCACCAGTGCGGAGCCGGGTGCAGACCCGCAGATCCGCGTGCGTGGAGCCGCCTCCATCAGTGCAGGCAACAACCCTCTCTTCGTCATCGACGGCATCCCTCAGGATTCAATGACAGGTATCAACCCTAACGATATCGCCAACATCGAAGTCCTCAAGGATGCGGCCTCAGCCGCCATCTACGGTTCCCGCGGATCCAACGGCGTGGTCATCGTCACCACCAAAAGCGGACAGAAGGGCAAGCCGAAGGTAAGCTTCAGCTTCAACAGCGGCGTCGCCACCCTCGAAAAGAAGATGGACATAATGAGCGCCACCGAATGGATGGAGTTCGCAGTCCGCTGCATGGACGCCCAGTATCTCAAGCAGTATCCTTCCGGAAAGATTTCCGATGACAACGCCACCCGTATGGCCAACCTCGGCCTCACCAACCCGAAGAGGACAGGCAGCGGCGCGGTCAACTTCGATGACCGCTGGTTCAAGTACCTCAGCAAGGATATGCAGGCCTCGCATACCTATCACGATGACGGCAGCGAGCTCAGCCTGCTCGACTGGCAGGACTACGCCTACAGCCCGGCTTTCCAGCAGAACTACAACGTGAGCGTGTCAGGCGCAAGCGAGACCACCAAGTATATGTTCTCTCTCGGATATCTCGACCAGGACGGTCTCTCCCCTGCATCCAACTACAAGAGAGTCAACCTCCGCACCAATATCGAGAGCAAGCTCAACGAATGGATTTCGGCGGGAATCAACCTCGCTCCGGCATTCATCATCAACACCGGCGCAGGTCAGGGAAACGGTAAGGATTCCCGCGCCCACCACGTCCTTACTTCTCCTCCGGTTTCCGAGACAGGAGTGGGATACAACACCCTTTATTACCCTAACCTGGTATATAACTGGGGCGGCTCCGGAATGCGTCCTAAGAAATACTACGAGGACACCGCATCCCACAACCATACGATGCGTCTGCAGGCTAGCTCATTCCTGCGCGCCAAGCCTATCGACGGACTTCAGGTAGAGGCCTCTGCTTCTGCGACTTACGTCAACAGCAACACCAATACCTTCACCGCCAACACTCTCACGAGCGGCAACTGGACTCAGGCCGAAGGCGCGAAGTCATCCGCCAGTCACAACACCGACTACAACATCAACACCCTGCTTCAGGTAGTTGCGAACTACGACAAGACTTTCGGCAAGCACAACGTCTCCGCGATGCTCGGTGCATCTTCCGAGGTGGGCAATATCGGATACGGCACCAGCCAGTCCTACACCAATATGCCTAACGACGTGATTACCGGAACCTTCATCGGAAGCAGTTCCTCCACGTCTCCTACAGTCAAGGCATCCAATGTGACAGAGAAGACCAACACCAAGCTTCTCTCCGCGTTCGGACGTCTGGCATACAACTATGACGAACGCTATATGGTGTCCGCATCTCTGCGTCGTGACGGATACTCCCGTTTCGGAGCCAACAGCAAGTGGGGATGGTTCCCTTCCGTGTCCGGAGGTTGGAACATCGCCAACGAAGACTTCTTCAAGAATGCCGGCTTCACCTGGTGGAACACCCTCAAGCTTCGTGCGAGCTACGGACAGACCGGTAACTACGGCATCCCTGAAAGCGCGGCATACTCCACCCTCACCGCAGGCACCTATGCTGACATCCTTGCATACTATGCAGGAGCGTTCGGCAACGCCTCTCTCGGCTGGGAGAAGACCCACTCAACTGACGTGGCAGTCGATCTCGGCTTCCTCAAGAACCGCATCCAGCTCTCCGTGGACTGGTACACCAAAACCACCACTGACCTGCTTTACAGCGTTCCCGTACCTTCAGTATTCGGTACGACCAACGTATACGACAACCTCGGCTCCGTGCTGAACCACGGTCTTGAAATCGAGCTCAATACCCAGAACATCAGCAAGGACGACTTCGAGTGGAGCACTTCCTTCAATATGTCGTACAGCCGCAACAAGGTTCTCCAGCTCGGAGACAACACCACCGAGGGCGATTTCGTATATGCGAAGCAGTCCACCAACATCAACCAGATTCTCCGTATCGGCTCCCCTATGTACGAGTTCTACAACCTTAAGAATATCGGCGTATGGATGAGCCAGCAGGAGATTGACGACTACAAGGCCGCTACCGGTCTCACTCCGAAGTACTACGGCAAGGAGACCGTTCCGGGAGATCCGAAATATGACGACATCAACGGAGACGGAAATATCACCGACGCCGACTGGCAGTCACTCGGCGACCCTGCACCGAAGTTCGTATTCGGTATGACCAACCGCTTCACCTATAAGAACCTCGATGCATCCATCCTCTTCACCGCACAGGCCGGTGGCCACATCATGGCCGGATTCGGACGTGCCGTTGACCGCGCCAATATGGGCGCCCAGCAGAACACGTTGAGGCATTGGCTCTACAACGCCTGGTGGAGCGAGGACGAGCCGGGTGACGGGGTTCTCCCTTATCCTCTCACCACAAGCTCAGCCAACATCGACTCACGCTTCGTGTATAAGTCCGACTACTTCCGCATCAAGAACCTCACCATCGGCTACAAGGTGCCGGTCAAGAAGTTCATCGACTCCGTCCGGATCTATGCATCCATCGAGAATCTCCTCATCCTCGACAGTTACGAACTCGGATACTCTCCGGAAGCTGCCAATATGAGCGGATTCACCGGTGTGGACTACGGTGCATATCCTTCCGCACGCACATATAGTATCGGTCTTAACGTCAACTTCTAATCGAACATATCTATGTTGAAAAATATCAAATATCTCGTCATTGCCGCCGGAGCGCTGCTTCTCGCATCCGCCTGCTCCGACGATTACCTCAGCACTCCGCCGGTCGGAACCCTTTCACCGGACGGGTTCTACACTACGCCGGCCCACCTCGAATCGGGAGTTCTCGGCGTATATGCCAAGCTTCAGGGAGTGGAGAACAACCAGTATATCACCTTCTCCGAAGACCGCTCCGACAACGTATGGGTGGATTCCGACCCTAACGGTACGCGTACCTGCTCGGAAGTCTCCTTCTACCGCATCTCCGGCTCTACAAGCGAACTTGCGAGCCTCTGGTCAGGATGGTACAGTCTCATCTATAATGCCAACACGGTGCTTGCAAACATCGACGGCGTAAGTTTCACTGACGAAGGCATCAAGAACCAGTTCAAGGGAGAGGTCCTCTTCCTCAGGGCTCTCGCCCACTTCGAGCTCGTGCGCTCATTCGGACGTGTTCCTATCATCGACCATGTTCTCTCTTCCGCCGAGGCCAAGAGCATTCCGCAGTCAGAGGGCAAGGACGTCATCAACAATTCCGTGATTCCTGACCTTCTGGAGGCCGAGCAGCTGCTGCCGTTCCGCGCCGATATGAAGAGCAACACATCCGCAAGTGTCGCCGCCGACGGTCGTGCGGACAAGCTCGCCGCCCAGGCTCTCCTCGCACGTGTCTATATGACGCTGAAGGGATATCCTTACAACGACAGCTCAGCCAAGAGCAACGCTGAGAGTTATCTCAAGAAGGTGCTCGACAACGGCTCATCCTACTTTGCTACGACCATCGCCGAATGGAAAAGGCAGTTCCTCACCGACAACGCCGCAGCCAACAAATATCAGATTTTCGGCATCCAGCACCGTCTCGGCACAGGTCTGCAGATCACTTTCGAATCCGGAGTGGGAATCAGCAATCTGGACATCGTCGCCGACACGTATCATTCAGGCTCCGGAATGTCTCCGGTATACCCTGAGGGGACCCTTCGCTACGAATATGTTTCCAACGAAGACCCTCGCGGTTTGGGATTCAACTTCCTGGACGGGTACGACGAGTACCACGGCACTCAGGCATATGCCAACAAGATTACGAAGTTCCAGTACAACGGCGAGGATATCGAATCTCTTGAGCTGTCCATCAACGTCAAGTGGTGTCCTACCAAACCGAAGCGTGAGGAAGCCGGCATCCAGTTCGACGACACCCAGCTCGGCAGCGGTACAGCCTCCCGCAACCAGTGGCCTGTCAACTTCCCTATCCTCCGCTATGAGGATATGATGCTTCTCTATGCTGAGCTCCTCGTCGAGAACGGCAGCATTTCAGAGGCTATGGGCTATGTCAACAAGATTCGTGAGCGCGCAGGCATCGAGCTTGTCCCTACGAGCGCTTCCGCCACCGAGGCGATGAATTATGTCAAGCGCGAGCGTCAGCTCGAACTCTATCTTGAGGGCGTGCGCTGGTTCGACATGGTGCGCTACGGCGAGTGGAAAGACCTCACGATAGCCAAGTATGACCGCTACAAGATTGACGGAGCATACCGCACCAACGTCACCGCAAGCAACGTCTCCGAGGGCCGCTATCTGCTCCCGATTCCTCTCGCGGAGCTGTCCGCCGCCCCTGGACTCTACACCCAGAACGAAGGCTGGAAAGACTGATTTTATACTCAGAACGAAGGCTGGGATGACTGATTCCCGGCTCAAATAAAAGAAAAGGACGGTCTTCGAGGCCGTCCTTTTCCCGTCATTGCCGGCTCCGACCGGCAATCTCTTCCTGCCGTTCTCATCATTGCCGTCATTGCCGGCTTGCCCGGCAATCTCTTCCCGCCGGAAGCGTCAGATGCCCGATCACGTCGGGCATGACGAAAAGCGTCATTGCCGGCTCCGACCGGCAATCTCAAGCCCGACCGTCAAAACTAGCGAGATAATTTCTTAGTAATGATGAAAAAATAAGTTGGTAAAGTTTTGTACAGGATTTTTGTAGATAAATTTGTTTGTGAAGAAGGAGCGTACCGGGGTACGTGACTGATGAACAAATGAATTTAGAACAAAAAGACCAGCAAAAGTACCAAGTTATTTTTTAGGAATTACTTAACTTTGCCTCCGTAACCAATAAGACATCAGCATATGAATTTCAAGTCACTGGTCCTGTCTCTGGCCATCACCCTGCTGGCGATGCCTCTGACGGGACGCGAGAAGTACAACTTCAACTCCGACTGGCTTCTCAAAGTCGGAGACGTACCTTCGGCGCAGAGCGCATCGTTCAAGGACTCCGACTGGAGGAAGGTCACCCTCCCCCACGCCTTCAACGAAGACGAGGCGTTCAAGGTAAACATCAAGGACCTCACGGATACGGTAGTGTGGTATCGCAAGCATTTCACCCTGCCGAAGACGGCAAAGGGCAAAAAGGTCTTCATCGAGTTCGAGGGGGCGCGACAGGGAGTTGACTTCTACGTAAACGGCAAGCTTGTCGGCAAGCACGAAAACGGCGTAATGGCCTTCGGCTTCGACATCACCCCATATCTCAAGTCCGGACGCAACGTCATAGCCGTCCGCGTGGACAACGACTGGGACTTCGCAGAGAGGACCACGGGAGTCAAATACCAGTGGAGCAACCGCAACTTCAACGCCAACTACGGCGGTCTCCCGAAAAACGTCTGGCTGCACGTCACCGACCGTCTCTACCAGACACTGCCGCTCTACTCCAATCTCCAGACCACCGGCGTCTATATCTACGCCTCCGACATCCGCGTCAAGGAGCGCAGCGCCGTCATCAACGCCGAATCCGAAGTCCGCAACGAGACCGTCAAGGCGCAGACCGCCGCATACAGGGTCAGCGTCACGGACCCCGACGGCAAGACCGTCTGCTGCTTCGCCTCGGACCCCGTCAGCATAGGCCCGGGACAGACCGTCACGCTCAAGGCTTCCGCGCAGGCGGAGGACCTGCACTTCTGGAGCTGGGGCTACGGCTATCTCTATGACGTCACCACCGCCCTCGTGGTGGACGGCAAGGTCAGCGACGAGGTGCACACACGCACGGGATTCCGCAAGACCCGCTTCGCCGAAGGCAAGATCTGGCTCAACGACCGCGTTCTCCAGATGAAGGGATATGCGCAGCGCACCTCCAACGAATGGCCGGCCCTCGGAATGTCCGTTCCGGCGTGGCTGAGCGACTACTCCAACGCCCTTATGGTCGAGAACAACGCAAACCTCGTCCGCTGGATGCACGTCACCCCTTGGAAACAGGACGTCGAGTCCTGCGACCGCGTGGGCCTCATCCAGGCCATGCCTGCGGGTGATGCCGAGCGCGACGTGGAGGGGCAGCAGTGGAACCAGCGCAAGGAACTTATGCGCGACGCCATCATCTACAACCGCAACAACCCGTCCATCCTCTTCTACGAATGCGGCAATGAGTCCATCTCCCGCGAGCACATGCTGGAGATGATAGAAATCCGCGACAAGTACGACTTCTACGGCGGCAGGGCCATTGGAAGCCGCGAGATGCTGGACATACGCGAATCTGAATACGGCGGCGAGATGCTCTACATCAACAAGAGCGCGCACTCCCCTTTCTGGGCGATGGAATACTGCCGCGACGAAGGCCTCCGCAAATACTGGGACGAATACTCCTATCCTTTCCACAAGGAAGGCGAGGGCAACCAGGGCTTCCACTCCGCGATGAGCAACACCACAGTAAAGGGGGACGCATCCCCGTACAACCACAACCAGGACTGCTTCACGGTCGAGCTCGTGCGCCGCTGGTATGACTATTGGCGCGAGAGGGCCGGTTCCGGCAGGCGCATCAGCTCCGGCGGGGCCAAGATCATCTTCTCCGACTCCAACACCCATTTCCGGGGTGTCGAGAACTACCGCCGCAGCGGCGTGACGGACGCCCTCCGCATCCCTAAGGACGGTTTCTACGCCCATCAGGTGATGTGGGACGGTTGGGTGGACGTCGAGAATCCGCGCATCTACATAGTCGGACACTGGAACTACGACGAGGGGACGGTGAAGCCGGTCTATGTCGTATCCAACACCGAGACCGTCAAGCTACTGCTCAACGGGAAGGAGATTTCCCCTCTCAAGCGGGACTACGAGTTCCTCTTCACGGCGGAGAACGTCGCCTTCCAACCGGGCAAAATCGAAGCTGTGGGCTACAACGGAGGCAAGGAAGTGGCACGCTACGCCGTCGAGACGGCAGGCAGGCCTGAGTCCATCAGGCTCAGCAAAATCGAGAACCCTTCAGGCTGGAAAGCCGACGGAACCGACGTCGCTCTTGTACAGATTGAGGTAGTCGATGCACAGGGACGCAGATGCCCGCTCGCCAACGATATGATTCACTACGAGCTGGACGGTCCCGCCGAGTGGCGCGGCGGTCTGGCCCAGGGCCCGGACAACTACATCCTCGCCAAGGACTTCCCTGTGGAATGCGGAGTCAACCGCGCCATCATCCGCTCCACCACGACTCCGGGCAAGGTCACCCTCAAGGCTTCCGCCGATGGACTGAAGGGAGCGGAGATATCGCTTGAGAGCGTGCCGTTCCAGACCATCGGAGGTCTCAGCAACTACATCCCCGGAGACCACCTCAAGGGACGTCTGACACGCGGAGAGACCCCGCAGACTCCGTCATATGTCGACCGCTGCATCGATGTCGAGATAGTCTCCGCGACAGCGGGGGCCAACTCCGACAAGGTCGCCGCCAGCTTCGATGACAACGAGCTCAGCGAGTGGACCAACGACGGGAAACTCTCCACCGCCTGGATCACCTATCATCTCGGACGCATGGCCCAGATAGACGAAATCTGTGTCAAGTTTACCGGCTGGAGGATGCGCAGCTACCCTGTCGAGATCTACGCCGGGGACGAACTCATCTGGGCCGGCGACACCCCGCGCTCCCTCGGCTACGTCCACCTCAAGGTGAAGCCTGTAATGACACGGGAGATTACCGTCAAGCTCAAGGGCTCGTCACAGGACGAGGATGCCTTCGGCGGCATCGTCGAAGTCGTCGCCCCGGCTGCAGGCGAACTCGACCTCTTCAAGGCCAAAGGCGCAGACAAGAAGAGCAACGAACTCCGC
The DNA here is from genome assembly GCA_963643135.1 of Alloprevotella sp. Lineage (GTDB taxonomy): Bacteria > Bacteroidota > Bacteroidia > Bacteroidales > UBA932 > Cryptobacteroides. Next base: position 41,870 of record CAVIJA010000006.1, on the reverse strand, counting down.
ATAGTCGAGATAGAGTTCAAGGAGAACCTCCTGCAATAATCCGGGCCTCCGCAGCCCGAACCATACAAAAAGAGACCCGCCACTGAATGACGGGTCTCTTCATTCTTTATCAACTTCCTACTTGTTGTACTGCTTGTAGAAAGGAAGCTTGGTCAGGTCGACCATCACGAGGCAGAGTCTCTTGCCGTCGGAATAGTGGCCGCTCTGGAAGCAGATCTTCGTTCCGTCCGGGCTGAAGAAAGGCTGGGCGTGATCCGGAGCCATCTTGAGGTCTGAAGCAATCATATGGCGGTAGCCGTTCGCGACGTTGATCACCCATACGTCTCCCCCGAAGGTATCGCCCGCGGCCCACTGGTTGTCACGGGTGGAATTGCAATGCCAGAATCCCCTTCCGCGAAGAGCGCTCTGACGGTCTTTCTCCATCTCCACATTGCCGAGGCACTCCACGTCATCGGTGCGGAGGTTGATGCGGAAGATTCCGCTTGCCTGCTTGCGCAGACGGTCCTGCCATCCGAGCACGTTGAAATATACGTAGTCCTCGGTGCCGAAGGTCTCGTGGGTCACCCAGTCGAGCGGTGTCTCCTTATAGAGAGGCTTGTAGGTGCAGGCGTCAGCGTCGGCATACCACATCCTCTGGTCGGCGTCTCCGCCGGTCTCGCAGCAGAAGACGATTTCGTTAGGACGGAAACGGCTGGCCTGTATATGGCCCACCTTGAAGTCGACATCGCAAATCTTGGTGACTTCTCCGGTCTTGAGATTCATCTTGCGGATTCCGCTCAGGGTCTGGGAGACCTTCACAGGCTGGTCGTCACGAGGCACGAAAGCCTTGGCGTGCATAGCGGCAATCTCCTCCGGAGTCCCCTCGCGGGTCACGGTGATGAAAGCATACTCGTCCTCGCTGTTGACGCACCATCCTCCCGGACGGCCCATCTCCGGACTTGAAGGGAACGTGCCTATCTTATTGAGATAGCTCTTGAAAGAGCCGGCCGCGTTCTTCCTGGCATCCGCGAATAGCTTGTCCAGATCCATCACGTACATCGTCCAATCCTCTCCTTCACGCAGATTGACGAAAAGCTTGTTGGACCTGTTGCCAAGGAACACCGCTCCCACGCTGCCCTCGGTCACCTGAATGGTCTTGCCCGTAGCGACCTCGACAAAGAAGAACTGCGTTGGGGCATACTTGACGACCCTGCCGTCCGGCATCGTGCGCTCCTCCTCCTTCTCTCCGGCTCTGGTCGAAGAGCGGAAAAGCAGATACTTCCCGTCCGGAGTCCACATAGGGTCTGTCTGATAGATGAACTTGTCATTCTTCTGCGTGTCTGTGAGAAGAATGAGAGGAATGCCGGTCTGCTCGTCCTTGACAACCTTCTTCTCGGAAGGCTGGAACTTGCCGAACTGTGCATTCGCAGAAGAGATTGCGGCAAGCAGAAGCGCCGCGGCAACAAAGACTTTCTTCATTGAAATTCGGTATTAGCGGTTAATAATATAATAGTGTGTGTTGATTACTGCAACTTGATATCGTTGACGTAGGTGTTAATGAGCTTGAGATTGCTGATGGCGTCCTTCTCCCACTCCGGCTTCGGCGTAGAGACCTTCACGTTTTCGAAAGTTATGTCGTCGAGGCTGTACTCGTCAGGCTTCGGAGAGATGTTCGCGAAACTTGCGCACTCGAGATTGAGGTTGCGAAGGATGATGTGCTCACCGTATGAACGCGGGATGTCCTGACGGTCCTTCAGGTCGAAGAACTGCCTCCACGGAGCGACGCTGAGCACGCAGCGGCAGCTCCCCTCAATTCCGTCGATCGTGATATACTCGTAATGCTGAGGCGTGTCCGGACGCATCTTGAGCTGAAGCAGGGACTGTCCGCGATCCACCTTGCAGTTGCGTATCAGGATATTGTGGGTCTGGATACATTCGCTTCCGCAGGTGAGGCAGCTGCCGGTGGTGCGGTCGAAGAAACATTCCTCGACAAGGATGTTGCTGTTCGGGCCGTTGTTCTCGTCCTTGTCAGCCCACGGGCCCTTGCCGCCCTTGAAGCAGATGGCGTCATCATTGACCGTGATGCGGCAGCCCTTCACGTACACGTTGGAGCATACGTCGAGATCTATGCCGTCAGCGCTCGCGGAACGTATCGGGGAGACAGGAGAGAATATCCTGAGGTTCATCAGCTTGATGTGGTCGGTCTTATAGACGTGGCAGGTCCAGAACGGGGAGTTCTGGAGGGTGGCGTCGGCTACGATGACGTTGCGGCTGTTGGAGATGTGCAGAAGACGCGGACGCTGCTCGTCCTTGTTGGTGCATTTGGGATTCCACTGGCGGCGGATGCGGAAGGCCCTCCAATATGGACTGCCGTTGCCGTCCACAGTTCCCGGTCCGGAGAGGGTGAAGCCGTCAAGCCCGTCCACGTTGAGAAGGGCCGCGAAATATTTGCACACTTCGCCCTCGATGCGGGTGGTGATGACAGGGAAATCATAGATGAACTCGCTGCCCAGCAGCACGGCTCCGCGTGAGAGATAGAGATGAGTGCCCTGCTTGAAGAAGAGGGCTCCGCTCTTGTAGATGCCCTCCGGAATGACGACGACTCCGCCGCCTTCTTCGGCAGCCTTGTCTATCACACTCTGTATCAACTCGGTCTGGATGTTGTTAGGGTCACTTATCGCACCGAAGTCGGCGATATTATATTGTTTGCCGAGGCTCTGCGGATCAGGGACGGAAGCATCCTTGAACCACTCGGAAACAGGAGTTCCGTCAGGGAAGAGCAGCGGCTGCTCCTTCACCTTCTTCTTCGCATCCGCCGGCAAGATGGCGCACAGCGCGAGCATTGTCAAGAGAATTCGTTTCATTGATAGTGTTTTTATTGGTTATATCCGAAAAATATCCGTAAAAATACGCTTATTTTTTCAAAATGGCGAGAATATTGCGTAACTTTGAGCAAATAGTTTAAAAACCACAATGAAACTTTTGACCGCCGCAATGCTGACACTGGCCCTTTCCGCAGGGCTCCACGCACAGCAGACACAGACCATTTACCTCTCCGGAACAGGACTCAGAGATACCAGGACCTGGGAATTCCGCTGCTCGGACGGCGAGAACAGCGGAAAATGGGGCAAGATTGAAGTTCCGTCCCAATGGGAGCTTCAAGGCTACGGAGAATACAACTACGGACGCGGCTCCGGCCCGTCAAAGCCGCTCAACGAGTACGGAGAATACCGCCACAAGTTCAAAGTCCCGTCATCCTGGAAGGGCAAGAACGTCAAGATTGTCTTTGAGGGAGTTATGACTGATACCGAGGTGAGCGTCAACGGCAAATCCGCCGGACCCGTACACCGGGGAGGATTCTACCGCTTCGAATACGATATCACCGACCTCCTCAGATACGGTGCTTCCAACAAGCTGGAGGTGACTGTCAGGAAAGAGTCCGACAACGCCTCTGTCAACAATGCGGAACGCCACGCCGACTGGTGGAACTTCGGCGGCATCTACCGCCCCGTCTATCTGACCTGCACCAAAAAAGAGCATATCGGGCATTATGCCATTGACGCGCGCGCCGACGGCGTGATGACGGTAAGCCTGGACGTACACAACGCCCCTGAAGGCTCCACCATCAATTACAGCCTCTCCCCGCTGTCCGAACCGGGAAGGGTTCTGAATTCGCACGAAATGCCGCTGAAAACCTCAAGTCAGACCGACACCCTCGTCTGGGGAAGAGTGCAGAGCTGGGACTGTGAACACCCCAACCTCTACGTCCTCAGCATGGAGCTTGTCTCCCCTGTGGGGAAGACCCTGCACCGGGTCAATCAGCGAGTAGGATTCAGAACCGTCGAGTTCAGGCCCAAGGACGGCCTCTACGTCAACGGCATCAAGGTGGTGCTGAAAGGCATTAACCGCCACACCTTCCATCCGGAGGGGGGACGCTGCACCGACTATCAAATCAGCCTCACTGACGCGAAGCTCATCAAGGAGATGAATATGAACGCGGTACGCTCACATTATCCTCCCGACACTCATTTTCTCGACATCTGCGATTCGCTCGGCATCTTTTACCTGGACGAACTCGCCGGATGGCACGGACGCTACGATGACAAGGTGGGGGCCATCCTCGTGGAGGAGATGGTGCGGCGCGACGTCAATCACCCGAGCATCATACTCTGGGACAATGGCAACGAAGGTGGCTGGAACACCCATCTTGACCCTCTCTTCGCAAAATACGACCCGCAGAAGCGGCACGTCATCCACCCGTGGGCGGACTTTGACGAACTCGATACCCACCACTACCCTACCTTCCTCACCGGAGTCGGGAGATTCACCAACGGATACAAGGTCTTTATGCCTACGGAGTTTATGCACGCCAATTCAGACCAGGGAGGCGGTGCGGGTCTCGAGGACTTCTGGGCCAACTGGACATCCCACCCTCTCTTCGCCGGAGGCTTCATCTGGGCTTTCATAGACGAATCGGTGAAACGCACCGACAAAGGCGGAATCCTCGACTGCAACTTCGATATGGCGGACGACGGCGTAGTGGGGCCGTACCGGGAGAAGGAGGGCAGCTTCTACGCCATACGCGACATCTGGGCCCCGATTCAGTTCGCAAAGCTCTACATCACGCCTTCATTCAACGGGGAGTTTTACATCACCAACAAGTATCTTTTCACCAAGCTCGACAAATGCAGGATGCACTACCGCCTGAAGAAGGTCTCATCCCCGCTTGAGGGAGCGTCGCAGACCATCAGTTCCGAGGGGGAAATCCGTATGCCGTCGCTCGCGCCGAACACTACGGGCATAATGCGGATGGACCTTCCGCAGGACTTCTTCGACAATGACATTCTGGAACTTGAAGCCTTCGGAGAACAGGGCGAGAGCATCTGCACCTGGACCTGGCCTATCCACTATGCCGCCGAATACCACTCCCGGCACTCGCTGCCGCAGACCGCCTCGTCCGCGGCGCGCAAGGAGGAGCGCGAAGGGATCTGCACCCTCAGCGCAAACGGAATCAGTGCCGATTTCGACACCGCGACAGGAGAGCTCAAAGGCATCAAGGTCAGGGGACGCGACTCCGCTTTCGGCAATATGAACACCGTAGGCATCAAGATGAAGTTCGTCAAGGGATATTCCGCGATGGACGGGGATGATGCCGTCTACGTGGCCAAGTACCTTGGGGCCGTGGATTCCATAGTATGGAGAATGACTTCCGAGGGAAGGCTCGGAATGGACGCGGTGCTGCTCAACCGTGACAACGGAGGTGTGCGCGGCGGATTTGACGACGGATTTATGGACACCGACATCAAGGATCTCGGGTTCTCGTTCAGCTACCCCGAGGATAATGTCAGCGGAATGCAGTGGCTCGGGCGCGGCCCGTACAGGGTTTGGAAAAACCGCACGAGGGGTCACAACATAGACCTCTGGCAGAAGGCCTACAACAACACCGTCACCGGCCGTCCGACGGACTCTCCGCTGGAATATCCGGAGTTCAAAGGCTACCACGGAAATATCTACTGGGCCAAGTTCCTTTCCGACACTCAGCCTCTTACAATTCTCAGCGAAACGGACGGCCTCTATCTTAAGGTCTATAATCCGGCCGAACCCGAGGGCAGCAGCACAAAGCTCTTCCCGGAGCTTCCGGAAGGGGACATCGCCCTCCTTCTGGACATACAGGCCATCAAGAGTTTCAAGAGCATCCCGCAGCAGGGGCCGAAAAGCCAGCCCGGCAATATCCGAATCAAATCCGGAGACGAGGGCCTGCGGCTGAAAGTATGGTTTGACTTCTACAAATAATTACCGCATAATGAAAAAAATCACATCTCTCATCATCGCCCTTCTGTGCCTTGTGACATTATGTCCCGCACAGACAGCCTACGATTTTTCAAAACTGAAGATGGAGCCTCTCGGGCGCGGAGTCATCGCCGTAAGGCAGAGTCCGACGGAAGTGTTCGTCAGCTGGCGCTACCTTACTTCCGATCCGACAAGCGCCGCCTTCGACGTCTACCGCGACGGGACCAAGCTCAACGTCAAGCCGATAAAGGACGTCTGCTGGTTCGTTGACAAGAACTCCTCCGATGCGGCTGCCACGTACGAAGTGCGCCCTCACAAGGGCAAGCTCTCTTCCGGCAGCTTCACTCTCCCGGCCAAGGCCCCGCAGGGATATATTCCCATAGCCCTCGACAAGCCTGCCGACCAGATAATGCCTGACGGCGGAGTGGCCACATATTCTCCGAACGACTGTTCCATCGGAGACGTGGACGGGGACGGCGAGTACGAGATTTTCCTCAAATGGGATCCGTCCAACGCCCACGACAACGCCCACAACGGCTACACTGGCACGGTGATCATCGACTGCCTCAAGCTCGACGGGACGAGACTCTGGAGAGTTGATCTCGGACGCAACATCCGCGCCGGAGCGCACTACACCCAGATGATGGTCTATGACCTGGACGGGGACGGATGCGCGGAGATGGTTCTCAAGACCTCCGACGGCACCATCGACGGTACGGGCAAGGTCATCGGAGACCCTTCGGCCGACTACCGCGAGCACGGTGAGAAGCTTCTCGGACGCATAATGTCGGGGAACGAATACCTCACCGTATTCAACGGCCGCACCGGAGCGGCGATGAAGACTGTCGACTACCTTCCGGGACGCGGAGAGAACGGCAGCTGGGGCGACACCCACGCCAACCGCTCGGACCGCCACCTGGCCGCCATAGCCTATCTCGACGGGACACGTCCGAGCGTGGTGATGTGCCGCGGCTACTACACCAGGGCCACTCTCGCCGCCTACGACTGGGACGGCAAGGACCTCAAACTCCGCTGGTTCTTCGACTCCCACAGCAAGCCTGAGCTGAAGAGCTACGACGGACAGGGCAACCACAACCTCCGCGTCGCCGACGTGGACGGGGACGGATGCGACGAGATAGTCTACGGGGCCTGCTGCATCGACCACGACGGCACCGGACTCTACAACACCGACTGGAAGCACGGCGACGCGATGCACATCGGAGCTATGATTCCGGGCAGCGATGAGCTTCAGGTATGGATCGGACACGAGCCCAAAGGCATCGGAAGCACTCTCACCGACGCCCGCACCGGCAAGCTCTACTTCCGCATTCCTTCCAATACCGACGTTGGGCGCACGATGGCGGCCGATATAGATCCGACCAATCCGGGCTGGGAACTCTGGACTTCCGCTTCCGGTACGCTGCGCAACTTCAGGGGCGAAAGCATAGGCGAGAAGCCTGCAAGCCAGAACTTCGCCATCTGGTGGGACGGAGACCTCTCACGCGAACTTCTCGACGGCAACAAAGTCCTCAAGTTCAACCCTCAGACCCGCAAGGTGGAGGACTACTTCACCTTCGAGGGTGCATCCAGCATAAACGGCAGCAAGTCAAATCCTTGCATCTCCGGAGACCTCTTCGGCGACTGGAGGGAGGAGGCCCTGATGCGCTCATCGGACAATACCGAACTGCGCCTGTATGTCTCCACCGAGCCGACGTCCTACCGCTTCCACACCTTCCTCGAAGACCCTGTCTACAGGACGAGCCTCGCCAACGAGAACGTCTGCTACAACCAGCCGCCTGAGGCCGGATTCTATTTCGGAGCGGACCTCAAGGGCAAGTTCCGCGGAACCACAGTCAAGGGCAAGGGAGTGAAGAAGGGCGAAATCCTAGAGGACGTGCTGCTCGACTCCGTTCTCTTCAATCAGCAGCCGCGCCAGATGCAGGGCCGCCCGGAACAGCGTCCGCAGCAGGGCGGGCCGCAGGGTCAGATGCCGCCTCAGGGACAGATGCCTCCGCAGGGTTTCCGTCCTGACGGACAGGGAGGCCAGATGCCGCCTCAGGGACAGATGCCGCCTCAAGGCTTCAGGCCTGACGGACAGGGAGGCCAGATGCCTCCGCAGGGGCAGAGGCCTCAGGACGACAGTTACGTCGACAACACTCCGGACTCTCTCGACCTCGCGAAGACCGCCCGTCCGGTAGCCGGAAGCAGCCGCAAGGGTTCCAATCCGGTACTCTTCCTGGTGGGCGACTCCACGATGCGCACCGGCACCAAGGGCAACGGCGACAACGGGCAGTGGGGCTGGGGTTATTATGCCCACGAATTCTTCGACGAAGACAAAATCACCGTGGAGAACCACGCCCTCGGCGGACTCTCCTGCCGTACGTTCTACCGCGACTGGTGGCCTGATGTCATCAAGGGCGTGCAGAAAGGCGACTATGTAATCATCCAGCTCGGGCACAACGACAGCGGCCCTATAGATTCCGGACGTGCACGCTCATCCATACTCGGCATAGGCGGCGAAACGGCCACGATGGACCGAGGCGAGAAGGGAATCGAGACCATCTACACCTACGGGGAATACCTGCGCAAATATATAGATGAGGTCCGCTCTAAGGGGGCGTACCCTATTCTCTTCACCCTGACCCCGCGCAACCAGTGGGATTCCGAAACCGTCGTCAGACGCAAGACGGACAGCTTCACCGCCTGGATCAAGGCCGTAGCCGCCGAGAAGAACGTGCCGTGCGTGGATTTGGAAGACATCAGCGCCCGCAAGTTCGAGAAATTCGGCCACGACAAGGTGAACTATATGTTCTACCACGACAGCATCCACTCCAGCGCATTCGGGGCGGTCAACAACGCCCGCAGCGCAGCCGAGGGCATAGCCGCCTGCAAGGACTGCAATCTCAAGGACTACCTTCTTCCGCTCGAGGCCCCGAAGCAGGAGTTCAAGCGCGAGAAAGGCAAACCTGTACTTTTCGTTACCGGAGACAGCACCATACAGAACAACGACTCCGACCCTGACGGAATGTGGGGCTGGGGCAGCGTGCTGGAGACCGTATTCGACCCGTCCCGAATCACGCTCGTCAACGCGGGCAAGGCCGGACGCAGCGCCCGCACCTTCCTCGACGAGGGCCGCTGGGACAAGGTCTACAACAGCATAGAGCCGGGAGACTACGTGGTCATCCAATTCGGACACAACGACATAGGCCCCATCGACAAGAAGCCGTTCCGCGGCGAGATTGCGGGGACTTCCGAAGACACGGAGAACCACTTTATGCCGAACAAGCGCACCTATCAGGTCATCTACAGCTACGGCTGGTATCTGCGCAAGTTCATCGGAGACGTACGCGAGAAGGGAGGCATCCCTATCCTGCTGAGCATCACCCCGCGCAACGAATGGCCTGACGGGAAGATGGAACGCCGCAACGACAGCTACGGCCAGTGGTGCCGGGAAGTGGTCGCGCAGACAGGCGTGGACTTCATCGATATGCACAACATCAGCGCCGATTACTTCGACAGCATCGGGCAGGAGGCGACCAAGGCATATTACAAGAACGACCACACCCACACGTCCCGCCTCGGTGCGGAGCGCAACGCGAAATCATTTGCAGAAGGCCTCGTCAAGGCCGGACATCCTCTTGCCAAATATCTTAAGTAATTACATATGAAACCGTTCATCAAATCACTGACCATCATATTCCCCGCCCTTGCGGCCACAGTTCCACTGTCGGCTCAGGGCACTGACTGGTACGCCCCAAGCGTGGAGAACAAGCCTTTCGTACGCTGGTGGTGGCACGGCAGCGCCGTGGACAAGGAAGGACTCACCTACAATCTGGAAGAATTCGCCAAGGCCGGCATCGGAGGATACGAGGTGACCCCCATTTATGGTGTTCAGGGCAATGAAGCCAACGACATAGATTATCTCTCGCCGGAATGGATGGAGATGTACAAGTTCCTCGCGTCCGAATCCGAGAGGCTCGGACTTGAGTGCGACCTCAACAACGGCACGGGCTGGCCTTTCGGCGGCCCGCAGATCACAGCGGAACTCGCAGCTCAGAAGATGGAGATCACGCAGGACGGAATCAAGTCCGTCCAGACCGGACAGAAAGTCAAGAGAGCGGCTCCGGGCGGAGAGGGATGGGTGATGGACCACTACAATCCCGAAGCCCTCAAGACTTATCTGGAGAGGTTCGACAAGGCTTTCGGAGAGAGCGGGGCGAAATGGCCTCACACCTGGTTCAACGACTCATACGAGGTGTACGGAGCCAACTGGACTCCAAAGTTCGCCGAAATCTTCAAGGAGCGCTACGGCTACGACATCGTGCCGTATCTGATGCAGCAGCCTGACGAAGACCGGCAGCGCAGAGCGGCTCCGCCTCAGGGAGGCCAGGCCCCGCAGGGAGGGAAAACTCCTCCTCAGGGTGGGCAGATGCCTCCGCAGGGGCTGTCCGCAGGGCAACGCCCTCCGCAGGGACAGATGCCTCCGCAGGGAGGCCAGGCTCCGCAGCCGGAGAAAGCCGCCCAGGGCAAAGTCACGGATTATGACAGGGCCATCGCGGACTACCGCGAGTGTCTCGGAGACCTCCTGATGGAGAACTTCATAACTCCTTGGGTGGAGTGGTGCCACTCCCACGGCTCGCTTGTCCGCAACCAGTCCCACGGCTCCCCGGCCAACCTGCTGGACGTCTATGCGAGTGTGGACATACCGGAATGCGAGACCTTCGGACGCACGGAATTCAATATTCCGGGACTCCGTCAGGACCCTATCCGCAGACCCAACGACGGTGACCCGGCCGTACTCAAGTTCGCATCTTCCGCAGCACACGTCGCAGGCCTGAAATATGTCTCCTGCGAGTCCCTGACCTGGATGACGGAGCATTTCCGCACCTCGCTCAGCCAGTGCAAGCCGGAACTCGACCAGGCTTTCGCCGCCGGAGTGAACCACGTATATTTCCACGGAGCGCCGTATTCCCCGAAGGGGGCGGAGTTCCCGGGATGGCTCTTCTACGCATCCATCAACATGTCCCCTACCGGAGGGATGTGGAAGGATGCTCCGGCGCTCTTCAAGTATATCGAGCGTTGCCAGGCCTTCCTTACGGCCGGCAGCCCGGACGCGGACTTCCTGCTCTACTTCCCTGTCTATGACGCGTGGAGCAGAGACACGCAGAAGGCCTATATGATGTTCGACATCCACAGTATGGGACAGAAGCTCCCTGACTTCAAGGCCGTGATGGATGAGATCAGCGCCAAAGGCTACGATGCCGACTACATCTCCGACAGCCAGCTGCTCAGCATCGTGCCGGACAAGCCTGTTATCGTCCCGCCGTGCAATTTCATGCCGGTCGAGACCGCCCGCAGGCTTGTCGAACTCAAGAAGGCGGGGGTAGCCGTCTATTTCATCGGCAACGTGCCGAAGGACGTACCGGGGCTTCACGATCTCGATGCACGCCGCAAGGAATTCCGCAAGATAGCCAAGGGCTTCGGCAAGCCGGTCAAACTCGACAAGGCCCTCGCCTCCGCAGCCCCGGAAGAATTCAAGAGCGTCCACGGCGGAACGATGATACGCCGCCGCAACGAATGCGGAGGATGGAACTACTTCGCTTCCCTGTTGAACGCCAACGAGATAAACGGATGGGTGAAGCTCGGCACAACGGCCGCTTCCGCTATGCTCTACGATGCCGTCAGCGGAGTGTCCGGCAAGGCTCAGATACGCAGCGCGGCTGACGGCCTCGCCGAAATCCGTCTCCAGCTCAAGCCGGGCGAGTCCGTGCTGATAAAGACCTTCCCGGATGAGATTGAAGCTCCGGCCTGGAACTATGTCGCCTCGGAAGGCGAAGCAATCGCAATCGACCGCGCCTGGAACATCTCCTTCCCGCAGAGCGACCCTGAAATCAAGGGCAACTTCTTCACTGACAAACCGCAGGACTGGACCAAGCTCAAGAACTGTCCGGACGCGAAAATCAACTTCGCAACGGCCCTCTACTCTTCGGCAATCCCGATGACCGACCCCAAGGCGGCTGACAGCTGGATACTCGACCTCGGAGACGTGCGCGAGAGCGCGAGAGTCGTCATCAACGGCGAGGAAGTCGGCACGCTGTGGTGCGTTCCGTACAGGATAGACGTGGGCAAGTACCTCAAGCCGGGCATCAACCTTCTCGAGGTCTACGTCACCAATCTCCAGTCCAACAGAATCGCCGACTACGACAGGCGTGGCGTCAACTGGAGAATCTTCAAGGATGCCAACATCAACACTCTCGGACGCGAGAAAGACTTCGGGAAATGGGAGACCGACCCGTCCGGACTCTGCTCGGAAGTGAATCTGATTCCTGTACATTACGACATTCCGTCCGCAGACGGAGTCATCTCCCAGGCCCGCAAGGTCAACGACTACTTTATGGACAAGTTCGGCGACCCTTCCAGAGTGATGCCGTTCCCGTCGCGCCACAAGGTATATGAAGCCAACATCTGGACGCGCGGAGTCTATTACGAGGGGCTGCTCGCCCTCTACGGAGTGGATCCGCAGCAGAAATATCTCGACTATACCAAGGAATGGGGAGACCGCTTCGGCTGGAACATGCGCGGCGGACAGACCCTCACCCGCAACGCCGACAACTACTGCTGCAGCCAGGCATATATAGATATGTACCGCATCTACGGGGAGCCGCAGATGCTGGAGAACGTCAGCAGATGTATGGAGAACATTCTCTCCACCGACGCCTCCGATGCGGACTGGACCTGGATAGACGCTATCCAGATGGGAATGCCGGTACTCGTCAAATACGGAGTCACGGCCGGCAAGCCGGAATATTTCGAGAAGGCCTGGAGGATGTACAAATGGGCGCGCGACCGCTTCTTCAACGAGGAGGAAGGCCTCTGGTGGAGGGACAAGGACTTCTGCCCTCCGTACAAGACCCCTAACGGCAAGAACTGCTACTGGAGCCGCGGCAACGGCTGGGTGGTGGCGGCGTATGTCAGAGTGCTGGACGAACTGCCGCAGAACGACCCTCACCGCGCAGTATATGAAGCCGACTTCAAGGCTATGTGCGAGGCTCTGGTAAAGATTCAGCGCGAGGACGGCACCTGGAACTGCTCCCTGGCCGATCCTGACGACTTCGGAGGCCCCGAGGCTACGGGAACTTCGCTCTTCACCTACGGACTCGCCTGGGGCGTGCGCACCGGACGGCTCGACGCGGAGACCTTCCGCCCGGCGGTAGCCAGGGCGTGGAACGGACTCAACCGCATCTGTATCCACGACAACGGCTTCATCGGCTACTCCCAGGGTTCGGGCAAGGAGCCGAAGGAGGCACAGCCGGCGGGCTACGACAGAATCCCGGATTTCGAGGATTTCGGCACGGGATGCTATCTGCTGGCCGCCAGTGAAGTCGCAAAACTGTAGATTTTTCAGAAAAAATCAGTACCTTTGTATGGATATGCACGTTTGTGTCAGAACATACTAAGTAATTATCGATAATACTATGGCTAAAGAAAAGAAATTCATCACCTGTGACGGGAATCAGGCCGCGTCGAACATCGCATACCTTTTCAGCGAGCACGCGGCCATATATCCTATCACACCATCTTCAACAATGGCTGAAAACGTTGACGAATGGGCCGCTCACGGCAAGAAGAACCTCTGGGGCGAGACGGTGAAGGTCACCGAGATGCAGAGCGAGGCAGGCGCTGCCGGAGCCGTACACGGCTCACTTCAGGCAGGCGCTCTGACCACCACCTATACGGCTTCCCAGGGACTCCTTCTGATGATTCCGAATATGTACAAGATTGCCGGAGAGATGCTCCCGGCCGTCTTCCACGTATCCGCACGGGCACTCGCCTCCCACGCGCTCTCCATCTTCGGAGACCACCAGGACGTGATGGCCTGCCGTCAGACCGGATTCGCGATGCTCGCCTCAAGTTCGGTTCAGGAGGCTCAGGACCTCGCGGCGGTCGCTCACCTCTCCGCGATCAAGGCTTCCGTGCCGTTCCTGCACTTCTTCGACGGATTCCGCACATCACACGAAATCCAGAAGATAGAAGCCATCGACGAGGATGACCTCAGGAAGATGGTCAGCGAGAAGTCTCTCGAGAACTTCCGCGCCCGCGCCCTCAATCCGGAGTCCCCTGTGACCAGAGGCACCGCGCAGAACGGAGACGTATATTTCCAGGCTGTCGAGTCACGCAATCAGGTCTATGAAGCGATTCCTGACGTCGTAGCCCGCTATATGGGCGAGATAGGTGAGGCGACGGGACGCCAGTACCGTCCGTTCGAATACTACGGCGCGAATGACGCAGAATGCATCATCGTGGCTATGGGTTCCGTCACCGAGACCATCAGGGAGACCGTCGATTATCTCGCATCCCGCGGACGCAGGTACGGCGTTGTGACCGTGCATCTGTACCGTCCGTTCTCCGAGAAATACCTTCTCAAGGTGCTTCCGAAGAGCGTGCGCAAGATTGCCGTCCTCGACAGGACCAAGGAGCCGGGCGCTCTCGGAGAGCCTCTGTTCCTCGATGTCAAGGCCCTCTTCCAGGGCAAAGACAACGCTCCGCTCGTGATCGGAGGCCGCTACGGACTCTCTTCCAAGGACACCACCCCGGCCCAGATCATCGCCGTGTTCGACAACCTCGACCGCAAGGAGCCTAAAGACGGATTCACCATCGGCATTGTGGACGACGTGACATTCAAGAGCCTCCCGACCAAGGCCGAGATATCAATAGTGAAGAAAGGCACGACCGAGTGCAAGTTCTACGGACTCGGCTCCGACGGCACGGTCGGCGCCAACAAGAACACCATCAAGATTATCGGCACCCACACCGACCTCTACAGCCAGGCCTATTTCGACTACGACTCCAAGAAGTCCGGCGGATACACCTGCTCTCACCTCAGGTTCGGCAAGTCGCCTATCAAGGCCCCGTATCTGGTGAACACTCCTGATTTCGTGGCCTGCCACGTGCCTTCATACCTCGAGAAATACGATGTCCTCAAGGGCATCAAGGAGGGCGGCAGCTTCCTGCTCAACTCCCTCTGGAACGAGGAGGAGACCCTGAAGCGCATTCCGGACTTCGTGAAGGCCGTCATCGGACGCAAGAAGATCAGACTCTATATCATCAACGCCACCAAGATTGCGGCCGAAATCGGTCTCGGCGGACGCACCAACACCATCCTCCAGAGCGCATTCTTCCGCATCTCCGGCATCATCCCTGTGGATGACGCGGTGAAATATATGAAGGACGCGGCCCTGAAGTCCTACGGCAAGAAGGGCGAGAACATAGTCAATATGAACTATGCCGCCATCGACCGCGGAGGCGAATACATCGAGGTCAAGGTTCCTGCCGAATGGGCTCAGATCAACGCCAAGTTCGCCAACCACAATGCCGGCCGTCTCGCCACTCCGTTCGTCAAAGAGATCGCCGACGTGGTGAACGCCCAGTGCGGAGACAGCCTGCCGGTCAGCGCGTTCCTGCCTTATATGGACGGCACGATGCCATCCGGCACCGCCGCCTACGAGAAGCGCGGAGTCGCGGTCAACGTCCCGGTATGGGATGCTGAGAAATGTATCCAGTGCAACAGCTGCGCATTCGTCTGCCCTCACGCCGCCATCCGTCCGTTCCTGCTCACTCCGGAAGAGGCCGCTGCCGCTCCTGCCGACATCAAGACCGCGGAAGGCAAGGCCAACCTCAAGGAGTACAGATACGCCCTCTCGGTATCAGTCGCCGACTGTACCGGTTGCGGCAACTGCGTGGACGTCTGCCTCGCCAAGGACAAGGCTCTCACAATGGCTCCTTATATGGACAATACCGCCGAGCAGGCCAACTTCGACTACCTCAACACCAAGATAGGCTACAAGACTCCCGGTGACCCTAAGGCCAACGTCAAGAACTCCCAGTTCGCCCAGCCGCTCTTCGAATTCTCCGGAGCCTGCGCGGGCTGCGGCGAGACCCCTTATATCAAGAACATCACCCAGCTCTTCGGCGACCATATGATGATTGCCAACGCTACCGGATGCTCTTCGATCTACGGTGCGTCTTTCCCTGCATCTCCGTATTGCACGGACTCCCACGGACACGGACCTGCCTGGGCCAACTCCCTCTTCGAGGACTTCTGCGAATTCGGACTCGGCATGAGACTCGGCTCCGAGCGCATCCGCGAGACCGTGGCCGCCCTTATGAGCAAGGGCCTCGAGTGCGAACACTGCAGCGATGAGATGAAAGCCCTCTACAGGCAGTGGCTCGACAACCGCGGCGACTATGCCAAGACACGCGAAGTCGCCGACAAGCTCGTGCCTCTGATGGAGGAGTGCGGCTGCGATATCAGCAAGTCCCTCCTCAAGCTCAAGCAGTACATCCCTGCCCGCAGCCAGTGGATATTCGGCGGTGACGGTGCAAGCTACGATATCGGCTACGGCGGACTCGACCACGTCCTCGCTTCAGGCGAGAACGTCAATATCCTCGTACTCGACACCGAAGTCTACTCCAACACCGGCGGCCAGTCATCCAAGTCAACTCCTGCCGGCGCGATCGCCAAGTTCGCCGCATCCGGCAAGAAGATCCGCAAGAAGGATCTCGGAATGATGGCTATGAGCTACGGCTACGTATATGTGGCTCAGGTGGCTATGGGTTCAAGCCCGGTTCAGTATATGAACGCGATAAAGGAAGCCGAAGCATACGACGGACCGTCCCTTATCATCGCCTACGCGCCGTGCATCAACCACGGACTCAAGGCCGGCATGGGTCTCAGCCAGAAGGAGGAGAAACTCGCTGTAGATTGCGGCTACTGGCAGCTCTACCGCTACAATCCTAGCCTCGAAGAGCAGGGCAAGAATCCGTTCACTCTCGACTCCAAGGAGCCTGACTGGAGCAAGTTCCAGGACTTCCTCAAGGGCGAGGTACGCTTCTCTTCCCTCTACAAGCTCTTCCCGGACAATGCCGCGGAACTGCTCTCCAAGACCGAAGAGTTCGCGAAGATCCGCTTCGAGACCTACAAGCGTCTTGCAGGAAAGTAGCGGAATATTAATTGTATTTTAACAAATTTACTCTATATTTGCAGTGTACTAATGAAGTATTACACTTAGCATTTATACGATGAGTAAAAAAATCATTCTCGTAGCAGCGACACTTCTTGGTGCCGCTGCTTTGTGTTTCGGACAGCAACAGCTGCCAAATGACCCCGCGACCAGGGTAGGCAAGCTCGACAACGGACTGACTTACTACATCCGCCACAACGACAAACCCGCACAGAGGGCAGAATTCTATCTGGCGACGGACGTTGGAGCCATCCAGGAGACCCCGGACCAGGACGGACTCGCCCATTTCCTCGAGCATATGTGCTTCAACGGCACCAAGAACTTCCCGGACAAGGGCATACTCAACTGGCTGGAGAGCATCGGAGCTTCGTTCGGCGGCAACGTCAACGCCTCCACGGGGGTCGAGCAGACCATCTACCTGCTCAACAACATACCGCTCGTGCGTCCAACGGTAGTGGACACCTGCCTGCTGATTATGCACGACTACTCCCACTTCGTCACCTGCGACCCCGAGGAAATCGACAAGGAACGCGGGGTGATTCTGGAGGAGAAGCGGTCCCGCAACACGGCCTCCTGGCGCAACTTTGAGGCTATGATGCCGTATCTGTACGGCGACACCAAATATGCCGGCTGCAACATCATCGGCAGTGAGGAGAACCTCAAGACCTTCAAGCCGGAGAGCCTCACCAACTTCTATCACACTTGGTACCGTCCTGATATGCAGGCGCTTATCGTAGTGGGAGATATCGACGTGGATGAGGTCGAGGCCAAAATCAAGAGCACATTCGCCGACATCCCGGCAGCCGAGAACCCGAAGCAGAAGGACGTCATCAAGATCCCGGGCAACGAGAAGCCTGTAGTGGGCATCATCACCGACCCGGAGAACAGTTCGACCTCGGTCGAGGTGTACTGGAAGAGCGACACCATGCCTGAGGAATACAACAGCACCAATATCGGGCTTATGGTGGATGTGGTCAAGGACATCATCTCCACCATCATGTCCGAGAGGTTCAACGACATCAGCGCCAGGAGCGACGCTCCGTTCCTGAGCGCCGGCTTCGGGGTCAGCAACGTCTGCGAGACTATGGACGCGGCCTACGGCGAAGTCAGCTGCAAGGACGGCGCAGTCCTTGAGGGATTCGAGGCCATGCTCTCCGAGATAGAGAAGATGCACCGCTTCGGATTCAGCGACGCTGAGATAGAACGCGCCAAGAGCGAGATACTCTCACAATACGAGACCGCCGCCAACAAGGCCGACACCCGCAAGAATTCCGAGTTCGTGATGCCGCTTGTCTATAACTTCTTCGACAATAAGCCGTATATGGATCCGAAGACGGAATTCGAACTGGTGAGCGCACTTGTCTCCCAGCTCAACTCCGCCGTCATCAACCCTCTGGCCCAGCAGCTCATCACCCGCGACAATATGGTCGTACTGTATGTCGCGCCGCAGCGCGAAGGCCTGCAGCACCCTAGCGAGGAGCAGCTCCTCGGTGTTGTGGAGAAGGTGGAGAACGCCGAGTACAGCCAGAATCTCGGAGAAGACGTCCCGAGCGAATTCCTCAACCCGGCATCCCTCAAGGGAAGCAAGGTCAAGAAAGCCGCCAAGGGGCTCTATGACTCCGAGGTTCTCACTTTGAAAAACGGCGTCAAGGTCATCCTGCTCCCTACGGAATATGAGAAGGACCGCATCAGCATCAACCTCTTCAAGAAGGGCGGCACAAGCCTCATCGCCGACGAGGACCTGTATTCTTTCGAGAGCAATATATGGAGTCTCTATCAGCAGAACACTGGCGTAGCCGGGTTCCCTGCGACCACGGTCAGCAAGATGCTCTCCGGCAAGCAGGTGGGCATCCATCCATACGTCGGCAGCTATCAGCACGGGATCAGCGGCTTCAGCACGAAGAAGGACATCGAGACGGCATTCCAGCTCCTCTACCTCTACTTCACCGCTCCGCGCTTCGACGCCGACGAATACGCCCAGGGCATCAAGCAGCTCGAAACCCTGCTCCCTAACCTTGAGAACCAGCCAAACTGGAAGCTGCAGAAAGAACTGGTCAAGACCATCTACGACAGCCCGCGCGTATTTACGCTCGACACCGCCGTACTTGCGAAGGCCAATCTCGCCACCATCGAGAAGAACTACAGACAGCTCTTCAAGGATGCCGCAGGCGCGACAGCAGTGATTGTCGGAGATTTCGACAAGCAGGAGATGGTTTCTCTGGTGGAGAAATACATAGGCTCGCTGCCTAAGGGCAAGAAGGCCACAGATTGGAGCTACCGCGGAGACGGCATCATAGACGGCAAGAAAGTCAACGATTTCCGCACCGTGATGCAGACTCCTACCGTCACAGTCGTACAGCTGTATAAGACCTCCGGGCCGTACAGCACGCAGAAGGAAGTGAACTATGAGGCTCTGAGCTACATCCTCAATATGGTGTATACCGAGACTCTGCGCGAGGAGGAAGGCGGCACCTATGGTGCAAGCGCCGTAAGCCAGGTCACCGATGAGCCGAATCCTATCCGCCTGATGCAGGTTGCCTTCCAGACCAACGAGGAGCAGGCCGACAAGTTGCGCGCCCTCGCCGTAGAGGGGCTCAAAGCCATCGCGGAGAACGGTCCTAAGCCGGAACAGTTCGACAAGGCCAAGAAGAATCTCGAAAAGACCGTACCGGAGAACAAGCTGCACAACAGCTGGTGGAGTTCAGCCCTGCAGACCTACGAGAAATACGGCATCGACTACGCGACAGGATATGAGGCCGCAGTGGAGGCCCTGACAGCGGAAGACGTGAAAAATGCTGCTGCGGAGCTGCTCGGCTCGGGCAACTTCCTCGAACTGGTGATGCGTCCGGAAGCGAAATAGCGTCTGCGACACCTATCTGCCGCCGTGCGGCAATTGCGACTCCGCACTTCCCTCGGGAGGTGCGGAGTATATTATTCTGCCGTTGCAGACAAGATAACTGATATTCGAAGCCTCCGGAATGTCCGTCCCGCAGGAGGCGAGGATGAAGTCGGCGCTGCCGCCACGGCTGAAGCGTGCAGACCCGAGTCCGAAAGCCTCTGCAGCATTGACGGTGGCCCAGCTGCGGAGGGTATCAGCATCGAGAGCCCGCCCTCCCACCGAGGAGAGCAGCAGGGCGGTCCGGAGTTCCTCGGCGATGCTGTGCCGCGAATCTCCCGTACCGAGCAGCATCCTGCAGCCCGAAGCGATAGCGCTCTCATAAGGGAAGCGCAGCCCGCTGCGTCGATAGTCTGACGTAGGGCAATGTATCAGATTGACTCTCCTGCGGGAGAGAATCTTCCACTCCTCACTTCGAAGAGAAGAGCAGCCGTACATAAACACGTCCGAGCCAAGCAGATGAAGGCTTTCCAGATGCTCCACGACACCGCTCCCGGCAGAAATTCTGAGCCGGAAACCCCGCTTGCGGGCAAAGGCGAAGGCTCTGCACAGCCCATCTTCGCGACAGCCGTCCGGGATGTCCACAAGCGGCGAAAGCATCTCAGGCCCGGAGCATTCCCAGGTCCGCAGAGTCTCCTTGTCGTCTACAGAGACGGCGAGGGCGGCCCTGATGCCGAGGTCTTCAATACGGGCGATGTCGGTATCGGGGTCCGCCGATGCGAACGAAACGAAGCTGCAGCCGTCCCGCAGGCTTAGCAGAAAGCGGTCCGCAGCAAGGCAGAGCGAGTCGCAATAGCTCTGGAACAGCTCCAGGGAGTGCGCATCGATCAGCTTGTCGGCCTTCACCCCGCCCCGGACGTCAAGATCCGCGATCAGGCCTCTGTCTATAAGCACGTCGCTCCGTACCCCTCCAAACGAAACGCCCTTGAGCAGGATGGTGTTCGGAGCTTTGCAGGCGGCGTCAAGCCGGGCGTAGGCATCCAGGACAGCCTGCACGTGCCGGAGGAAATCCCCGCCTTTACGCGTCAGGCAGACTCCGCTCCGCAAGCGGGCGAAAAGCTTCCCGCCCGCATATTTCTCCAGTTCCGCTATATTCTGGCTGACCGCAGGCTGCGAAATGCCAAGCTGCCTTGCGGCGGCGGAGAAACTCCCGCTCTCCGCAAGGGCGGCGAAGACTTCGAGCCGGAACCGGTCAGTCATAGACTACTTCTGCGAGTCGAGCCAGCGTCCGAGAACCTGGAAGAAATTCTCCCTCTGGTCTCCTAGACTGTCCCTGCCGGAATTCTCGACCGTGGTGAAACCCCAGCCGTGTCCGCCTCGCGTGAAGATATGCAGCTCGCCCGGCACCTGGAACTTCTGCATCGCCCTGTAGTAGCGTATGCTGTTCTCCGGCGGGACGGCCCTGTCGTCGGCGCTCAGAAGCAGTATTGTCGGGGGTGTACCGGCATTGACCCTGTTCTCAAGGGAATAGTATTCCACCTCTTCCCTGCTTGCCTTGGGGCCCACGAGGTTCATCCTGGTCCCGGCGTGGGTGACGAACTCCTCGAAACTGATGACAGGATAGACCAGCACGGAGAAGTCGGGCCTTGTCACTTCGTCCACAAAGAGCGTCGATGCCGAAGCGGCAAGGTGTCCCCCGGCGGAGAATCCCATCACGCCGATCTTGTTCACTCCCCACTCCCCTGCGTGGGCGCGGCAGTAGCGGAAAGCGTTCTGCACATCGGTGAGCGGCACTCTGCAATGTCCGTTAGGCATACGGTACAGCACCACGCACACGGCTATGCCCCGCTTGGTGCACCAGTCGGCGACGCGGGATCCCTCATTGGCTGCGGAGCAGTTGATATAAGCCCCTCCGGGGCATACCACTATCATCTGGCCGTTGCCGTTCTTCGGGAGATATACGTCGATATAGGCGTCGTCGCCTATGTTGCTGACGTTCCCCCGTTCGTTGGTGACGTTTCCGCCGGTAAGTCCGTTTGACTCGAGCGGTCCGAGGGTCACCGCCCGCCCGTTCTCGACTATGCCCCTGTCCACGCTCTGCCCCTCGGGGTAGAGTTTCAGGGTGAAATCCGGTTTCACGAGTTCGTATGCCTGCGCCTGTGTAAACGCAAAGAGGGCTGCAAGAGCCCCCACTATCAACTGCCTTTTCATCAGGAAAGGATATTATTCGTCCGGAGAAATCGCTCCCATCGGGCAAGCGTCGGCGCAGGCGCCGCAGCTGATGCAGACATCCGGATTGATAGAATATACGTCTCCTTCCTTGATGGCCCCTGAAGGGCACTCTCCCTGACAGGTGCCACAGGCAACGCAGGTGTTCGGATCAATTTTGTAAGCCATAATGTTTAGTGTGTTTTTTCAATCAAAAGACAAAAGTAGCAGGAAAATCTGAATTACCAAGTTTTTCGGAGCAAGATTTATCACCTGGCAATGGTGAAAAATAAGTTGATGAACAAATGAATTTAGAACAAAAAGGCAGGCAAAAGTGCCAAGTTATTTTTTAGGAATTACTAACTTTGCGCTGTATGAAGAGTTTGATCATATTGCTGCTGACCCTTTCCCTGGGTGTTCCGCCGAGTTTCGACAAGACGGTACACGATTTCGGGCAGGTGTCCCAGAGCGCGGGGCCGCTGACCTGCACCTTCACCCTGACCAACAGCTCTGATGAGCCGCTCAACATCTTCGCCGTCGTATCCTCCTGCGGCTGCACGGAGGTAAGCTGGACACGGGAGACGATACAGCCGGGAGGTACGGGGACGGTCAGCGCCACCTACTCCAACGACGAGGGGCCGACCTATTTCGACAAGACACTTTCAGTATATACGTCCGCGCAGAAGAAGGCTATGATTCTGCATTTGAAGGGAGTGGTGAAGAAGAATGGAACAAAATAACTACACAGACGACAGCATCCGCACCATAGAGGGCGTGGAACATATCCGGCTGCGTCCCGGAATGTATATAGGCAGACTCGGTGACGGAAAGGATCCGGGAGACGGCATCTATGTACTGCTCAAGGAGATAATAGACAACTCCGTGGACGAATTCGCCGCCGGATTCGGCAGGGAGATACGCATAAGCATCGAGGACGGGACCGTATCCGTGCGGGACTTCGGGCGGGGAATTCCTCTCGGCAAGGTCATCGATGCCGTGAGCATACTCAACACCGGAGGCAAATTCGACGACAAGGTGTTCAAGAAGTCCGTCGGACTCAACGGCGTGGGCACCAAGGCCGTCAATGCCCTCTCATCCGACTTCTACGTCTGCTCGCACCGCGACGGAGAGTGCTTCCACGCCAGTTTCTCGCGTGGCAAGCTGACGGACAGCGGGACGGATGCCACCAAAGAGAAGAACGGCACGCTGATACGCTTCACCCCCGACAGCCTGATGTTCGGCGAGTACGCCTTCAACGCCGACTACGTGGAGACGATGGTCAAAAACTACTCCTACCTCAACAAGGGGCTGACCCTGACCCTCAACGGCATCTCCTACAAGTCGGAGAACGGACTTCTCGACCTCGTGAACGAGAATCTGGGCGAGGAGCCGCTCTATCCGCCGATACACCTCGAGGGTGATGACATCGAGATTGTGCTGAGCCACTGCAACGCCTACGGGGAGAACATCTCATCATTCGTCAACGGACAGAACACCCGCGACGGAGGCACGCATCTCGCCGCTTTCAGAGAGGCGATAGCCAAGACGCTGAAGGAATTCTTCAAGAAGAACTACGATGCCGCCGACTGCCGTCAGGGAGTCGTGGGGGCCGTCAGCATACGCATTCAGGAGCCCAACTTCGAAGGCCAGACCAAGACCAAGCTCGGCTCCAACTATATGTGGGAGAAGACGGTCAGCGAGGACGGGGCGATGAAGACCGACATAGGCCCCACCATACGCTCCTTCATCAACGACTTCGTCGCGAAGAATCTCGACAACTATCTGCGCATACACAAGGAGATAGCCCCCGTCATAGAGGAGAAGATCAAGGCCTCCCAGAAAGAGAGGGAGGAAATCTCCGGCATCCAGAAGAAGACCCGCGAGCGCAACCGCAAGACGAACGTCTACAACAGCAAGCTGCGCGACTGCCGCTTCCACTACAACGACAGGCGCAACGAGAAGAATCAGGAGAACATCGAGAACTCCTCCATCTTCATCACCGAGGGAGATTCCGCGAGCGGAACCATCACCAAGGCACGCAACGCGAACTCCCAGGCCGTATTCTCCCTCAGGGGCAAACCTATAAACTGCTACAAGGAAAGCCGGCGCAAGGTGGCGGAGAACGAAGAGCTCAACCTGCTCATATCCGCGCTCGGAGTGGAGGACGACCTCGAGAACCTGCGCTACAACAACATAATAGTGGCGACCGATGCCGATGACGACGGAATGCACATCAGGATGCTCCTGCTGACCTTCTTTATGAAATACTACCCGGACCTCATCCGACGGGGACATGTCTTCATCCTTCAGACGCCGCTCTTCAGAGTACGCAACAAGAAGGCCAACCGCTACTGCTACAATCAGGAGGAGAGGGACAGGGCCGTCTCGGAACTCAAGACGGGAGTGGAGATCACCCGCTTCAAGGGACTGGGAGAGATCTCCCCGGAAGAATTCGTACATTTCATAGGATCAGATATGAGGACCGACCCGGTCAGTCTCGCCGAAGAGGAGTCGATAGCGGAGATAATGGACTTCTATATGGGCAACAACACCATCGACAGGCAGAACTTCATCCGCCGCAATCTGCGCAGCGAGGAGGAACTGGAAGACATCAACATATGAACATCTACGGCATCATAATGAAGCTTTTCGGCTGGAAAGCCGACAGCGGACCGGCTCCCGAGGAGAAGTGCATCATCCTGGGAGTGCCGCACACCAGCATCAGCGACTTTCTCGTCGCGTATTTCTACTACAAGAGCCTGGGCCACACGGCGCACGTGATGATAAAGAAAGAATTCTTCTTCTGGCCTGTCGGCCCCCTGCTCAGGCATCTTGGCTGCATTCCGGTAGACCGCAAGGACGGGGCTTCGGTGGTAAGGAGCGTGATTTCCGCAATCGAGGCCGCGCCGGGGGAATTCCACCTCTGCATCGCCCCGGAAGGGACGCGCAAGGCGGTACGCAGATGGAAGATGGGCTACCACACCATCGCCCGGGCGATCGGCTGTCCTGTCTATCTGGGTTATTTCAACTGGGGGACCAAACGCGTCAGCATCGGGGAAAGATTCGAGTGTACGGAAGACGCCCGCGCCGACACCGCCCTGATACAGGAGAAATACGAAAAACTGCATCTTGTCGCGAAACATCCGGAGAAATATTGCACGCATTGATTTTTATCACTATATTTGCAGCCCCTTTTGGGGGCTTTTATTTTAAACACTTATCAACAAAATGATTAAACAGTACGAAACCGTTTTCATTGCAACTCCCGTTTTGTCTGACATCCAGATGAAGGAAGCGGTTGCCAAGTACACGAAGCTCATCACCGACAACGGCGGAGAGATCGTGTATCAGGAGGATTGGGGTCTCAAGCAGCTCGCTTACCCCATCGAACACAAGACTTCAGGATTCTACTACCTGATTGAATTCAAGGCCGCGCCTGAGTTCGTGGACGTGCTTGAGACACAGTACCACCGCGACGAGCGCATCATTCGCTACCTTACCGTAGCCCTTGACAAGCACGCCGTGGCTTACGCGGAGCACCGCCGCCAGACCCGTGCCGCAAAGGCCGCCGCCCCTAAGGCGGAAGAAGCCGCTCCGGCAGCGAAGGAAGAGGCAGAAGTTGGACAACAGGAAGAAGCATAATCAGGAGGAATCACCATGGCAAACGTCACAAACAACGAAATCCGTTATCTGAACCCTCCTACAGTAGAGGTTCGCAAGAAGAAGTATTGCCGCTTCAAGAAGGCCGGCATCAAGTATGTGGACTACAAGGACCCTGAGTTCCTCAAGAAGTTCCTCAACGAGCAGGGCAAGATTCTGCCGCGCCGCATCACCGGCACTTCCCTGAAGTTCCAGCGCAAGGTGGCACAGGCAGTCAAGCGCGCACGCTCCCTCGCTCTTCTCCCGTATGTAACCGACCTCCTTAAATAATAATTGAAGCGTTATGAAAATCATACTCAAGAAAGAAGTTGCCAATCTCGGCGAGGCCGGAGATGTGGTTGAAGTGAAGACAGGCTACGCTCTCAATTATCTCGTTCCGCAGGGTTACGCCTCAGTAGGCACCCCGTCGGCTCTCAAGCAGCACGCAGAGACCCTTCGCCAGAGGGCTCACAAGGAGGCCAAGCTCGTCTCTGACGCCCAGGCAGTCGCAGCGAAGATATCCGCCGTCGACATCACGATATCCGCCAAGGTCGGAGAGAACGGCAAGCTCTACGGAGCAGTGACCGCCGCCCAGGTGGCCGAAGTCCTTGCAGCTGCAGGAATCGAGGTCGAGAAGAAGAACGTCTCCGTCAGCGACATCAAGGAGCTCGGAGAGTTCGAGGGCAAGGTGAAGTGCTACAAGGGCGTCTTCGCCGACATCAAGGTCAAAGTCATAGCTGCGGAGTAATTCCCCGCCGCATCTGCACAATAAGCGGAGAGCCAGCCCTGCGGCGGCTCTCCGCTTTGTCATGATGGCAAGCGCCTGCCCCGCTCTCAAAAATACGCCCCAAAATCATTGGGAATCAAACAGCCCCCAGTCGGCAAAGTTTTGTGAATACGAGGTTTGCAGTACGCAGACAAACGACAAGTCAAAGAATATGGGCCATTTG
Source organism: Alloprevotella sp. (assembly GCA_963643135.1). GTDB lineage: Bacteria > Bacteroidota > Bacteroidia > Bacteroidales > UBA932 > Cryptobacteroides. The sequence goes on along the minus strand of CAVIJA010000006.1, from coordinate 15,447 downwards.
AGCGAAATTGATTATTTTTGTGGCGGTTTAACGAGAAGATGAAACCGGACGAGAGACATATCATGCTGGCGGCTGCGGCGATTTTCTATCTGGGGGTTGCCGTATGCTTCGCGATACGGCCGCCGGAGACGCCCGGACCGGTTTCTGCGGTGCTGCTGATGCTCGCGCTGCAGCTCTGCACGCTGCCGCGTTCGAAGCAGCGTAACACTCTCGCGGCATCCCTGACCCTGATTCCGCCGGAGACCCTCGCCGTAAGCCTGGTCAGGGCCGGCTCCACGCTGTCCCTTTCCGTATTCCTGCCCGGCCTGCTGGCCGCTCTGTCAGTGCGCGCCATCAACGGTCTGCGCCGCTGGCCGGAGACACGGCCAAGCACTTTCCGATGGACGGGCGCGGCGGTCTATATGGTAAGCATCGCCGCCACTGCCGCTCTGATTTTCGCCTGAGGCGGGAGCAGAGACTGTGCGGAGCTGAATTTGTTTGTAAAGAAGGAGCGTGCCGGGGTACGTGACTGACGAACAAATGAATTTAGAACAAAAAGACCGGCAAAAATACCAAGTTATTTTTCAAGAATTACTATATTGCAGGATAGTTTCGCCACGAGACGGCACGGGTTATGCCCCATAGAGCCGCAAGGCGGGGCGCGTGAGATACAAACAACTGATAAACAGAGATAAAATGTTCAAAGGTCAACCAAAAGGTTTGTTTGCTTTGGCCCTCGCCAACACAGGTGAGCGCTTCGGCTACTACACGATGCTTGCCATCTTCATGCTCTTCCTCCAGGCCAAGTTCGGCTGGGAGCAGGCTGCGGCGAGCCAGGTTTATTCTATTTTCCTCGCTGCCGTCTATTTTATGCCGGTAGTGGGCGGATGGCTGGCTGACAAGATCGGCTACGGCAAATGCGTCGTCACCGGTATCAGCGTAATGTTCCTCGGCTACCTGCTGCTTGCGGTGCCGACCGCCGCCAACACTTTTGGAGTCTCACTGATGCTGGGGGCTCTGCTGCTCATCGCCATCGGAACGGGACTGTTCAAGGGCAACCTCCAGGTAATGGTCGGCAACCTTTATGACGACCCCAAATACGCCTCCAGACGCGACTCTGCATTCAGTCTCTTCTATATGGCAATCAACATCGGCGCGATGTTCGCTCCGTCTGCCGCCACCGCCATCACCAACAAGTTCCTCGCCAAGGCCGGACTTATCTACAAGGCGGACATTCCTGCGCTTGCACACCAGTTTTTGAACGGTACAATCTCCGTCGAAAATACTGACAAACTTGCGGGTCTCGCCTCCCAGATGCCTGGCAGCGAAGCCGCAGCCATGGGACTCGGCGACTTCTCCGCCTACTATATCGAACACCTTTCCTCCGCCTATAATATGGGCTTCGCAGTAGCCTGCGTCTCGCTAATAGCCTCCATACTCATCTACTTCTGCTGCCACAGCTGGTTCAAGCATGCCGACATCAACGCCAAGCAGGCCAAAGCCGCAAACGTCAATGTAGAAGAACTCAGCCCAAAGCAGACTCGCGAGAGAATCGTGGCCCTCTGCCTCGTCTTTGCGGTGGTGATATTCTTCTGGATGGCATTCCACCAGAACGGCCAGTCACTCACCTGGTTCGCACGTGACTACACTCAGGCCACAGCCGAGGGATTCACCAGATTCGGATTCAATATCTGGATACTCGCGCTCGTAGCGGTTTCAATCTACACCCTCTTCGGGGCGTTCCAGTCCGAGAGCAAGAATGGCAAGGGCATCTGCGCCGCAGTCACCGTACTGCTCTGGCTCGGCGCGTGGAGGATATACGCGGGCATGCCCGAGGTTCTCGACATCCAGCCGCAGCTCTTCCAGCAGTTCAACCCGTTCTATGTAGTGTTCCTGACCCCGGTTTCGATGGCTATCTTCGCATCGCTCGCGAACAAGAAGACTCCAAAGCACCCGAATGGACTGGAACCTTCCGCCCCTAAGAAGATCGGACTCGGAATGTTCGTGGCAGCCCTCGGCTACCTCATTATGATTATGGCCTCACTCGGGCAGCCGTCCCCTGCCGAACTGGGCGGCACCGTCTCTCCTGACCCGGTAGTACCGGCATACCTCATCAGTACATATCTGGTGCTCACCTTCGCCGAACTCCTGCTTTCTCCTATGGGCATCTCGTTCGTCTCAAAGGTGGCTCCACCTAAATACAAGGGGCTGATGATGGGTCTTTGGTTCGCCGCCACGGCTGTAGGCAACTACCTCAGCTCCGTGCCGGGCCTTCTGTGGAAGGCTGTCCCGCTATGGGCCAACTGGGCGATACTGCTCGCTCTCTGCGTGATTGCAGGCGCGATAATGTTCGCCATGCTCAAGAAGATCGAAGCCGCTACGGCATAAGCGTAAAGTTCTTATGTCCCGCTCCGGCAAAATAGGCTGCTTCCTGCTGCGCTGCCTGACAAGACCTCTGGCGATACTCCCCTTAAGCTTCCACAGAAGATGCGGACGGCTGCTGGGGAAGATGGCCGGCAATCTGTTCAGGTACCGCAGGGACGTGGTGATGATAAACCTCGCCCGCAGTTTTCCGGAGAAGAATTATAGAGAGCTGCTGGAACTCAGCCGGCAGACCTACGCCCATTTCGGCAAGCTGATTGCCGAGGCCATATGGTTCGGAGGCTCGTCCCAAAAGCGACTCCGCCGCTCCGGGGTCGCGAAAATCACTGACGTCTCGCCCATCAACGACTGCTTCGACAAGGGGAAAAGCGTCATCGTGATGGGTTCGCACTGCGGCAACTGGGAACTTTTCGGAGGCTACCGCTTCTATACGGACGAGGCTATCAAATACGACGAACTCAACATGTGCGTCGTCTACCGCAGGCTCACCAGCCCCGTGTGGGAGAGATTCATGAAGAAGAACAGGCTGTCCGCGGTGACGGACAAGAAGCACTACGACGGGATGGTCGAGTCTTTCAGCCTGATAAGATACGTGATACGGCACCGTGACCGGAGGATGTTCTACAATATCGTGACCGACCAGTTCCCGTACTCGGATGCGTTCAGGGTAAAGGTAAGAGACTTCATGGGACAGGAGACCTGGTCGATGGGCGGAGCCACCGCTCTCGCGCACAAGTTCGGAATGGCCATATTCTATCTCCGGATGAAGGAAGATGCGGCCGGCAACTACCTCATCAGCTTCATCCCGATATGCGAGGACGCGCGGGAGATGGAGGAAGCCGAAATTCTCGACAGGTACTACACTCTGCTGGAAGAGGACCTTCGCGAGCAGCCGTGGAACTATCTGTGGACACATAAAAGATGGAAATAACCCTCAAAAACTTTAATCAAATGACTATTAAAGATTTAAAGCCAGCTGCGGTCTGGGAGGCATTCTACGGTCTCACACGCTGCCCTCGTCCTTCAAAGCACGAGGAAATTGTACGCAAGCACATACTCGACTGGGCGAAGGAACACGGCGTCGAGGCTTTCGCCGACGAGACGGGCAACGTCATTATGCGCGTCCCTGCGACTCCGGGATACGAGAACCGCAAGGGCGTGATTCTTCAGGGACATATGGATATGGTGCCGCAGAAGACGGCCGACACCGCACACGACTTCCTCAAGGACCCTATCGAGACCAGAGTGGACGGAGACTGGGTGAAAGCCTGCGGGACCACCCTCGGCGCCGACAACGGCATGGGAGTGGCGATGGGAATGGCCGTGGCCGCGGACAGGAGCATCAAGCACGGCCCGCTGGAAGTGCTCATCACCTACGATGAGGAGACAGGAATGACCGGTGCGGATGCGCTCAAGCCGGGAATTCTCAAGGGAGACATCCTGCTCAACCTCGATTCCGAGGACGAGGAGGAACTCTGCATCGGCTGCGCCGGAGGGCTCGACGCCATCGCGGATTTCAAATACGAGAGCATCAAGACTCCGGAAGGCTACGCAGGCTACAAGCTCACCGTGAAGGGACTCTCCGGCGGACATTCCGGAATGGACATATCCCTCTACAGGGCCAATGCCAACAAGGTTCTCGCCAATGCGCTGATACCTGTCATCGAGAAATACGGCGTCAAGCTGACTTCCATCAACGGAGGAAGCCTGCGCAATGCCATCCCGTTCGAGGGAGAGGCCGGAATCGCAGTGCCTTCCCAGAAGGCAGCGGCCGCTGTGAAAGCCATCAGGAAGGTTTTCGCAAACCTCTGCGCAAGGTATAAGGAAAGCGACCCTGCAATGTCCTGCACCGTGGAGAAGTGCAAGGCGGATGCTAAATATATCGAGGACAAGGTGGCGCTCAATGCGCTGAAAGCCATCTCCGCCTGCCCGTCCAACGTCATCAGGATGAGCCAGAGCATGCCGGGCCTCACGGAGACCTCCATCAATCTCGCCGTGGTGAGAAGCGGCAGAGGCCACATCACGGTATCCTCCCTGCTCAGAAGCGCCGTAGACGAATCCAAGGCGGAACTCGCGGAGAGCGTGCGCTATATTTTCGAGTTCGCCGGAGCGAAGATTCGCTTCACCGGAGGCTACTGCGGCTGGATACCTAAGCCGGACACCCCTATGATCGCGATGCTCAACGACATCCACACCAGGATGTTCGGGAAGCCGATGAATGTACTCGCAACCCACGGCGGCCTCGAATGCGCCCTGCTCGGAGCCAAGTACCCGCACTGGGAAATGGTGTCCATAGGACCTACCATCCTCTACCCGCACTCTCCTGACGAGAAGGTCAACATCCCTTCCGTACAGAAGACCTGGGACTTCCTCAAGGCCGTGCTGGAAGCCGTTCCTGAGAAGTAGGATGACAGCCGAACTCAGGGATACTCTGATGGACCGGGCCGAAAAATACAACGACCCGGTCTATTTCCAAGAGGACCCGATAGCGTTCCCGAAGCGCTTCGCCCTCAGCGGAGCAAGTCTGCAGGACATCGAGACGGCGGCCGTTTTTGCCGCACACTTCGCCTGGGGAAGAAGGGCGATGATAGTGCGGGACTGCTGCAGGCTGTTCGACTTTATGGAATGGCGGCCGTATGACTATGTGATGAGCGGAGAGTGGCGGGACGACGAGAGCAGCATACACCGCACTATAAAGTGGTCCGAAACCGCACGCATCTGCCGTGCGCTCAAGGAGTTCTACTCCAAGGAGCCATCCCTGGAAAGCCTCGGCACGGAAGGGATAAGGGAGAGGATATTCGCAGGGAGGCACGACCCTGCAGCCCCTGACAAGAAGATAAATATGATGCGGCGCTGGCTTGTCCGCAACGACGGCAAGGTGGACCTCGGGGTATGGAAGCACACTTCCCCGTCGGAACTGGTGATTCCTCTGGACGTACACGTCCACGACCAGGCCCTGAAGCTCGGTCTCACCTCGCGGAGGGGCAGAAACCTCGCCACTGCACTGGAGATTACGGAAGAGTTCAGGGAGATTTTTCCCGATGACCCCGCAAAGGGGGATTTCGCATTATTCGGATACGGTATAGACAATGCCTAAATTGTATATCATATCGGGATGCAACGGCTCCGGCAAGACTACGGCATCCTACACCCTGCTGCCAGACCTTCTGGAGTGCAGGGAGTTCGTCAATTCCGACGAGTTCGCCAAGAGCCTCTCCCCCTTCGACCCGGGGGCGGCATCGATTACGGCCAGCCGCTATATGCTGATGAAAATCAACTACCTGCTCGGACGCTATGAGGACTTCGGCATAGAGACTACGCTCGCAACCCGTTCCCTTGTGAAAATCATCAGAGAAGCGCAATCCGTAGGATACGAGGTGACACTTCTGTATTTCTGGCTCAACTCGCCGGAACTCGCCATAAAGCGTGTCCGGGACAGGGTCGCGGCAGGAGGGCACAATATCCCCGACAACGTGGTGCGCAGACGGTATATGATGGGGCTGCAATATTTTTTTGAGACATATCGGCCCATCTGCGACAGATGGATACTCGCGGACAATTCCAAATCCGCTTTCAGCATCATTGCGGAAGGCTCGAAACAGTATTCCTATATCAAGGACAACGACAAGTATCACCTGATATGGAACATAATTCATCCGAATGAAGATTTTTGACAGATTCCAGCTTACGGAAGACCAGCTGCGCGCCATCATAGCGGAAGGGATGCGCTCGGGAGGCGACTGGTGCGACCTGTACTTTGAAGATACCGAATACGGAGACCTGCTGCTGCGCGATGCGGAGGTCACTTCCGGAGGACACCATATCGACTGCGGCTGCGGCATACGCGTGCTGAACGGCGAGAAGACCGGCTACGCCTATTCCGAGGGTACGGACTACGCTTCCCTGCTCAGGGCGGCGTCGGCGGCCGGCTCCATCGCATCCGTCAGAGGGGGCGTATCCCGGAAGGAGGCGTTCGCCTCGCAGGCGCTTGCAAGGGGAGCTGCGCCGAAGGACAGATATCCCATGTCCGCAGACTGGCGCAGCGAGGGGACGGAAGCCCTGGCGGGTTTCCTGCGAAGGCTCGATGCGGAGATCCGCAGACGCGACAGCCGCGTGATCAAGGTTATCGCCGCACTCTCCTGGTCGGTCAGCGAGGTGATGATGTACAATTCGCTCGGAGAGCTGACCTCGGACCGCAGGCCACTGGGCAGCGTCACGGTGCAGACCATCTTCCGTCAGGGGGACAGTACGGAGAACAGCAGCGTTTCCAGGAGTCTGCGCACCGGAGTCGAGATGATATGCGACAGTCTGCTGGAGGATCTCGCGGGAAGAGCCGTGAAGGGAATCGACGAGAGATTCGCGGCCCGCAGGCCGAAGGGCGGGCAGATGCCCGTGGTGATGGGTGCCGGGGCCTCCGGAATCCTGCTCCACGAAGCGATGGGCCACGCTTTCGAGGCGGACTTCAACCGCAAGGGACAGTCCATATTCTCCGACAAGATGGGTAAGAGGGTATGCCCCCGTGGAATCAGCATCATCGACGACGGCACCATCGGCGCCAACCGCGGAGCCTGCAGCTATGACGATGAAGGCATCCCCGGACAGAAGACCTATATGGTCACGGACGGAGTGCTGACTTCCTATCTGCACGACCGCATCAGCGCCGCATTCTACGGAGTCTCCCCTACCGGCAACGGACGCAGGGAGTCGTTCCGCTACAACCCGATACCCCGTATGAGGGCGACCTATATGGAAAGCGGGACGGGAGGCGGCGTCGAAGACCTGATAGCCTCGGTGAAGAAGGGCGTCTTCGTGGACCAGTTCGCCAACGGACAGGTCAAGATCGGCGAGGGGGATTTCACCTTCTATGTCAGGAGCGGATTCCTCATCGAAGGCGGACGGCTGACTATGCCGATAAAGGACATCAACATAATAGGCAACGGCCCCCAGGCCCTCGCAGATATCGAGGCGGTGGCTTCAGATCTCAAGATAGACGAAGGCACCTGGACTTGCGGGAAGGAACAGAGCGTGCCGGTATCCTGCGGCATCCCGTCAGTGCTCATACGCAATCTTACAGTAGGAGGAGGAGAATAATGCTGATAAGCGAAGAAGATATCCGGCTCGTGGAAGCGAGCCTCGAGACAGCGCGGAAGGCCGGAGCCGACAAAGCCCGCGCGACGCTCTCAAGAAGCGAGGAAGACCTCGTAGCCACACTCAACGGGGAAACGGACAGGGTGACGCATTGCGCCGACTCTTCCCTGAGTCTCGCGCTCTTTGCGGACGGACGTTTCGGCTCTTTTTCCACCAACAGGCTGGAAAAGGATTCTCTGCGGGATTTTATCCTGACTTCCGTCGGCATCGTAAAAAGCATCTCTCCGGACCCGTGCAGGGATCTGCCAGATCCGGAGCGTTGCTGTACGCAGGCAAGGAGCGGAGACGAACTCGGCCTGACGGATCCGTGCCGCGACAGCCTCAAGCCCGAGGAAAGGATGCGCAGGGCGGAGGCGGCCTCGGCATTCAATACCGGAGTCATCCTCTCCGAAGAGGGGGAATATTCCGACAGCATATACGACACCGTGCTGATGGACAGCAACGGGGTGTTCTGCCGTCACTGCGAAACTTCATTCGACTACGGCGTGGAGATTACGGTGGAGCAGGACGGGGAGAAATATAGCGGCTACTGGTGGGACTCCTCTTCCCGTCTCAGTGCGCTGGACGGAAACTGCGCACCGAAGGCGCTCAAAAGGGCCTTGGACAGAAGGGGTGCCGAAGCGGTGAAGGGCGGCAAGTACAATCTCGTGATTGACACAGAAGTGGCTTCGAAGGTTGTCTCCCCTGTCCTGAGAGCGCTCAACGCCTACTCTATCCAGCAGAACAGCTCGTTCCTCGTGGGAAGTCTCGGGAAACGGCTCTTCCCGGAAAGGCTCACGATAATGGACGTGCCGCATATCGTCGGGCAGACCTGCTCGAAACTCTTCGACTCGGAGGGAGTGGCCACCGTCGAGACCCCCGTCATCAAGGACGGCGTGGTCTGCGAATATTTCGTCAACAGCTATATGTCCCGCAAGTTGGGCATCGCCCCCACAATAGAAGACGCCACCAGGCCGAAAGTGATGCCTGACGCGGCGGAGATGACCCAGGACGGCATCCTGAAACTCTGCGGAAGCGGGATACTCGTCACGGACTTCAACGGAGGCAACAGCAACCCCGTGACAGGCGACTTCTCTTATGGAGTGGAAGGGTTCTACTTCGAGAACGGTCTGATAATCAAGCCAGTAAGCGAAATGCTGGTGACTGGCAACCTTCTGGAACTCTGGGGACGGCTGATTGCGGTCGGCAATGACGCAAGAAGCTGCATGTCGAAACTTATTCCTACCTTAGCGTTTGAGAACGTTGATTTCAGCGGATAATTTTTTAGTAATGATGAAAAAATAAGTTGGTAAAGTTTTGTACAGGATTTTTGTAGATAAATTTGTTTGTGAAGAAGGAGCGTACCGGGGTACGTGACTGATGAACAAATGAATTTAGAACAAAAAGACCAGCAAAAGTACCAAGTTATTTTTTAGGAATTACTTATAGGAATTACTTACAACTAGAATATGAATATCAATAAAAACAAAGTCGTGGCGCTCAGCTACGAACTGACTGTTGAAGGCAAGACGGCGGACAAGGCCGGCGCAGACTCCCCTCTCGAATATATCCACGGCACAGGTATGCTGCTGCCGAAGTTCGAGGCGGAAATCGAGAACAAACAGGAGGGAGACACTTTCGAATTCACCCTCACCCCGGCGGAAGGCTACGGGGAGTATGACCCAAGATACAAGGTGGACATCCCGAAGAGCGCATTCGAGGTGGACGGCAAGCTGCGCGAAGACCTGCTGATGCCGGGGAACGTGATACCCATGCTCAATTCCGAAGGGCAGGTGGTACAGGGACTGGTGGAGTCTGTCGGCGAGGAGAGCGTGAAGATGGATTTCAACCACCCGATGGCAGGCAAGACCCTGCATTTCACCGGAAAGGTCGAGAGCGTGCGCGAGGCCACGGAGAAAGAACTCAAAGAGGGGCTGCACGGAGAATATCTCCCGAAGGAAGGCTGCGGATGCGGAGGTGACTGCAACTGCGGCGGAGACTGCAACTGTTCAGACAAGGAAGGCGGCTGCGGATGTGAAGGCGGCTGCGGACATTGAAGACTGCAATTGTCATACTGAACTGGAACACGAGGGATTTCCTCGCGCAATTCATCCCCTCCATCGAGAGAAGTCTGGACGGGCAGGATGCCGGACTCATCGTGGCGGACAACGCCAGCACAGACGGTTCGGCCGAGATGCTCTCGGAGCATTTCCCGCAGCTGAGGACGATACGGCTCGAGAGCAATTACGGTTTCACCGGAGGCTACAACCGGGCGTTCGCCCGTATACTTGAGGACTTCGGAGAGGAGCTTCCGGAATACCTGCTGCTCATCAATTCCGACGTTCTCGTGAGTCCCGGCTGGCTCGAGGCCCTTGTCCGTCATATGGACGCCCATCCGGACTGCGGCGTCTGCGGGCCGAAGATGCTCGCGCTGCACCACGACAAGGGGGGATACGTGATGGGCGACACTCTGGAATATGCCGGCGCTGCGGGCGGTTATCTCGACCGCTACGGATTCCCGTTCTGCCGGGGGCGTGTGCTTGACCGCACCGACAAGGACGGTCCGCGCTACGATGCCGGGAAAGACGTACTCTGGGTTTCCGGGGCCTGTATGATGACCCGCACCAGCCTCTGGACCGGCATCGGAGGCTTCGACGAGAGATTTTTCGCCCATATGGAAGAAATCGACTACTGCTGGAAGGCGCAGCTCTGCGGATACAGGGTCAGCGTCGTGCCTTCCGCAAAAGTCTACCATCTCGGCGGAGGCACTCTCCCCCGGACATCTCCGACCAAGCTTAAGCTCAACTACCGCAACGGCCTGCTTATGCTGGAGAACAATCTCGCCGACACGATAGGCCCTAAACGGGCGCGCAGGCGCATCCGGGCGCGGATACTGATAGACAATTGCTGCGCGGCCGTATATCTGCTCAGCGGGAGGATGGAGCTTTTCCGCGCCGTGCGGGAAGCCCACAGGGAGTATGGAGTCCTGCGGGCGGAGCCTCGGAGAGTCAAGAACCCGAAAGGCAGGCCGAAGGGGCTTGTCGATATCGACATCATCCCACAGGCTCTCCTCAGACGGGAGGGGATATTCGATTATTTGCTACGATATGAAGATAGTCATTGAAGGCGCGGGCGAGATAGGATCTCATCTTGCGAAGATGCTCAGGGCCGAGGGCAATGAAATCACGGTCATCGACGACAATCCTCAGCGGATCGGGACTCTTGCGGCCAGTTCGGACCTGGAGACGGTCACGGGGAATCCGTCGTCCCTCAGGACTCTGCGCGAAGCCGGAGTCGAAAGCGCTGACCTCTTCATCGCGGTATATCCCTTCGCCGCCCAGGAAATCAATATCGTGAGCGCCCTGCTCGCCAAAAGGCTCGGGGCGGCCAAGGTCATAGCCAGAATCAGCGACGAAGACTGCCTGTCGGCGGAGAACAAGCTGCTGTTCAAGGAATTGGGCATAGATATGATGTTCTATCCGGAACGCATCGCGGCGGACGAAATCATCGACTTCCTGAAACACAATTCCACGGCGGAGACTATGGAATTCGCCCGCGGGAAACTCCAGATTGCCGCCTTCAAGCTCAACGAGGACTCCCCTCTCCTCGACCTGAAGCTCTCCGAATTCATCAGCACCGTCCCCCAGGAGCAGCTCAGGCAGTTCCGCGTGATAGCCCTCTCCCGCGACGGGAAGACCGTCATCCCGAAACTCAACACGAAATTCCAGTTCGGAGACCTGGTCTTCACCATCTCCAGACGGGAAGGGGTCGAACTCCTGCACAGGTTTTTCGGCAAGAGCAATATCGACATCGGGAGCGTATTCATCCTCGGCGGAGGCCGTACGGCGGAGATGCTGGCGAGATCTCTCGCAGCCAACGGCTTGACCGTCAAGATTGTGGAGAAGGACAGGGAACGCTGCATCAGACTGTCCGAGAGTCTTCCGGACACGGTTATGGTCATCAACGGCGACGGACGCGATTCTGACTTCCTCTATGAGGAGGGCATACAGCAGTACGACGCTTTCATAGCCCTGGAAGACAGCGACGAGAGCAACGTGCTCTCCTGCGTGGTGGCACGCAAGTTCGGCGTGGCGCGGACCGTGGCGGAAGTGGAGAACATCGAATATATCAGGCTCGCCGAGGAAATGGGGGTGGACAACGTAATCAACCGCAAGCTCATCACCGCGGGGAGGATTTTCCGCCTCACCCTCTCCGGCAAGGCCCGCTTCGTCAGATATATGGCAGGTACGGACACCGAAGTGATGGAATATACGGTCGCCCCGGGAGCCGCCGTCACAAAGGCCCCGCTCAAGGAGATCGATTTCCCGAAGAATGCGATAATCGGGGGCGTGATCAGGGGCAGCGACGCCTTCATCGCCGTAGGAGACACGCAGATAGAGGCATACGACAGGGTGGCGATATTCGCCCTGCCGGAGTCCATCAAAGAGATAGACCGCTTCTTCCGGTGACAATATGTCACTGGCAGGAGATTTGATTTGAACTTGCGAAACATTGAATGATTATGGCAGAAAAGGATAATATAAAGCAGGAACCCGAAGTCGAAAAGGACAGCGAAACCGTTGACAACAAAAAGAAAAAGCAGAAAAAGGAAGACCCGCTGAAAAAGCAGGTCGAGGAACTTACTGACAAATTGGCGAAGGAGAAGGATGACTACATCCGCCTGATGGCCGAGTTCGAGACCTTCCGCAGGCGTTCCGCCGAGGAGAGGCTCTCTCTGGTCGCTTCGGCCTCCGCCGACACCGTCAAGGGGATGCTCCCCGTACTGGACGCCTGCGAGAGGGCCGTGGAAATGCTCTCCGGCTCGACGGACGATGCGGCGAAGGAAGGGACGGAACTCATTTACAGCAAGTTGATGGACTACCTCAAGTCTAAGGGGCTTGCCCGCATCGAGGCCAAGGGCGAAAAATTCGACACCGACTTCCACGAGGCCGTGACCCAGATTCCCGCCGGGAGCGAGGATATGAAGGGGATGGTGATTGACGTCATCCAGACAGGATACACGTTCAACGGCAAGGTCCTCCGCTACGCCAAGGTTGTGGTCGGAGCATAAAGACTTCTGTACGATATGGCGGAAAAAAGAGATTATTATGAGGTGCTCGGCCTCCAGAAGGGGGCGAGTGCCGACGAAATAAAGGGAGCGTACCGCAAGGCTGCGCTCAAATGGCATCCGGACCGGTGGGTAAACGGTACGGACGCGGAGAAGAAGACGGCCGAGGAGAAGTTCAAGGAAGCCTCCGAAGCCTATTCGGTGTTGAGTGACCCGGACAAGAAGGCGAAGTACGACCAGTTCGGATTCGCCGGCGTGTCCGGAGCGGCAGACCAGAACTGGGCGCAGGGCTTCGGCAGTTTGAACGACCTTCTGAAGAACATCTTCGGAGGAGGCTTCGATTTCGGAGGGGACTTCGGCGGATTCAGCGGCTTCGGCGGATCGTCTTTCGGAGGCAGGTCCCAGCGCGGAGGCTCCCGCGCCGCCAGGGGCAACGACCTCGCAGTCAAAGTCCGTCTTACGCTTGAGGAAATAGCCAACGGCTGCGAGAAGACCTTTACGGTCGAGCGCAACCGTCCTTGCCCGAAGTGCGGCGGACGCGGTACGGCCAACGCTTCCGACGTCAAGGTCTGCCCTACCTGCAACGGCAGCGGACAGGTTATGAGCGGAAGTTTCTTCTTCAGCAAGGTGAGCACCTGCCCCAACTGCAAGGGCTCCGGCAAGATAGTCAGCAACCCCTGCTCCAACTGCCGCGGGACCGGTCTGGTGAAGGTCAGGGAAGAGGTGAGCGTCAGGATTCCTGCAGGAGTCGAGAACGGGATGCAGCTCACGGTACAGGGAGGCGGAGACACCGGTCCTCAGGGAGGGGTGAACGGAGACCTCTACGTGACCATAGAGGAGATTCCACATTCCCTCTTCAAACGGGACGGAGTCAATCTTTTCTATACCAAGGTGATAAGGGTTACCGACGCAATACTCGGATGCGAGATTACGGCACCTTGTCTCGACGGGCCGCAGACTGTGAAACTGCCTGCCGGCACGCAGTCCGGAACGGTGCAGAAGCTTCGCGGCAAGGGACTTCCTTCCGTCAACGGCTATGGAAACGGCAAGGGCGACCTCTATGTCAAGATTCTCATCTGGGTACCTCACAAGCTGAGCCGCAGCGAGAAAGAGCTGATTGAATCCATCCGCAACAGCGATTCGTTCAAACCGGCCCCGACACGGGACGATATGGAGATTTTCAAAAAAGAGAGTGAATTCTTCTGAAAAATTTTGTAGGATTGCTTTTATTTCCTATATTTGCAGTCCGAAAAAAGCAGCCTCTCGTCAGACGGTTTGATGACGCTGCGCTTGACAACATAATTTTGCATTATGGATTTGATGAAAATCGTGGAGCAGTCCTTCTCTGAGAACAAGGCTGCATCCTACCCGGAGTTCAAGGCAGGTGACACCATCACCGTGACCTACAAGATTAAGGAAGGTGACAAGTTCAGACTTCAGAGTTTCCGTGGCGTGGTCATCCAGATTTGCGGAGCCACCCCGTTCACGAGGACTTTCACCATCAGGAAAGTATCCAACGGTGTCGGAGTCGAGAGAATTTTCCCTTATGAGTCTCCGGCCATCGAGAAGATTGAACTCAACAAGGTCGGCAAGGTTCGTCGCGCACGCATCTTCTACCTCCGCAATCTGGCAGGCAAGAAAGCCCGCATCAAGGAGGCGAAGCGCGGTGTGAAAGAGACTCCGGCAGAATAAATTACGGACCGGCCTCGTGCCGGTTACGGTTTGGCGCCTTAGCTCAGCTGAATAGAGCATTTGACTACGGATCAAAAGGTCGCAGGTTTGAATCCTGCAGGCGTCACAAGCATAGCCCCACAAGTTGCCGAAAGACAAGCACTTGTGGGGCTTCCTTATGTGTTCAGTACAACTATACTGAAACATTTTGCTGTTTTTAGGCGGGATTACAAATAAATTTATATCTTTGCGGACTTAAACATTGTACGCCTTATGTATTGGACACTTGAACTAGCCAGCAGTCTGGACGATGCTCCATGGCCGGCAAGCAAAGAAGAATTGATTGATTACGCCAACCGCTCCGGTGCTCCGGAAGAAGTCATAGAGAATCTCGAAGAACTTGAAGAGGAAGGAGAGGTTTACGAATCCATAGAAGATATCTGGCCCGACTACCCTACCAAGGATGACTTCTTCTTTAACGAAGAAGAGTATTAAGCCGTTATTAAAAGGATAATCACTGATTTTCAATGATTTATGTATAAGGCATCGGGTAGTCCCGGTGCCTTTTTTCGTGAGATGGGCCCATGTTACCTTTTATAGACACGGAACCATATATAGTGGAAGGTAAAGAAGATTGTCCCTTGTTTCAAGATCTCCAGTATGGATGATGTAAGGCTGTGCAAGGTAATTTGCATATTTTCTGATGCACTTTTCCAGAGACGTGATTGTGAAATCCGATGACGACTTCACCTCGATAGGCGAAATATTATGTCGGCTTGTGATTGATTTTTTTGAAATAAGAAAGTCAATCTCCATCCTGTCGTCTTTGTTTTCCCTTGACGGATTCGAGTAGAAGAATAACTTGCATCCGATTGCAGCAAGCATCTGGGCGACGATGTTCTCCATGAGCATTCCGGCATTGATTTCCAGCTTGTCTTTGAGAATCTTCTGATATAGTTGTTCCGAAACTATTCCTCGTTCGTCAAAAGAATGGCTGATCATCAGTCCAGTGTCGTTCATATAGCATTTGAGCGAATTGTCCCTTTGTTTGAGCCCGAGCCCGATACTGGGTTCCGTAGTGTTGAATGCAAGATTTACCATACGGGCGTCCCGCAACCAGAAGAAAGAGCTGTCATAATCCCTGAACCGTGCATCCTTATGCAAGTCGGAGAGTTGAAACTTGTGCTCGTGAAGTTGCAGCTGGCCGGGGATGGCTTCAT
>CAVIJA010000005.1:0-82057 GCA_963643135.1 Alloprevotella sp. | reverse complement strand
CTCCCTGCGGACAACCGGCTGAAGCTGCTGCTTAAGGACTATCCGAAAGAGAAGTTTTACAAGTAAAGCGAGGAAAGTTTTGTTTTGTCCGAAAAAGTCCCTAAATTTCGGACACTTTTCAAAACGGGAAAATGATGGATAGTATTCAGAATAAGATAGAAACGCAGATTAAGAAGGCTGGAAGAGGAAAATTCGTATTTCCTTCTCAATTCGCCTCATTTGCGAGCCGGGATGCGGCTATCAAGGCGCTCCAGAGGCTGATGGCTTCCGGTGACCTTATCCGTATTTCGCAGGGCGTTTATTACTATCCTAAGATTGACAAGAAATACGGTCTCGGAGTGATAAACCCCACCCTTGGTGAAATTGCTCTTGCAATCGCAGAAAGGGACAGAGTCAGCATTTTCCCTACCGGCTCGTATGCGCTACACGCACTCGGTCTTTCGGACCAGGTGCCCGGGAATGCAGTGTTTGTCACCAACGGCTCTGACCGCAAACTGAACGTGGGAAGAGGAAAACAGATCGAGTTCAAGCATTCTGACAACGCCAAGAACTTCTCATACAAATCCGCGCAGATGCAGCTCGCAGTTTCAGCGCTGAAAGAGATTGGCGAGGGAAAGGCTACAGATGAAGAACTGATTCGCTTGAAAGAAGTCGTTTCCGGCGTGCCTTCCGCTATGTATGATCACGATATGACCCTGGCACCTGCCTGGGTCCGTAAAACCTTTATGGCACTATGAAGTTTATAGATTTACCGGTATCAGCCCAGAGAGATTTCATCAGAGACTATTCCGCCAAGACGGATGTCCCCGAGCAGGTCATTGAAAAGGATTGGTGGGTGACGGCCGTGTTGAGGGCGCTCTATGCGCTTCCTTCTGCGCCGGCCACGAGCTTCAAGGGCGGCACATCATTGTCCAAGTGCTGGAAATTGATAAACAGATTCTCGGAAGATATCGATATAGCCATAACCAGAGAATACCTCGGCTACGGCGGTCAGTTGTCAAAGACTCAGATCAGCGACAAACTCCGTCGTGCGACCTGCACTTTTGTGCGTGAGACGCTTCAGTTCCAGCTGCGGGACAAGATGATCGAGCAAGGAATCAAGGCTGATGCTTTCTCCGTTGAGGTGAAAATCACGCCTGTCACCACTACTGACCCGGAGACAATCTTTGTCCACTACAAATCAGCATTCGGCAGCCTTCCTTACATAGTGAATGCTGTGAAGGTTGAGGTCGGCGGCCGTTCTATGGCGGAACCTCTGGAGAATGTGAGCCTTAGATCGATGCTGGAAGATGAATACCCCGCTGCCCCATTCGGGGAACCCTCCATTGAGGTGGCCGCGGTGAAACCGGAGCGGACGTTCATCGAGAAACTTTGCCTGCTCCACGAGGAGTTTGCAAAGCAGGCGGATTCCATCAGGGTGGACAGGATGTCCAGGCACCTTTACGATGTCGCTATGATATTGAGAACACCGATTGCCGACCGTGCACTTGGTGACACCGGGCTGGTGAATGCAGTCATCGAGCACCGCAGACAGTTCATCGGGCTGAAGGGGTTCGATTATGCATCAATGTCGCTCAAGACGTTGAGCATAGTTCCGCCGGAAGCCGTCCTACCGTTGTGGCGTGAGGATTATGAGAAGATGCGTAGTGACATGATTTACCAGCAGGCTCCGGATTTCGATGCTCTAATGGATGAAATCAAGACTCTGAACCAGAAAATCAACAAATAATCGAAAATCAATCGAAGGGTGAAAACCTGAACGGCTGCCGGTGGGTGGCCGTTTTTTGGTGTGTCATCGAACGAAATCGAACGTTTAGCCTCCAAGTCACTCCGGCATATAGACCTCAACTTTGCCGAAGAAACAAATCAACCAATTAAAGTCAAAAGCTATGAGTGAATCGGAAGCAATCAAGGCCATCTTCGGTGACGTAATCCGGGATGCCGTCAGGGACGCCCTTCAAGAACTTAAACCGGAAGAACCGGAGAAAGCCAAGGACGAGTTCTACACACGTGATGAGGTCTGCAGGAAGTTGGACATCTGCCACGCTACATTTGCAGTACCAATGTAGTACCAATTTTAATTGAAAAACCCCTCTCAGAGTGTCTGAAAGGGGTTTTGGCGGTGCGGAAGGGACTCGAACCCTCGACCTCCGGCGTGACAGGCCGGCATTCTAACCAGCTGAACTACCGCACCAGACTGATGTGCCTTTCTCAAAGGCGGATGCAAATATAGGCATAATTTGTGAATCTGCAAGCGTGCGCCACAAAATTTTTATTTTTTTGCAATCAAGAATTCTATTGGTTATTTTTGTGGCGTTTCTCTTAATTGGAATAATGAAAAAACTCTACATTTTACTCACGGGGCTGCTTATGTCCCTCTCCTGTCCCGTCTTCGGCCAAATGACGGACGAGCAGGTCGTGGAATATGTCAAGACCTCCGTCTCATCGGGGAAGACCGAGAGCCAGATCAGCAGGGAACTGCTCGCCAGGGGTGTGACAAGGGCGCAGGCCGAGAGGATCAAGGCCAACTACCAAGATCAGATAGAAGGCGCCGGCGGCTCGGTCTCGTCCAGGGCCGCTTCCGGCAGCACCATAAAGAGGGAGTCCGAGGCCAGCGCCCGCGACCTCAGGGACTTGGACATGCGCGACGGCGGTGAAGAGGGAGCAAATTCGAATGACGGCCTCTCAGGCATCATCAAGGGAGAGGGGAAGATTCCGGTGTTCGGCCACGACGTGTTCGGGAAGAAATCCACCATATCGTTCGAACCCAACGAGAATCTCGCGACTCCGGACAGCTATATCCTCGGTCCGGGAGATGAAATCCTGATAGAGGTATGGGGCATAAGCGAGGCCAGGATATCCTCGGTGATATCCCCTGAGGGCCGCATCAGCATCAGTCAGGTCGGACCCATACAGCTCAGCGGACTCACCATCAAGGAGGCCACTAGGAAGATAAAGGGCAAGCTCGCCGGCAAATATGCCGGAGTGGGCGGGAAGGACGCCGATATCAGCGTCACCCTCGGCAATATCCGTACCATTCAGGTCAATGTGCTCGGGCAGGTCAATGCCCCGGGGACGTACCGTCTGTCTTCGTTCTCCACCGTATTCAACGCGCTTTATCGCGCCGGCGGGGTGGACGCAAACGGAAGTCTCAGGCAGGTCAGGCTTGTACGCGGAGGCAAGGATATCGCCACGATAGACATATATGAGTTCCTTTTCAGCGGACGCAGGACGAATGACATCTCCCTTCAGGAGGGGGACGTTGTGATGGTGCCGCCTTACGCCGAACTCGTAACGGTGGAGGGCGACGTGAAGCGGGCTATGAAATACGAGCTTCTGGAAGGCGAGACCCTCGAAAAGCTGATCGAATATGCCGGAGGCTTCGCAAGCGCGGCATATCGCGATGACGTGAAGATTGTCCGCAGCACCGGCCACGAGAAGGAGATGCTTACGGTCAGGAATTCCGACTTCGCGTCCTGCGTCCTGCAGGACGGTGATGTGGTGACGGTCGGCTCCAATCTCGACCGCTTTGCCAACAGGGTGGAAATCAAAGGCTATGTCTTCCGTCCGGGTGAATTCCAGATGGGAGGGGACATCGCCACGGTCCGTCAGCTCGTCAATGCCGCGGGAGGACTCACCGAGGATGCCTTCAGAGGCAGGGCCGTACTCCTGAGGGAGAAGGCCGACCTCAGCCTCGAGACCGTTCCGGTCAACGTAGGCGCGATACTGGACGGCAGCGCGGAAGACGTGCTGCTCCGCAAGAACGACGTGCTGGTGGTATCCGGCATCTTCGAGCTGGAGGACAGGGGAGTGCTGACCATCAACGGAATGGTGATGAAGCCGGGAGAATTCCCGTTCTCCGACAATACTACCGTCGAGGACCTTATCCTTCAGGCCGGTGGCCTTCTGGACGGGGCTTCCACCGTGAGGGTTGACGTGGCGAGGAGAATCTATGACCCGGCGGCTATGACCTGGTCGGACTCGCTGGCCATCGCCTACACCTGCGCCATCAAGGACGGACTCTCCGTCGGGGACGAAGGGAATTTCGTCCTTGAGCCCTACGATGTCGTGTCGGTGCGCAGAAGTCCCGGATTCAGACCGCAGAAATTCGTCGAGATACAGGGCAACGTGGCGTTCCCCGGACAGTATGTTCTCCTGAACGAAGGCGAGAGGATCTCCAGTCTGATCGAACGGGCTGGTGGATTTGCCGGCAACGCTAATCCGCGCGGTGCGGTGCTGCTCCGCAAGAGGAATGGCTCTATGGACGAGCGGATGCTCGGCGAGTCCCTGGACAAACTCAGCCGTCTCTCATCCACGGACACTCTCTCCGTCGCTCTCTCCGGTGAATACAGGGTGGCACTCAACCTCGGCTATGCGATGAATCATCGCGGGGGCAGCGCAGACCTCATACTTCAGGAGGGCGATGTCGTCAATATCCCGGAACTTATGAATACCGTGCAGGTTTCCGGCGAGGTGATGTCTCCGAATGCGCTCGTGTATATGCCGGGCAAGCCGGTATCCTATTATATAAGCGCGGCCGGCGGATATACGGACAGGGCGAAGAAGTCCCGCACGTATGTCATCTATCAGAACGGTTCCGCATCACGGAACATACTCAACGGCGCGAAAGTCGAGCCCGGATGCACCATAGTCGTGCCGACCAAGCCTGAGCGCAAGGCTACGACCACGACCGACGTGATAGCCACGGCCAATATGGCCACGTCCCTCACCTATGTTCTGGCGATGTTGCTGAACCTGTTTTAATTGACGCGGACAGATATGGAAGAACAGAAATACAATCAGGGAGTTCCCATCGAGGAACAATACGAGGAGATAGACATTATGGAGCTGCTGCGCAAGCTCCTCAAAAACTGGAAGTTCATTCTGAAATGGTGCGGAGCGGCCGCCGTGGTCGGAATCGTGATAGCGTTCAGCATCCCGAAGGAATATGTAGTGACCTCGAAGCTCGCTCCGGAGATTGTCACCAAGACCAGCGGGGCCGTATCTTCCATCGCCTCGATGCTCGGAGCCAACGTCAGCAATATGACCACCAACGATGCCGTATATCCGGACCTCTATCCGGACATCGTGTCATCGACTCCTTTCGTCACGGAACTGTTTCCGGTTCAGGTCCGCTTCAAGGACGGGAAGAACGGTATGGCGGAGACGGACTATTACTCTTACCTCAAGGAACACTGCAAGGCCCCGTGGTGGAGCGCGGTGATGGCGGCCCCGTTCAGGGCGCTCGGGTGGTTTATGGGACTCTTCCGCGAGAAGCCTGAGAAGGTCGAAGGCTATGCCGAACTCAATCCTTCGGCGCTTACCCCGGAGCAGACACGCATCGCCAAGGCCATCTCCCAGAGCGTCAGCGTCGTGGTGGACAAGAAGACCCAGATCATCACGATCACCGTGACAAGCCAGTCACCATATGTGTCGAGGACGGTTTCCGAGACTGTCATAGACAAGCTTCAGGAGTATGTCACGACCTACCGTACGGAGAAGTCAAGGAAGGATATGGCCTACTACCTCCAGCTCTACGAGGAGTCGAAGGACGACTATTACGCAGCACAGCAGAAATATGCCAAATATGTGGATGCCAACAAGGGGGTTGTCCTGCAGAGCGTCAAGATAGAGCAGGAACGTCTCCAGAATGAGATGAACCTCGCTTACCAGCTCTACAACAGCTGCGCCCAGCAGCTCCAGATGTCCAGGGCCAAGGTTCAGCAGGAGACTCCGGTCTGCGTCGTGATGCAGCCGCCGGTGCTGCCCATCAGGGCGAACAAGCCGTCCAAGATGACGACTCTTGTGGCCTGCATCTTCCTCGGTGGCGCGTGTGCCGCGCTGTGGGTGCTCTGGGGACGCGACTGGATAGCGCGTTTCAAGAGCGAGGAGGAGGAAGAAAAATAAGGTGGAAGGAAATATCACAATCAAAGGTGCCAGAGTCAACAATCTTAAGAATCTGACACTCGAAATACCGAGAGGGAAGTTTGTCGTTGTGACCGGGGTTTCCGGTTCCGGCAAGTCTTCCCTTGTCTTTGACACCCTCTTCGCGGAGGGTCAGCGGCGCTTCTCGGAGAGCCTTTCGTCCTATGCCCGGCAGTTCCTCGGACGTATGAGCAAGCCGGACGTGGATATGATAGACGGTATTCCTCCCGCCATCTCCATCGAGCAGAAGGTCGCGACCCGCAATCCCCGCTCCACCGTGGCCACCGTCACGGAAATCTATGATTATCTGCGGCTTGTTTTCGCCCGCGTGGGGCATACCTTCTCTCCTGTCTCCGGCAGGGAGGTGCATCGTGACACGGCGGCGGACGTGCTGGATTACATATTCTCCCTGAAGGAGGGCAGCTGCTACATCCTTGCCGACATAGGCTGGGACGGGCGCGAGGACAAGGTGGAGCTGATGCTCCATCTCAAGGAGGAAGGCTACACCAGGCTCTATGCCGACGGCGCTCCGGTCAGAATCGACGACATTCTCAAACTCGACGGGGCCTATCCTTCCGGGGCTATGCTTCTCGTCGACAGGGTGAGACTCTCCTCTTCCGATGATGGCGAGCTGCGTACCAGACTGCTCTCCTCCGTATCGGATGCTTTCAGCCGGGGGGACGGCAGGATGAGAGTGGCAGGGGAAGGTGGCTTCAGTAGGGATTTCTGTACGCGCTTCGAACTCGACGGCATCAGTTTCAGAGTGCCGGACGAATATCTTTTCAGCTTCAATTCGCCGCTCGGGGCCTGTCCGGTGTGCGGCGGACTTGGCCTGACGATGGGTGTCAGCGAGGATCTGGTGATACCGGACAAGTCGCTCAGCATCTATGACGGGGCCATCGCCTGCTGGCGCGGGGAGAAGATGGGCTGGTTCAGGGACCATCTCATCAAGGTCGCGGACCGCTACGGAATACCGGTTTTCGAGCCTTACTGCAATCTTTCCCGCAAGGTCAGGGACACCCTGTGGAATTCACATTCGGTGGAGGGGGACGACAATTCCCTCGTCGGCATAGCGGAATTCTTCGAATGGGTGGAGGCTCAGAAGTACAAGGTGCAGTACAAATATATGCTCAGCCGCTTCAGCGGTCGGGCCGTCTGCCATTCCTGCGGCGGAAGCCGTCTGCGAAAGGAGGCACTATGGGTGAAAGTCGGAGGCAAAAATATAGCGGAAGTGCTTTCGATGAACTCCGATGAGGCTCTGGATTTCTTCGCGTCCCTGGAACTCTCCGCACAGGAGCGGGAGATAGTGGCGGAACCTCTCTCGGAGATAGTCTCGCGCCTGGAATGCATCCGCGACGTGGGGTTGTCCTATCTCACGCTTGACCGCGCCTGCAACACCCTCTCCGGAGGCGAAAGCCAGAGGGTGAACCTCGTCTCGGCCCTCGGTTCGAGTCTCGTGGGCTCTATGTATATTCTGGACGAGCCGAGCATAGGCCTGCATCCGCGCGATACGCAGCGGCTCATCTCCGTGCTGCGCGCCCTCCGTGACATAGGCAACACGGTCATCGTGGTGGAACACGACGAGGAGATAATGCGCAATGCCGACATCCTGATAGATATGGGGCCTCTCGCCGGGAAGGACGGGGGAGAGATAGTCTATATGGGAGTCCCGTCGCCGAACTCTACCGACATGGACAAGTCGCTGACACTGCAATATCTATATGGAGGCCGGAGCCGCTACCGCAGGGAACGTCGCGGCTGGCAGTATTCCATCACCGTCAAGGGCGCGATGGAACACAATCTCAAAGATATCGACGTGCGTTTCCCTCTTGGCGTGCTGACCGTCGTCACCGGAGTGTCCGGTTCCGGCAAATCCTCTCTCGTCGGGGACATACTCTATCCGGCCCTGTGCCGCCGCTACGACTGCGGAGCCGGACATCCGGGGGCATTCCGCGGACTCGAGGGCAATCTGGACCGTATCACGAGGGTGGAATATATAGACCAGAATCCTATCGGGCGCAGCACCCGCTCCAATGCGGTGACCTATCTCAAGGCGTATGACGACATACGCAAGCTGCTTGCCGGGCAGCAGGCCGCCAAAATCAACGGTTTCGGCCCCAACTACTTCTCCTTCAATACGGACGGTGGACGCTGTCCGGAGTGTCAGGGCGAAGGAGTGGTCAGGATAGGGATGCAGTTTATGGCGGATGTCAAGATGGTCTGCGAATCCTGCGGCGGCAAGCGCTTCAAGAGCGAGGTGCTGGAGGTGCGCTACCGGGGGAAGAACGTCGATGACATCCTCAATATGAGCGTTGACGAGGCGGTGGACTTCTTCTCAGCAGGCACTGAAGATGCAGCTCGTTCCGCTGCGGAACGTCTGAAAACCCTGCAGGATGTGGGTCTGGGCTATATCAAGCTCGGACAGAGCAGTTCCAGCCTTTCCGGAGGGGAGAGCCAGAGGATCAAGCTGGCGTATTTCCTCTCTATGGGCAAGGGAGGCCAGAATAGGGACAGGATAATGTTCATCTTCGACGAGCCGACCACGGGGCTGCATTTCTATGACGTCGAGAAACTGCTCCGGGCCTTTGACGCGCTGCTTGCCGCCGGCCATTCGCTGGTCGTCGTGGAGCACAATGCGGACGTGATCGGGGCGGCGGACTGGGTGCTGGACCTGGGCCCGGATGCCGGAAGCGGGGGAGGAAGACTCGTCTTCGAGGGTACTCCGGAAGAACTCAGGGAGACGGACAGCTTTACCGGACGGATGATGAGAATGCGCCCGGACCGTCTACGCTGATTTCCACCTCCATTGAGGAGGCCCTCCCGAAAGGCGGCAGATCCACCGTGAAACTGTAGCGTCTCCCCTTGATGCCGCACTCCAGTTCAAGCGCAGTCCTGTCCTGCCCGATGACGCTTTCGGCCGTCTCGTTGGGGTAGCAGTAGAGTTCCGTCCCGGGTTCCTGCGGATAGTACCCTATGTCGTATGGCAGACTGACCCAGACTCCCTTGTCGATGGTCTCTCCGGGGAGATGCTTTTCCGTGTTGAAGAATTTCGCCGCCGCGTTGAGTCCCCTCAGCCGTATACGCGGCTCCTCCAGCAGTTCGTAGTCGTCCATGGTGTTGGCGATTGTGCCGAGGACCACCTTGCAGAGCATAGGCGCAAGCTCAATCCCGGCCTGCTGGCCGGAACTCTTCGCGGAACCGCTCATAATCGGCATCTCCGGTGAGTCGTCGCTGAAGTCATAGCTTATCTGCGACACGGCGGAATATCTGGACAGGGCCGTCAGGTTGAACTGCTTGGGGCTGTTGGCTATCGCCG
Source organism: Alloprevotella sp. (assembly GCA_963643135.1). GTDB lineage: Bacteria > Bacteroidota > Bacteroidia > Bacteroidales > UBA932 > Cryptobacteroides. The sequence continues at coordinate 72,816 of CAVIJA010000005.1, read as the reverse complement.
CTATCAGCTTGTCCCCCTTGCTTGCGTACACTTCCATAGACTCCGGCAGGCTGTCGAGCCGGATATATTTCTCAAGTTTCTGTATCCCTTCGGTCTCATATATGAATACGTCCAGCCTCTCTACAGGCCTGTCAGAATGGGCGAAGCTGATGAGTGTCACTGCGGAATCCCTCCTTTCCTCTTCCGGAATGTCCGTCCCGCCCCCGCCTGCGGGTTCCTTCCCGCAGTTAGCAACCAAAAAAGCCGGCAAGAGTACAAGCAAGCTATAAACAATAAATGAAAGGGACCGGCGGTCAGGCAGACTGCCTTCGCTCGGAAACCGGTCAGGAAAGAGCTGCCGGCTTTTCTGGTGCCTGAAGTTTTTCATAATGCTGCAAAGCTATAGTCTCCGGACCGAATCTCAAGCGATTGATAAAAAACAAAATGCAGATTTATATCTTTCTTTGTAAAGAAAAAATCTTATCAGTATCCCGGCAGGCCCGTCATCTCATAGGAATATCCGGCGAAAAGCCTTCCCTACGGCATCAGGGGCAGGATTCGCAGAGAAAAAGCCGTCCCGGACCACGGGTCCGGAGCGGCTTTCGTCAGAGTATCTGTCAGACGCGGGATTATGCGCCGAAGTTGTCGTAGAGGATGTTCTCCACAGGGACTCCGAGGGAGTCGAGCAGTTTGTTGACCGAAGCGACCATCATAGGAGGTCCGCACATGAAGTACTTGATGTCCTCCGGCGTCTCGTGGGCCTTGAGGTAGGTCTCGTACATCACGTTGTGTACGAAGCCTGCGGTGTAGGCCACGCCTGCGGCATCCGCTGCAGGATCCGGGCGGTCAAGCGCCAGATAGAACTTGAAGTTCGGGAATTCCTTCTCGAGTTCGGCGAAGTCCTCCAGATAGAAGGCCTCCACAAGGGCCCTCGCTCCGTAGAAGAAGCTGACCTTGCGTCCGGTCTTGAGCGTCTTGAAGAGCTGCATGATGTGGCTGCGCAGAGGAGCCATACCGGCGCCGCCTCCGACGAAGATGTACTCGATGTTGTCCGGGTCGTTCTCCGGGAGGAGGAATTCTCCGTAAGGACCGCTGATCATCACCTTGTCGCCCGGCTTGCGGGTGAAGACGTAGGATGAGGCGATACCTGGGTTCACAGGCAGAAGCTTAGGCCCCTGCTCCTTCGGAACGCTGCGGTCGAACGGCGGAGTGGCGATACGCACGTTGAGCTTGATGATGCCCTTCTCTCCAGGGTAGGAGGCCATGGAGTAGGCCCTGATGGTAGGAGTCGTGTTGACGCTCTCCAGGTTGAAGAAGCCGTATTTCTCCCAGTCCTTCCTGTATTCCGGCTCGACCTCGATGTCCTTGAACTGGAGATGGTAGGCTGGGATGTCGATCTGGATGTACTCGCCGCTCTTGAAGTCGAGGTGTTCGCCCTCAGGCAGCTTGACCGTGAATTCCTTGATGAAGGTGGCTACGTTGTGGTTGGAGATGACCTCGCACTCGAGCTTCTTGACCGAGAGGGCGGATTCGGATACCTGAATCTTCATATCCTCCTTCACCTTGACCTGGCAGCCGAGTCTCCATCCGTCCTTTATCTGCTTGCGGTTGAAGAATCCCACCTCGGTAGGGAGAATCTCCCCTCCGCCTTCCAGCACCTGCACCTTGCACTGGCCGCAGTTGGCCTTGCCGCCGCAGGCTGAAGGGAGGAGAATCTTCTCTCCCGCGAGCGTGCTCATCAGCGAGTTGCCGGGAGTGACGTCCAGTTCCTTCTTGCCGTTGTTGATGTCGATCCTGATGGTCCCCTTCGGGGTGATCTTCTCCTTGACGACGAGCAGGATGACCACCAGAAGCACTGTTATTATCGTGATGATTGCAACAGCTGAAATAATCGTTATACTCATTTCTCCGTCCTCCTGCTAAAGATCAAAACCCATAAAAATCATAAACGCGATGCCCATCATGCCCACGGTGATGAAGGTGATGCCTATGCCCTTGAGAGGCTTCGGCACGTTGCAGTAGGCCATCTTCTCGCGTATCGCGGCGAGGCAGACTATGGCCAGATACCAGCCGATGCCTGAACCAAGCGCATATACGGCGGATTCGCCCACGTTGGCGAAGTCCTTCTGCTCCATAAAGAGCGAACCTCCGAGGATGGCGCAGTTCACCGCAATCAGCGGGAGATAGATGCCAAGTGATGAGTAGAGCGACGGGAGATACTTCTCCACTATCATCTCGACGAGCTGCGTGAACGCCGCAATCACCGCGATGAAGATGATGAAGCTCAAGAAGCTCAAATCGACGCCCGCGAACTGCGGTCCGAGCCACTTCAAGGCTCCGGGGAGCAGCAGGTACTTGTCGATGAGATAGTTGAGCGGAAGCGTACACAGGAGCACGAAGACGACGGCGAGTCCCAGACCGTGCGCGGTCTTGACGTTCTTCGATACGGCCAGGTATGAACACATACCCAGAAAGTATGCGAAGATCATATTGTCAATGAATATTGACCTGACAAACAAGTTTATATATTCCATCTTGCTTCGCTGTTATTTTTCCTGAAGATCCTTGTCGAAAGCCCTCTGAATCCAGATGAGACATCCCAGAAGGATGAGGGCGAACGGCGGGAGAATCACGAGATTGTTTGCAATGTATCCGGCAGGAAGAACCTGCATCCCGAAGAGCGTGCCGCTTCCGAAGAGTTCGCGGAAGAAGGCCACGACGACGAGAATCAGAGCGTAGCCGAATCCGTTGAAAAGACCGTCAAGCAGCGAAGGAATCGGCTTGTTGCCGAGGGCGAAGGCTTCGATGCGTCCCATCACGATACAGTTCGTGATGATGAGTCCGACATAGACTGACAGCTGTTTCTCAATCGAGTAGGCGTATGCCTTGAGGAACTGGTCCACCACGATTACCATCAGCGACACCACTACGAGCTGCACGATGATGCGGACGCGGTTGGGGATGGTGTTTCTCATCAGGGAGACCACGAGACTTGACAGCGCGGTGACCACCATTACGGAAAGTCCCATCACGCAGGCTCCCTTGAGCTGCACCGTGACGGCGAGCGAGGAGCAGATGCCGAGAACCAGGACGGTTACCGGATTCCCCTTGAGTATCGGGTTGAGGATTGTTTCTTTAAGATTGCTCATAGCTTATTCCTCCGTACTTGTTGAGACTTTGCTCAGATAGTTCTTGTAGGCCACGACCCAGGTGTCGATGGCGCTGCCGAGCCTCTGGCTGGTGATTGTCGCACCGGTGATGGCGTCGACCGCGCTCTGCGCCCCTTCCGGAGCACCGCCCTTCACTATGTCGAAAGGCTTCTGCGCATCGGTGAGGTCCAGCTGCTTGCCTATGAACTGCTCCCTGAACCAGGGTTCGTCCTTGATTTTGGCGCCAAGGCCGGGGGTCTCGCTGGCGTGGTCGAAATATGCGCCCGCGATAGTCCTGAGGTCAGGCTGCAGGGCGATATAGCCCCAGATCGGGCCCCAGAGGCCCGCGCCGTATACCGGGATGACCGTGAGACCGGACCTGAAAACGTAGACCGGCAGGGTGGCGCCTGAGTTCTTGGTGATGGCGACGTTCTGCGGTTTGAGGTTGTCGATGAGCTCGATATTGTCCTTGGACGTGCCGAGCTCTCCTATTTTCTCCCCGTCGAGGCCGACCGTGAAGGCCTGCGCAATCTCTTCGGAATATTTCGCGAGCACCGCGTCGTTGCCTATCGCCTTGAACTCGTCCATCGTGCCGAGCTGCGCCGCCACCATCATCTGGGAGAGGGCCTCCGCCTTTACGTTGGCGGACTGCTTCGGACCGAGCGACATTGCCGTGAAGGCGAGCGCCGCCGCAACTACTACGACAACTATTGCCGTGTAGATGACTGTATAGACATTACCGTTGGTATTCATATCTATTATGCGACTTTAAGTTTCTTTGCCTTGCCTGAGATATGCCTGCTGATGACGACGTGGTCAATCAGCGGAGCGAAGGTGTTGCAGAGCAGGATGGCGAGCATCATACCCTCGACGTAGCCTGGGTTGAACAGTCTCACGAGCATACACAGCACGCCGATGAGAATGCCGTATATCCACTTGCCGCACTCGGTCTGGGCGGAGGTCACAGGGTCGGTGGCCATAAACACGGCTCCGAACGCGAATCCGCCGTAGAGCAGCTGCATATAGCAAGGAATATCCGTAATCCCCGCGAGGTCACTGATAAGCCCTATTGCGAGAGCTCCGACCACGCATCCGGTCATAATCTTCCAGCTGGCCACGCCTGTCCATATCAGGATGGCAGCGCCGATGAGAATGGCTATCACGGAAGTCTCTCCGACGGAACCCGGAACGGTGCCGATGAACATATCCCAGAATCCCGTGCCGTACTGTGCGCTCCCGCCGTCAAGTGCGAGCGGGGTGGCCCCTGTGAATCCGTCCACGAGCTTCTCCCCCGGCCTGAGCGAAATCCAGCAGTCTGAGCCGGACATATAATTAGGGTAGGAGAAGAAGAGGAATGCACGGGTGAGGAGCGCCGGGTTCCAGATGTTCATTCCGGTGCCTCCGAAGACCTCCTTGCCGAAGATGACGGCGAATGCCACCGCGATGGCGAGCATCCAGAGAGGAATGTCCACAGGGACGATGAGCGGGATGAAGAAGCCCGACACCAGGTAGCCCTCGCTGACTTCCTCGCCCCTGATCTGGCAGGAGGCGAACTCGATGCCGAGACCTACAATATAGGATACGAGGTAGAGCGGGAGAACCTTGAGAAAGCCGTACCAGAAGTTGCCGAGGATGTCGATCCCGGTGTCCCCGACGGCGAGGCTGTGCTGATAGCCGATGTTCCACATCCCGAAGAGGGCTGCCGGAACCGCAGCCACGACCACGATGATGAGTATTCGCTTGAGGTCTATGGCGTCGCGCACGTGGGAACCTTTCAGAGTGACGGTCCCCGGCACGTGAAGGAAAGTCTCAAAAGCGTCGACTGTAGAGTGCAGCCAATGGAGTTTGCCTCCCTTTTCAAAAATCTTGTTCATACCTTTAAGCCATTTCCTTAAGCATGAGGTCTATGCCTTTTGCGATGATTTCCTGAATGTTGTTCTTGCTCGGGTCGATGAACTCGCACAGCGCGAGATCCTCCGGCAGCACCTCGTAGATGCCGAACTGCTCCATCTTGTCGATGTCCCCTGCAAGGCAGGCCTTGGTGAGATAGACCGGATAGATGTCCATAGGGAGAACCTTGGCGTAGTAGCCGTCGTTCATCAGAAACGCGCGTACGCCTCCGTGCAGATTGGTGTCCATGGCATACTTTCTCCACGGGGTGAGCCAGGAGAAGTAGCTGTGGTCGGAGCTGTACTGCCTGCAGCGGAGAGGACGGGCCCATCCGAGAAGTTCCTTCTCCGTGCCTTCGCGAAGGAGGGTGATCTGGCTGTCGAAGAAGCCGAGATAGCCGTCCGCGCCGACGTTGCGGCCGCTGAGGACGTCTCCGCTGATGAAGCGTATCCCCTCAGGACGGCCTCCGAAGAATGCCTCAAGTTCCTTTATCGGCATACCCGGAACGGTCTCCACGTAGGACGGCTCGATGGCCATAGGACCGCATACCGCCACCTTGCGGCGGACGTCATAGCGTCCGGAGAGGAACAGTCTGCCTATTGCGGCGAGACCCTCCATCGGGACTGTCCATACCGTCTCGCCCTTGAGAATAGGGGAGATGTGGCTGATCTGCACCCCGACGTTGCCCGCAGGGTGCTTGCCCTTGAAGCTGTGCAGCTGCACTCCGGTGAGCTTTGCGAACGCGGAAGCCGGCTTTCCGGCATCGAGTCCGACGTGCACTCCTCCGTCCGTGAGTTTGCCCAGAGCGTCAACTCCGGCCTGAACCTCCTTTATCCGGTCGGCGAGACAGAACTCGCTGTCTGCGGCGAGCGGAGCCGTGCTGAAAGCCGAAACGAAGATGGCCTTCGGCCTGATCTGCGGATCGGCAACGATTCCGTACGGCCTCTGGATGATCCACGGCCACAGACCGCTCTGCAGGAGTGCCTGACGCACCTTGTCCGCAGTCAGCCCGGAGACGTCCTTCGCTCCGAAATCAACGCTCTTCCGCTCGTCGTCGGCCTCGATGAGGACTGCGAGCAGTTTGCGCTTGTCGCCCCTGACAAGTTCCTTGACCGTTCCGCTTACCGGAGAGGTCAGGAGAATGTCGGGATTCTTTTTGTCCGCAATGACGGGAGAGCCGCAGAGCACTGAATCCCCTTCCTTGACCAGAAGCCGGGGCAGGAGACCTTTGAAGTCGGTCGGACAGACCGCCACAATGCCCGGAGCAATCGCCTTGGAGACGTGAAGTTCCGCTTCTCCCTCGAGAGGGATGTTCAGACCCTTTTTCAAAACGATGTTTTGTGACATTTATAATGACAGTTTATATGATTTGCAAAATGCGCTGCGAATTTACTCATTTTTTTCGTAATTTCGCGGCGTTATGGAGGATAAAATGAATGCCGTTCTTCAGGGATTGAACGAAGAGCAGAAAAAGGCGGTTGAGTGTGTCGAGGGACCTGTGCTGATAGTGGCCGGAGCCGGTTCCGGCAAGACCAGAGTTCTTACGGGCCGTATAGCGTATATGCTTGCAGGAGGGGTGGATGCGTCGAAGATACTCGCGCTCACATTCACCAAGAAGGCCGCCGGGGAGATGAAGGCGAGACTGGCTGATATGGTAGGGGAGAGAGTCTCCCGAAGGCTCGTGACCGGGACGTTCCACGCGGTGTTCGTACGCTTCCTCAGAGAGTGGGCGTCTTCACTCGGATATCCGGAGCGTTTCACCATCTGCGACACCTCCGACTCGACCGGCGCAATCAAGGCCTGCATCAAGGAACTCGGTCTCGACGACAAGATATACAAGCCCAAGGACGTGCTTTCGAGGATATCGATGGCCAAGAACTCTCTCATCACGGTCAGCGCCTACCGCAACAACGCGGAGCTGATGGTCTCCGACTCCCACAGCCGCCGTCCCAGACTGTGCGACCTGTACGAACTCTACCAGAAGAAGCTCAAGACCGCAGGGGTGATGGACTTCGACGATATCCTCCTGAATATGAACTATCTGCTGCGCGACAACAAGGAAGCCCTGCTCGCCATATCCGACAGGTTCTCGTATATAATGGTGGACGAGTACCAGGACACCAACCGTGCGCAGTACCTGATATTGAAGAGATTGGCGCAGTTCCACCACAATATCTGCGTGGTCGGGGACGACAGCCAGTCCATCTATGCCTTCAGAGGCGCCAAGATAGAGAATATCCTCAATTTCAAGAATGACTACCCGGAGTGCCGCACCTTCCGCCTGGAGCGCAACTACCGTTCGACCACCAATATAGTGGACGCCGCCAATTCGCTTATAGAACACAATGACGGACGCATTCCGAAGAAGTGCTATGCGGTCGGCGAGAGCGGGGAGAAGATAAAGCTGCTGAAAGCATATACGGAGCAGGACGAGGCCGTGTCGATAGTGTCGGAAATCACTTCGAGGATGCGCGAGACGCACTGCCTCTACAGGGATTTCGCGATACTCTACAGGACAAACTCCCAGTCGCGGGCCCTGGAGGAGCAGCTGCGGCGGCGCAACGTGCCGTATATGATATATTCCGGCAACTCCTTCTTCGACAGGGCTGAGGTGAAAGATATGATGGCTTATTTCAAGCTCTCCGTCAACCCGTCCGACGACGAGTCGTTCCGCAGGGTGGTCAACAAGCCCGCGAGGGGGATAGGGGACACGAGCTTCCGTCTCGTCGAGACGAAGGCCTCCGCCGAGGGGATTCCTCTCTATGAGGCTGCACGCCAGCTGCCCAAGACGGCCGCTTTCTGCGAAATGATAAAGGGGCTTGCGGAGCTGGTGCGCCTCACCGACGCCCACGAAGTCGCTATGACGATAGCGGAGAAGAGCGGACTCTATGCGGCGTACAAGGCCGATACCAGCATCGAGGGGCTTTCGCGGGTGGCCAATATCGAGGAGCTGCTCAATTCCGTGGCTTCATTCGTGGAGGAGCGGGAGATGGAGGCCGCAGACTCGGACGAGCCGCTCGGAGTGGTGACTCTCGACGATTTCCTCGAGAACGTGTCGCTTCTGAGCAATATCGACGTCCCCGCCGGAGACGAAGACAACAAGGTGGCCCTGATGACCGTCCATTCCGCCAAGGGGCTGGAGTTCCCCTACGTGTTCGTGGCCGGGATGGAGGAGAACCTCTTCCCGAGCCTCTCGATGCTCTCCTCCAAGCAGAACGTGGAGGAGGAGAGGAGGCTTTTCTACGTGGCCGTCACCCGTGCGGAGAAGGCTCTCGCGCTCTCTTTCGCCGGGACCAGGATGCGCAACGGCAAGCACGAGTCCAACTCACCCTCGCGTTTTATCAGGGAGATAGACAGCCGCTATATAGAGAATCCCCTTCAGGAGGAGGATTTCGGGAATTCCGGCGTAGTCCACGAGTGGGGAGGTTTCGGCTCCCGTTTCACCGGGGGAAGGCTGGACAGGATTGCAGGTCGGCGCTCTCCGGGCGATTACGGAAGCTCGTCCCGAGTGACGTACGAGCGCAGGGAGCATAAGACGGAGACTCGGGGAGGCCTGCCGCCAGTCATAGACGCAAACTTCGAGGCCGTGGATATGACAAGACTCCATGTCGGCGAGCGCATAGAACACAACCGTTTCGGGGCCGGGGTGATACTCGAACTGAGCGGCAAGGCCCCGGATATCAAAGCCCGCATCCGCTTCGACGGATACGGGGAGAAACTGCTGCTGCTCAGATACGCGAAGGTCCGTCCGGAGAAGAATCCGGCCTAGTCATTCTCGAAGACCAGCTTCTCGATAAATACCTGACGGCCGTCCGACCGGCCTTCCACTATGTGCGCCCCGTCCGTTTCCGTGTGGTAGAGCGTCACGATCTCTCCCGGGCGGACTTCCTTGTTGAAGTTGATTGTGACTTCGCGCAGGAAATGTCCGAAAACGAGTTCCTGCGGGAGGTTGTCCAGGGTCCACACCGTATATTTGACGTTGTTGGCGTGGCCGTTGTAGTCCACGTCGGACCAGTTCACGCGGTGTGTCCCGATCTCCCGGAGCTCCGCCCCTTTCGGGAAGGCTATCTTCGGGCAGGTTCCCGATATGGCCTCCTCCGGACTCTGCGCCCGGGACGGGATAAGAGCCATGACCTTGTCGTCACGGCAGATGTGCCTCGTCTGTGCATTCATCACGATCCAGGAGCTTGTGGAATTGACGGCCACCTGTCCTGCGCTGTCCAGCAGCTGATAGTCGCGGATGAAATACAGCCCGTCGAGGCCCCTGTGCCAGGTGTCGAGGCTTATGTTCTCGTCGAAGCGCACCTTGCGCACAAAGCGGGTCTGCATCCTTGCGAGAACCCACACGCAGTCGTATTCTTTCAGCCTCGGGTCGCCGAAGTCCAGCTGTTGAGCCGCCTTGACCGCCAGCTGCTGAGCCATATCCAGAAAGGACTCCGGCCTGAGCAGGTGATGGCAGTCGGACATATAGCAGCTCACTGTCGATTTTTCGGAATATTTTGATTGTCCGGTCATTTCTAAAAAATTTATTGATATCTTATGGGGTTCGTATCGGTCTGCGTGACCAATACTTTCAGTTCCGGGAACTCCCTGCGGAGAATGTCGCGCAGGAGTTCTATTGTGAATTTTTCGCTCTGGTAGTGGCCCAGTTCGGCGAGCAGGACCGTGGAGTTCTCGAAATAGTCGTGGTAATGGAACTCTCCGCTTATGAAGCAGTCCGCTCCCTCGCGTATCGCGTCGGGAAGCAGGAACGCCCCGGCCCCGCCGCATACGGCCACCCGGCGTATCGTCCGCCCGTCAGTCGCGGAGTGCCTGAGGCAGGATACTCCGAACTTCTCCTTGAGGGAGGAGAGAAAATCCGAGTCGGGTACAGGCTTGCGCAGCGTCCCGACGACTCCGGAGCCGCTCTCCGAGGCGTCTTTCGGTGAAAGCCAGTGCAGGTCTTCCATCCCGATGATGTCGGCGATTCTGTAGTTGACCCCTCCCGGGGCGTTGTCGAGACTGGTGTGTGCCGAATATATCGCTATTCCGGCTTTGACCGCGCTGACGACGCAGCGCTGCTGATAAGTGCGGTCGCTCACCTGCTTGAGCGGGTGGAAGAGCAGAGGGTGGTGTGACAATATCAGGCCGCAGCCCTTCTCGGCTGCCTCCCGGACGATTTCTTCCGTGACGTCCAGGCAGACCAGGACAGAGCCTGTCTCCTGCTCCGCAGACCCGGCCTGCAGACCGGAATTGTCGAAGCCGTCCTGGAAGCGGAGCGGCGCTACCCGCTCGACGGCGGAGATTATATCTTTGAGTTTCATCTCATCCAGCGGTCAAGCCATCCGTAGAATTCCCTGTGCCAGTAGAGGGAGTTCTGAGGCTGGAGAATCCAGTGGGTCTCCTCCGGGAAGATGACCAGCCTGGACGGCACTCCCATCATCTGTGCGGCGTTGAAGGCGGCCATGCCCTGGGTGTACGGGATGCGGAAGTCCATCATCCCGTGGATGCAGAGTATAGGCGTATGCCACTTCGTGATCATCGATGACGGGTCGCCGGCGTAGTGCTTGACGGCCTTTGGCGTGCTTGCATACGGCGCTCCGGCCTGCTGCATTCCACCGAAGGTGATCCCGTCGCCCCCGGGGCCGGTCTTGCCCGGAGTGTAGGCGTATTCCTTGAGTCCGCCGTTGTCCCAGTTGGCGAACCACATCTCCTCGGTGGTGTACCAGAGGGCCTTCTCGTCGAATATGCCGGCGTGCGCGATGAAGCAGTCGTAGAGCTCGCCGTGCATTCCTTCAAGCATATATGCAGAATATCCTCCGTAGGATGCTCCGATGCAGGCGAGCTTGCCGACATAAGGCTTGCTCTTGATGTAGCGGCCGGCGCTCAGATAGTCCTGCATATTGAGTCCGCCGTAGTCCCCGGAGATCTGCTCCTTCCACTCCTGGCCGAATGCGGTCGTGCCGCGACGGTTGGGGCGGATGACGATATAGCCCTGCTGGGCCATCAGTCGGTAGCACCAGCGGTAGCTCCAGTCCTGGGAATTGGTCCCCTGCGGGCCTCCGAGTACGATTTCGATGGCCGGATATACCTTGCTGCTGTCGAAATGCGGCGGATATGTGATCCAGCACTGCATCTGCTTGTGGTCGACGGTCTCCACCATCACGCTCTCGGAGCTGATGTCGTCCAGCTGCGAGAATATGTGTCCGTTCTCATCGGTGAGCTGTCTGTAGGAAGAAGTTCCGTCGGAGTTGATGTCCACCGCCACGAGTTCTGTCGGGAACTTCAGGCAGGAGTATGAGGCGAGCAGCCTCACTCCGTCCTTGCCGTCGATGACGGCGAAAGGAGAGGCGAAGTCGTACCACCAGTCGGTCCCGGTGATGCGTCTCACATCGCCGCTGAGGTCTATGCAGAACAGGCCCTGAATGCCCTCGGATACGAGTGAATTGAAGAATATCTCGTTTCCGTGCCATACCGGACCGGAAACGTCGTGGTCGAAGGTGGAGGAGAGTTCGCGTACGACTCCAAGTCCGATGCTCTCCCCGAGAGTCACATCGCATACCATAAGTCTCTGCCGGTCGGCCTCATAGCCGTCCCTTGCCATGGAGACCCAGGCCAGATGCCCGCCGTCTTCGCTCCATACCGGGTCGGTGTCATAGCCGCCGGACGTGGTGAGAGCGACGGTCTCACCGGACTGTATGTCGGTGATATAGATGCAGCTGTTGGTGCTGAAGGCGTACTGCTTGCCTGTCTTCTTGCGGCAGGAGTAGGCTATGTGCCTGCTGTCCGGGGCCCAGGCGAGCTGTTCGACGCCGCCGAAAGGTTCGCTCGGGAGTTCATAAAGTTCCTGCGTCCCGAGGATGTCGGTGGAATTGTCCGGGGTGATGAGCTCTCCTCCCAGCGGAGCTACGTATGAGCGCGGCACTTCCGTCACCCAGTGATCCCAGTGGCGGTACATCAGGTCTTCCGTGGCATACGCCTGAGCCTTGTCGAGGGAGGGGTCGCTGTCCGCGGGCTGCCGGAGCGCGCTGTTCTTTATGCTGCTGACATAGATGATACCGGTTTCATCGGGGGAGATGCTGAACCCGCTCACGCCGCCCGGCACTTCGCTGAGCTTGACCATCTTGCCGAGCTTCTTCCCCAGGAACGGGGCTTCCCATATCTGTTTTTTGTAGATGAAATATATCTTCGAGCCGTCTGCGGACCATCTGGCGTTGCTGACGCTTGAGGCGTAGCGGGAGAGCTGTATCTTGCCGCTTCCGTCCGTGTTGCAGATGAAGAGGTTGCGGCAGCTGCGGTTGTCAGGGACGCTGGTGTAGCTCACTCCGTAGAGGATTCTGTTGCCGTCGGGGGAGAGCTGCGGGTCGGAGAGTCTTCCGAGTGCGAGCAGGGTCTCCGGGGTCATCACCCCATTCTCGATTCTGATATCCGAGGGGCCGACGTAGCCGCTTTCGGCATTCTTGTTTGTACAACTCATAATTGCGGTCGCCGCAATGGCGCAGAATAAAACTTTCTTCATAACACCGCAAATATACTCATTTTCCGTCAAAGAAGCTCGTCAGCTTATCCTGCTGTAGTCCTTCACTTCGTATTTGTCCTTGCGGAGTTCGCGCAGGAGGCGGGCGTTTTCAGGCTTGGAGAGGGTCGGGTCGGCTTCGAGCGTCCGTTCCGCATCCGCCCTGGCTTCAGAGAGCAGCGCCCCGTCCTTCGCGAGGGAGGCAATGGAGAGATTGATCGGGAGGCCGCTCTGCTGAGTGCCTTCCAGGTCACCGGGGCCGCGCATCTTCATATCCTGCTCAGCTATTTCGAAGCCGTCCTCCGTGGAACACATCAGATCGAGCCTCTGCTGAGCCTCTCTGGAGGTCTTGTTGTCCTTGACGAGGATGCAGTAGGACTTCTCCGCCCCGCGTCCGACCCTGCCCCTGAGCTGGTGGAGCTGGCTCAGGCCGAATCTCTGCGCGCTCTCTATCACCATCACCGATGCGTTGGGTACGTCGACCCCCACCTCTATGACCGTGGTGGACACGAGTATGTCCGCACGTCCGGCGGCGAAGGCGTCCATATTGAACTTCTTCTCTTCCGGACTCTGCTGGCCGTGTACTATCGCGACCTTGTAATCCGGCAGCGGAAAGGCCCTGACGATCTCCTCATAGCCGTTCTGCAGGTTCTGCAGGTCGAGCGTCTCGCTCTCGAAGATGAGAGGGTAGACGATGAAGACCTGCCGCCCGGAGGCAATCTCCTCCCGGATGAATCTGTACATCGCGCTCCTGCGGCTCTCTCCTATGCAGACGGTCCGTACCGGCTTGCGTCCGGGCGGCAGTTCGTCTATCACCGAGACGTCGAGGTCGCCGTAGAACGTCATCGCCAGCGTGCGCGGAATAGGGGTTGCGGTCATCACGAGGATGTGCGGGGACGGGCTGTTCTTCGCCCAGAGCCTGGCCCGCTGGTCGACTCCGAAGCGGTGCTGTTCGTCGATTACCGCAAGCCCGAGGTTCTTGAAGACGACGCTGTCCTCAAGGAGGGCGTGGGTGCCGACGATGATACCTATGCTGCCGTCTTCAAGTCCGGCGTGGATTTCGCGCCGCTCTTTCGCCGTGCTGTTGCCGGTGAGCAGGGCCGACCTTACTCCTGTGGGGGAGAGGTATCGTGCGATATTGACCGCGTGCTGCTGCGCGAGCACCTCGGTAGGGGCCATTATGCAGGCCTGGTAGCCGTTGTCCACAGCCAGCAGGCAGCTCAGCACCGCCACCAGCGTCTTGCCGGACCCTACATCGCCCTGAAGCAGACGGTTCATCTGGTATCCGCCCGTGAGGTCGGAGCGGATCTCGTATATGACCTTCTTCTGCGCCCCCGTGAGGCTGTAGGGCAGGGCCTTGTAGCAGGAGTTGAAGGCGTCGCCGACCCGTGGCATCAGCGCACCGACGGCTCCGCGCGAGCGTACGTATTTCTGCTTGAGAAGCGAGAGCTGCAGCAGGAAGAGCTCCTCATACTTGAGACGGCGCGTGGCGCGTTCCAGAGCCTCGGCGTCCTTGGGGAAGTGGATATTGTAGAGGGCGGACTTCAGCGGGACGAGATCCTTTTCGCGGAGCAGGTATTCGGGCAGAGTCTCCTCGATTTCCGGAATGCAGAGGGCGAGGGCGGCTGCCTGAAGACGGCACATCACCTTGCCGGTGACTCCTCCGTTCTTGAGCTTCTCGGTGCTGGGATACACCCCCGTCAGGCCTGCCTGCGGCGCGGCTCCGCTTTGCGGAAGATCGACCTCCGGATGTACGACGTTGATTCTGTCCCCGAAACTCTGCGGCTTGCCGAAAAATATGAACTCGCTGCCCGGGGAGAGCCTGCCATAGTTCCACTTTATGCCCTTGAAGAATACCATCTCCATCCTTCCGCTCACGTCGTCCACGATGACACTGAGGCGGCGGACCGTGTTGAAGTTGATCCGTCCATCCTGCGGGATGACGGCGGAGCCTTGTCCGTAGAGGGTTCTGGAGACGACGCGTGCGCGTATCTGCACGTAGGCAAGGTCCGGACGGACATCGCAGATGCGGGTCAGCCCGCTGCGGTCAATATATCTGAACGGATACAGGCATATGAGGTCGGAGAGAGTCTCTATGCCCAGCTCCCTCTTGAGCAGCTCGGCTCTCTTGGGACCGACCCCGCTCAGATACTGTATGCTTGTATCCAGCTCCTTCATCATCTGGAACCGCCCCCGGCGCCTCCTCCGCTGAAGCCTCCGCCTCCACCGAACGAAGAACCACCTCCGAGCCCCGATGTCCTGTCCATCTCTTCCAGGGAGCTGTCGGTGATGGAACGCGAGAGGCTGTCGTTGTGTCTCATAATGAGGTAGAAGGTGGCGTAGTCGAATCCTCCGTCCTCCTCTTCCGGCCGCTGAGGGTTGATGTCCTTGAACTTACCGGCCACAGTCTCGGCTATCCCCAGGAGAGTGCCGAAGACGAGATACTCCCTCCATAGGGCGGTTTCGGCCGTCTCCTTCCCTTTGAGAAGGGCGGCATCGAGAAGGAATTTCTTGAGTCCCAGCAGTTTGCGGGCTTCTTCCTGTCCCTGCGGCGTATAGCTCTGACCTTTGACGTATCCGTCAGTCACCAATCCCTGCCGCCCTTCCACGAGGCTTCTCTTCAGCCATCCGTAGACTTGCGAACCGTGGCCGGAAGCCCATTTCGAGAACTCCTTGTCCTGAAGGACTCTGTCGCTTCCGCTCGCTTCCTTCATCATATGGTACAGCCCGTGCATAGACTTGTCGCTTTCGTCCGGAGCCGTGCCGTTGAAGGACAGTTCCACCTTGTCCCCATCCCTGATGACCGTAAGGAAGCCTTTTTGGATCATCCTCAGAATCAGGGCGGATGCAAGTTCATTGCCTGCGGACTTGTCCTCTCCGAGTTTCCGGAGTACGTAGTAGGCTTCCACCAGATTGCCGCCGAACGGGATGTCCCTGCTCCAACCTACAGCTTTGGGACTCATTCCCAGTATTTTGCGTCTGCTTGCAGCCTTGGAGACAAATACTATTGCGCACATCCCGAGAGCGCTCAGAAGCGCTATGCCCAGAGCGAGCCATCCTCCCTCGTCATCATCTTCGGCGTAGTCGGACCCGTCCAAGGCTTTGTCCAGCACTTCAGAGAAACTTCTCTCCTCGTGGCTTGCGGAGTTGAAGAAGCCCTTGTCGAAGCGCAGAAGCACAATCATCGAGCTGTTGCGCTTGAACCTTTCGCCGCTCTCAAAGACGGCTTTCCCGTCCTTTATCGAGGCCTCTCCCCTGAAGCCGAATCCCCACACCCGCGTGTTGGCGGAGTCTATCTGCGTGCCGTCGACTACAATCTCGGCCCTGACGTGTCCGGGGCGGGAGGAGAGTTCGGGAGAGACTGTCTGTAGGTGCAGCATATCGTAGTCATCCAGAGACTTGACGGCATTGGTCATAGTATAGGAGACCGTGAACAGGTGGTCTCCGAGAGAGCCTATGCCCCAGCACAGCTCCATCCCGTCATCGAGGTGTACGATGCCGCAGCGTCCGGCCTTCTCCTCTATGCTCCGTTCCGTGTCCCACTCTCCTTCGTTGACATAGGTCAGCCCCGACTCGTCCGTGACGGAGAGATTGAGTATGTCGATGTCTCCCAGGTTCTTGCGTACGAGATACCATTCAGTCCCGCCGGCGGCGCATACGTCCCAGCGTTCCACGACGGTGGCGGACCCGTCCCTGTGCAGGGTCAGGCTGAGGTCGATGTCCCGTATCTCCGGACTGTAGGCCGACAGCGCCGCGGTGAAGAGCAGTGAAGACAGGACAGTCAATATGCTTCTGCGTACTTCCATATATCTTTATTCTTATATCCCGATAAATATAGTAATTCCTTTACAAAACTTTACCAATTTATGTTTTCATCATTACATGAAGCGGGAAAAAGGCGGAACCCTTCGCGAAGGATTCCGCCCTTTTATGGAATTGTCATTCTGAGATGACTAGAGCTTCGGACCTGCTTCTACGAGAGCCTTGCCGGCCTCGTTGTTCTCATACTTGTGGAAGTTGTTGATGAAGCGTCCGGCGAGATCCTTGGCCTTCTCGTCCCAAACTGAGGCGTCGGCGTAGGTGTCGCGAGGATCGAGGATGCCTGTATCGACTCCCTTGAGTTCGGTCGGAACTTCGAAGTTGAAATAAGGAATCTTCTTGGTCGGGGCCTTGTCGATGGAACCGTCGAGGATGGCGTCGATGATTCCGCGGGTGTCACGGATGGAGATACGCTTGCCGGTACCGTTCCAGCCGGTGTTCACCAGATATGCCTTGGCGCCGCTCTGCTGCATTCTCTTCACGAGCTCCTCGGCGTACTTGGTAGGAGGGAGTTCGAGGAATGCCTGGCCGAAGCAGGCAGAGAATGTCGGAGTAGGCTCGGTGATGCCGCGCTCAGTGCCCGCGAGCTTTGCGGTGAAGCCTGAGAGGAAGTAGTACTTGGTCTGCTCAGGGGTGAGGATGGATACCGGAGGAAGCACTCCGAAAGCGTCGGCCGAGAGGAAGATGACCTGCTTTGCGGCAGGGCCCTGGGAGGCCGGACGTACAATCTTGTTGATGTGATAGATAGGGTAAGAGACGCGGGTGTTCTCGGTCACGCTCTTGTCGTTGAAGTCGATCTTGCCGTTGTCGTCCACGGTCACGTTCTCGAGGAGAGCGTCGCGGCGGATGGCGTTGTAGATGTCCGGCTCAGACTCCTTGTCGAGCTTGATCACCTTGGCGTAGCAGCCTCCCTCGAAGTTGAATACTCCCTCATCGTCCCAGCCGTGCTCGTCGTCGCCGATGAGCAGACGCTTAGGGTCGGTGGAAAGGGTGGTCTTGCCGGTGCCGGAAAGTCCGAAGAAGATGGCGGTGTTCTCGCCGTTGAGGTCGGTGTTGGCAGAGCAGTGCATGGAAGCGATGCCCTTGAGAGGGAGGTAGTAGTTCATCATTGAGAACATTCCCTTCTTCATCTCGCCGCCGTACCAGGTGTTGAGGATGACCTGCTCCTTGCTGCTCACGTTGAACGCGACGGCGGTGTCGGAACGCAGGCCGAGCTCCTGATAATTCTCCACCTTGGCCTTGGATGCGCAGTATACGAGGAAGTCAGGCTCCTGGTCGAACTCCGCCTGGTTCTGAGGACGGATGAACATATTGGTCACGAAATGTGCCTGCCAGGCCACTTCCATCACGAAGCGTACCTTCATGCGGGTGTCCTTGTGGGTGCCGCAGAAACCGTCCACTACGAAAAGCCTCTTGCCGGAAAGCTCCTTGACGGCGAGGGACTTGAGTTCCTTCCAGACTTTCTCGGAGAGCTCGTGGTTGTCGTTTGGATACTCCGGGGTGTTCCACCATACGGTGTCCTTGGAGTGCTTGTCCATCACGATGTACTTGTCCTTAGGAGAACGTCCGGTATATACGCCGGTCATCACGTTGATTGCGCCGAGTTCAGTCACCTGACCCTTGTCGTAACCTTCGAGTTCCGGCCTGGTCTCTTCATTGTAGAGAACCTCATAGCTGGGATTGTAAAGGATTTCAGTGGTACCTTTGATCCCGTACTTGCTTAAATCGATTTTTGGCATAATATGTTTTGATATTAAGAGTTAACAACTCATTCCGTAAATCGTGCAAAGATAGCGAATTTTAATTATTTCTCCAATGTTATCCCCATCAATCCTATGACCACGTCATTTGACAGAGTGCGGAGAGTCAGGCTCTCCAGATCCTTCCCGGCGTCGAGAGGCATCTTGAGTATGAGCGCTCCGCCGTCGGTGATGACCCTGTCGGTGATGAGGTTGTAGTCGGTCTTGGCTTTGGCCGGCTGTTTCTCCTCCGGACGGAAGTCCGCCGAGGCCCCGCCTTCTCCGAGAAGTTCCAGCGGCATCTCGCGGTGTACCGCTCCGGTGCGGAATGAGACCCTGTACGGGTTCTTGCCCGCGCTGCGGAAGGCGTAGCCGTCAGTGTAACAGTCTTCTTCCACCGGCCTCCAGTTGATCGGATTGACCAGGTCCATCACGCTGCAGCTGCCGTCGGCGTACCGCACCCTCACTTCTCCGTTTTCGATGCGGCTCTGCATATTCTGCGTGCTGCCGACCAGCAGCAGGTAGGCGTATGCGGCCCTGCCGCCCAGACCGACGGTGACGGAGTCAGGGTAATTGTCCCAGAGTGAGGTATATATGGTGTTGTGGCCTTCAGCCGGAGTGAGGAACTTGAGCCCGAGTCCGGTGTCATAGACGCCGTCCTTTATGGTGCTGCGGAGGCCGTTGTCCTCGATTTCGTAGGATTCGAAAGGGATGCACCATTCTCCCACGCCCTGTTTCGGGAGCTGGAGCGAGGCGAACGGCGGACGCGGAGAGAGATATTCGTTGCGGAAGATGTCGTCGGCATCGGCGTTGAAGTGTGCGCTGATATCAACCATCGCGCCCTTCGTGGCCTTTCCGGAGTCGATGTCCCCCAGCCCCATCCTGTCAAGATATGCCTCCGAATCCACATCGGTCTGCACGAGAGCGTCCCTTTCGTCGAATTTGACCTCCGGAAGCTGCCTGCGGTCCACGACTATCGTCTGCTCCCTGTCGGAGGTGCCGGCGACTTCAAGATACTGCCCTCCGCCGGCATTCGCCCTGACGAGCATGCGCAGCGGACGGGAGAAGTTCTGCTCTATCTCATAGATGTCCCTGTCGCCTTCGCGCTTGAACGAGTACGAGAGGTAAGGAGTCTTTATCGAGGCCTCCTTCCATTCGTCCGGGAAGGCCTGACGGATGACGCACTGCCCGTTGAGGGCGTCCGGGAGTATTCCGAAGAGTCCGTTGACTATGGCCCTGGAGGTGATTCCCACGTTGTCCGCGAAATCGCGGTAGGCTTCGTTCTTGGCCTTGTCGTAGTGGCTGATCTGCCCGAAGTTGCCAGGGCATTCGCCAAGATACATCTCGTCGAGTATGTCGGCTTTGAGCAGCTTGAATCCGGAGTCGTTCCGGCCCGCTTCGAGGTAGGCGAGAGCCATGTTAGCGACTTCGTCGTGGGCGACGTTGTTGGTGCTCCAGTTATATGGCAGCCAGTTGGAGCTGGAGATGGTGAAGAGGTCTTTTTCCGGACGCGGGAGCTTCAGGCCGAGGGCCTTGACGGCTTTCCTGTCATAGCTGTACCTTACCGGGATGTGCGGGATCTCCCTGTCCACGTAACGGGTCGCCCTATATGCCTGTTCCGGCGTACAGGCCCAGCAGTCTATCGGGGCGTAAATCGACCATATCGCGGCGCTCTTGTGAAGCCTTTTGAGTCCCATATAATCCTGATATTCCGCCCAGTGCCCCTCGTCTTCCAGCCAGAGGCGGGAGTTGAGGGCGGCGAGTATCGCCTGCGCCTCCTCCCGGTACGGGGTCGGGTCTTCGCCTATGATTTCGGCGATTCTCGCGGTCATCAGGTTCGAGTAGTAATTGTAGGCGGAAGAATGTGTGACGGCTCCGCCGCTGTAATAGAGAGCGTCACTTGCCCAGATGCAGCATACCGCATCGTACAGATGGTCTCCGTCGGGGTCGAAATTGCGCTTCTCCCACTCGTGGTGCAGCTTGATTTTCGGCCACATCTCCCGCATCAGGACGGTGTCGGCATCGTAGCTGAAATGCTTCATCAACTCATCCATATAGTTGATGTTCATGTCGTAGTGGTTCATCACGTCCGTGCGGCCAGGAAGCCGGCAGATATAGCCGTTGGAGTACATAGGGGTGCCCCATTTCTTGGTAGGACGCGCAAGATTCTGCGACATGTCCTGCTGCGGCTGCGGATAGACCGGAGCTACGTCGGTGACCATGCTCTCCGCATATGCCCGGAAGTGGGACAGGGCCCTGTCGTTCCATCCTATGACGTCTCCCGCATATGCTCCTCTCCAGCCGGCGAGCGGAGTGCGCCAGCCTATGGCCCCGTGCAGGAAGGTCTGCCCGTCCCAGGTGCCGTCGGCGGCCGCCACGAGATTGGCCCCTATCGTGTTGAAGAACGGGTCCGGGGTATTGATCTCCACCAGGCCGACAAGTTCCTTGCGGGCGTTCTCCTCCCTGTCGAAAAGGGGTCTTCCCTGCTCGGCGGAGGCGGATTCCAGACTGTCCTTATGGTGATAGAAGAAGTAGGACTCCTCTCCGGCGGCCCATTCGAGCGTATTGAGTCCGGCCTCTCCCGGAGCCGGGTCGAAGAGCTCCCTCGCGTCCATTCCGAGGTCGCCGTCGCGGCTGAATTTCTTGCCTGCGGCCTCGCATACCCTGGCGCTGAGGACAGCATCGCCGCTGAAGCCCTTCAGGGTGAATTTCCAGACGGCCCCCTCCTCGCTGAGCGAGGCCAGGGCGGTGATTCTCATTTCCGCATCGGATCCCCAGGCCTTGTCGCGGAGCAGATAGCTGCGCTTTCCGCCCTGATAGCGCGCTTCGCAGAGGGATGCGCTGTCGAGCTGCATTTCCTTTTCCCCCCGTCTGAGGAAGAAGCGGATGTTGCGGCTGTTCTCCTTGTCATAGACGGCGAATATCGGCCTGTCGGAGGTCTCCAGGCGGAATCTCGTGTGGGTGCCGTAGAGAGCGCGCGTGTAGCGGCCCTCCCCGTTGAGGCAGACGATGTCCCTGCCGTCAGGGTAGTATCGCATCGTCCTGACTTCTCCCTGCGGCGCAGAGCAGGCGCAGAGCAGGCTCAGCGCTGCAAGCAGAGTAATGTTATAGACTTTCATAAAGAGTGATGGAAAGTTGATTGGTTGCGGTGCAAAGATAGATATTCCGCCGGGGAATTACAATCGCCGGGAATGATGAAATACGGATGGGATTGACTATTTTTGCAGACTATGACCGCACGGGATGTTCTTGAGAAATATTGGGGCTATGAGAGCTTCCGGCCTATGCAGGAGGAGATTGTCTCCGCCGCTCTGGACGGGCGCGACGTGCTGGCGATAATGCCGACCGGAGGCGGGAAGTCCATCTGTTTCCAGGTGCCCGCGATGATGCGGGAGGGACTCGCCATAGTCGTCACGCCGCTCATCGCGCTGATGAAGGACCAGGTGCAGAATCTCGCAGCGCGCGGCATCAGGGCCGTCGCGGTACACGCCGGGATGAACCGCCGCGAGGTGGACCTTGCGCTCAACAATGCGGCCTACGGCGATTTCAAGTTCCTCTACGTCTCTCCTGAGCGTCTCGGAACGAGCCTTTTCAAGTCTTATCTGGAGGTGCTGAAGGTCAGCTATCTCGTCGTCGACGAGGCGCACTGCATCTCCCAGTGGGGTTACGATTTCCGCCCCGACTATCTGCGGATAGGCGAGATGCGCAAGGTGGTGAAGGCCCCGCTGATCGCCCTCACGGCGACAGCCACCCCGCAGGTGGCCGGTGACATAATGCGGCGGCTCGTCCGTCCCGGAACTCCGAGCGAGGAGGAACGCAATCTGAAGGATTTCCTGCTCTTGCGCAGCGGCTTCGAGCGGCCCAACCTCTCCTATATAGTCCGCCGCTGCGAGGACAAGCCGGGTCAGCTGCTGAATATCTGCGCCAAGGTCCCCGGCTCCGGGATAGTCTATATGCGCAACCGCCGCAAATGCGAGGAGGTCGCCGCCCTGCTTTCCGCCGGGGGAGTAAGCGCTTCGTTCTACCACGCCGGACTCGGCGCGGACACCCGCAGCCTCAGGCAGGAGGCCTGGAAGAAGGGGGAGATACGGGTGATGGTCTGCACCAATGCCTTCGGGATGGGGATAGACAAGAGTGACGTGCGCTTCGTGGTGCATCTGGGCCTGACCGACAGCCCCGAGGCCTACTTCCAGGAAGCGGGCCGGGCAGGACGGGACGGACAGCGCTCC
Organism: Alloprevotella sp.; assembly: GCA_963643135.1. Classification (GTDB taxonomy): domain Bacteria; phylum Bacteroidota; class Bacteroidia; order Bacteroidales; family UBA932; genus Cryptobacteroides. Next base: position 50,516 of record CAVIJA010000005.1, on the reverse strand, counting down.
TGGGCCGTGCTGCTGTGGAACCCTTCGGACGTGCGGCGTCTGCATCAGCTGCTGGACCTGTCTTTCCCGCCGCTCGAATATATCGAGGACATATACCAGAAGATACATATATTCTATCAGATTCCCTACGAGGGCGGTGCGGGCAGCCGCCTGAAGTTCGACCTTGAGGAGTTTGCCCGGCATTTCTCCCTCAACCGCGCCGAACTGCACTATGCCATACGCTATCTTCAGACCTGCGACCATCTCACATATGCCGAAGATGCTGACATCTCCACACAGGTCAAAATCCGCGTCGACCGCAAGGCCCTCTATGACATAGACCTCCCGGATCCGCTGATGCCGCGGCTGCTGGACTCCCTGATGCGTTCGTATCCGGGGATATTCTCCTTTGCGGTGAGCGTGGACGAGGAGAAGCTCGCCCGCAGCTGCGGGGTCACGATTCCTCAGCTGCGTCAGCTGCTGTACGGCCTCTCCCTGGAGCATATCATAAGATATGTCCCCTGCGACCGCTGCACGGTGATATTCCTGCACCACGGACGGCTGATGCCCGGCAATCTCAATCTCCAGAAGGACAAGTACGAATTTCTCAAACGCAGTGCCGGGGAAAGGGCCGATGCGATGGAGAACTACGTCAGTGAGACCGACCTCTGCCGTTCCCGCTATCTGCTGCGGTACTTCGGGCAGGAAAAGAGCACCGACTGCGGCTGCTGTGACGTCTGTCGCGCCCGCGCCGGCCACGCCCGTACCGAAGAGGCGATACTCAGCTTCGTCCGGACGCATCCCGGATACACCCTTGCGGAACTCAAGGCCTGGTGCGACGACCCCCGCAACTCTCTGCCCTCCGATGCGATGGAAGTCTACCGGAGGATGATCGATGAGGCAAAAATATTATCTTTGCACTCCGATGAAAGCTAAACTCACTTTTCTCGGCACAGGCACCTCCCAGGGAGTGCCGATGATAGGCTGCGACTGCCCGGTGTGCCGCTCGGCGGATCCGAGGGACACTCACCTGCGCTCGTCCGCTCTCGTGGAGTACGGCGGTCTTTCGATACTCGTCGACGCGGGTCCGGATTTCCGCTACCAGATGCTCCGCCAGAATATCCGCCATCTTGATGCCATATTGCTGACACACAATCATAAAGACCATACCGGAGGTCTTGACGACATCCGTGCCTACAACCTCATCGAACGTCATCCGGTCAATATCTACTGCGAGAAATACGTGGAGGATTCCCTCAGGGAGGACTATTCCTATGCCTTCGCGGAACCGAGGTATCCCGGCTCCCCGGAGTGGAGGGTGCATACCATAGACGCGCAGCACACGATAAGCATACCTTCCAACGCCGGCGAGGAGGTGCTCGTCTGGGAGAAGGGCTTCGGCTACAGGCATCTTCCGCCGGAGACCCCCGCCGCCCCGAAAAAGCCCGTGGAGGTGATTCCGATACAGGGATGGCATCTCAGCACGAGGGAAATATCGGTGCTGGGATACAGATTCGGCAACATCGCCTACCTCACTGACATAAAGTTCATCGACGAGGGGGAATACGAGAAACTCAAAGGCGTGGAATACGTGACGCTGGGCTGCGTGAAGCGGGACGAACACCGCTCCCATCCGTCGCTCCGGCAGTGCCTGGACTTCTTTGAGAGGGTGGGCGCGAAGGAGTCGTATATCACCCATCTCTCGCATCTCCTGCCGAAATACGAGGATTTCGCAAAGGAACTCCCGCCGCACGTCCATCCGGCATACGACGGGCTGGTGATAGGGGGAGTCTAGATGATCACGTCCACGATCTTTCCGGCGAGAGCGGGGTCGAACTCGCGCTCGATGCGTATGTAGTTGCCGGTGTAGCCCTCCATTCGTCCCGAATGGTCGGTGGATTCGAAGAGAACGCGCTCGCGTATGCCCCGGTTCTTCTCTATGAAGTCGGAGTGAAGCCTCCCGCACAGTTCCTCCAGCACGGAGACCCTGCGCTTCTTCTCGCTTTCGCTGACCTGACCGGACATCTGTGCGGCCTGGGTGCCGGGCCTGCGGGAATAGGGAAATACGTGGATAAATGCGGGGGCAATCCTCTCGACGAATTCCAGACTCTGCTCGAACAGCTCCTGCGTCTCGCCGGGAAGTCCGGCCATAAGGTCGATGCCGAAGAATACCAGAGGCTTGCCGGGGCCTTCCATACGATACCTTATATAATTGAGCTTCTCTTCGAAGAAGGCCGTGTCGTAGTGCCGTCCCATCCTTTCGAGCAGCAGGTCCGAACCGCTTTGCAGCGGAATATGGAAATGCGGCTGAAACTTCGTGCCTGACGCTATCCAGTCCACCGTCCCGTTGCTGAGAAGATTGGGCTCGATGCTGGATATGCGGTAGCGCTCTATGCCTTCCACTCCGTCGAGAGCCTTGAGCAGGTCAAGGAAACTCTCCCCGGTGCTGCGTCCGAAATCTCCGGTGTTCACCCCCGTCAGCACTATTTCCTTAACCCCTTCGGCGGCGATTTTCTTTGCGTTGCAGACCGCTTCGGCTATGGGGATGTTGCGGCTTGAACCTCTGGCGTACGGGACAGTGCAGTATTTGCAGTAATTGTCGCAGCCGTCCTGCACCTTGAGAAACGAGCGTGTGCGCTCTCCCGTGCTGTATGCGCCGAAAACCTTTGCACCGCACGGGCCCCCGTCCTCTCCGGAAGGGATGTTCAGCATCGCGAGAGTCTCGCTCACCACCAGATGCTTCTCCGCCGCCCCGAAGACGCGGCTGACACCTTCGATGGCCTCTATTTCGGCCCTTCTGAGCTGCGCGCTGCATCCGGTGACTATGACGGCCGCCTCCGGGTTGATCCTGTGGACACGGCGTATGAGGTTGCGCGACTTGCCGTCGGAGACCGAGGTGACGGAGCAGGTATTGATGAGGTAGACGTCCGCTTTTTCGCTATAGGGTACGACCTCGAGTCCCGCGGCCTTGAAGCCGCGCTCGTAGGTTGAAGTCTCGGCATAGTTGAGCTTGCAGCCGAGGGTGAGAAATGCTATCTTCATACTTCTTCTATGCCAGCACTACGAACACGCAGGGGCGTTTGCCTATCTGCGGCGGGTTCTTCTTCCAGCGGGCCACGCTCGCCGTGCGGATATATTGTGTGGGGAGAGTTATGTCCGCGGCGATGCAGACCATCGTCCCCGGAGCGAACACCTGGAGCATATCCCCGAAGAGGGTGTCGTTGCGGTAGGGGGTCTCGATGATGATCTTGCTCTGCTTCTCGGCCTTGGAGTGCCTTTCGAGAGCCTTGAGAGCCGCTTTCCTCTCATCCGTCTTGGCCGGGACGTAGCCGCAGAACGCAAACGACTGCCCGTTCAGTCCCGAGGCCATCAGGGCGAGCATCAGCGAAGAAGGCCCCACGAGCGGCACGACCTCTATCCCCTCCCTGTGGCAGAGTGCGACGAGCGCGGCTCCGGGGTCGGCCACCGCCGGCAGACCGGCTTCGGAGATGTATCCCACGTCCCCCTTCCCGAAAAGCGGAAGCAGCGCCTCCACCTCTTCGGGACGGGTGTGTTCGTTGAGGAGGTGGAATTCGGCTTCGTCGATATGCCCTTTCAGCCCGTATGAGGACAGAATCCGTCTCGCGCTGCGCAGCTCCTCCACGACGAAGATCCCAAGGCTGCAGGCCCTCTCCCTCACTCCGGCGGGGAGGATGTCCTCCAGCGGGCTATTCCCCAGCGGTGCCGGAATCAGATACAGTTTGCTCATTCTCGATTATGATTGTCGTTTCTTCCACCTTCCCGCTTTCGCTGTCTTTCTTGCGCCGTCCGAAAAGGCTTCTCCAGAATTCCCTGAATCTGCCGTATTCCTTCTGATAGCTGACACCCACTCCGTTGCGCTGCGAGAGGTCGAGGTAACTCGTATATTCATCCGCAGAATGCGAGAACAGGTTGAGGCGGAATTTGCCCTCGTCGTCCAGTTTTATCTGGATGTCCAGGTCTCCGGCCATATCCCCGCTGCTTGCGGTGTTGTTGTATTTCCTGTTGGCCACGCTCCCGCCCACGATGACCCTGTTGTTGAAGAGCTGGGTCGAGATGGCCACGTCAAACATATTCGTGCCCTGATATGCCCCCTGGTAGCCTATGCCCACATCTATCGGGATTTCCAGCTTCTGCAGGATGGAATTCAGCTGGTTTGACATCAGTTCCGTCATATTGGAGACCAGGATTTCCGAGCCGTTGACGACTCCGGAACTTTCGTCCGGGATGAACGACCCCATCAGCAGCAGGGCCATAAACTGCTTCTGAACCTTGTCGGCGGTACTGAGAGCCCCGTCCACCTGGGATTTGGTGGTCGGATCCAGGTCCGGGATATCGATGCTGAAGTCTATCTTCGGATTCTTGAGCCTGTCGGATATGCTGATGCCGCATTCCACCAGACGCTTGGAACCTATGGAACTCTCGTCCGCAATCAGAGCGGTCAGCGAAGTGCGGAGACTGTATATCACGTTGACGTCCAGCTCCGTATCGGCGATGTCCCCGCCGAACTTGATGGAGCTTCCCTGCTCGACGCTGAATCCCTTGCTGAGTATGCCCGGTATCACGAACTGGTAATTCCCCTCGCTGAGGTTGAAATCTCCGTTGATGTCGAATATTGCTTTGGACGGCCTCAGGTGCAGGCCTATGTTGCCTTCGCCGCTGAATGACGCGACGTTGCCGGCATCCTTGTCGAACTCCACGAAGGCCTTGAGTCCCGGGTGTGCCTTGAGGGTGGCGTGGATGTCGATGTCGCTCGCGTTCGCGGGTTTCGGAGAATAGCTGACGAGCATCTCCTCGTAGGGGTCTCTGCGCTTCTTGGGTTCGGTGAAGGTCAGCAGGTTGCCCGTCGAGCCGGAAGAGCCGCCGGACAGCGGGACGTGGATGCTGCCGTCTCCGACGGTGCTTGCCGTGGCCGTGACGCTCAGGCTGGAGAACGGCCCGCTCACCGATGCGCTGCCGCTGGCCCTCAGCTGCCCGTAGATTCCGCTTTCGCGCTCTTCAGTGTCCACGAGCTTGAGATTGTTGAAGCTGATGCGGGAGTCGAGGATGAAGTCGCTGAGGTGGTCATGGCGTATCGCCCCGGCAATTTCTCCGCTGCCGCCGTTGTCGTCCCTTATCCGGAGCGAGTCGAAGTGCATCCCGCTCTCGTCGAGTCTCAGCGGCCCGCTCAGAGTATAAGGCACTCCGGTGTAGGCGAGGCGGATAAGCGCATCGTTGAGGGTGAGTCCGCTGCTGGTGACGGAAAGATTGCCCAGCATCCCCTGAAGCCTGAGAGCTCCGCTGATGCTGCCGTCGATTTCGCTGAATATTCCGGTGAGGAACGGGCTTGCCGTCGCGAGGGGCAGGCGGTCGAATTCCGCACCCAGATCCATCCTTCCGTCATCCAGGAAATACATTCCCGTGGCGGAGAAGGCGTTGCGCCCGTCCAGCTCGTTGCGTATGTAGATGTCTATGTCTTCTCCCTGTTCTTCGAGGATGCTGGCTATACGGATGTTTCCGGCATTGGCCTGCCCTACGTACAGTGAGTCCAGCCTTATGTCCATCAGCATTCCCTTCGCCCTTCCGGCCTGGGACGTGAGCAGGGCCTTGCCGTCGGCTATGCCGCGGATGCCGTAGCTGCCCGGCAGGAAATCGTCGATCTGCGAAAGGTCTATCCTGTTGACGTCGAGGGCGAGGGTGTCCCTGCGGTATTTTGAAACGCCTCCGTCGAGGCTTATGGACTGCTCCCCGTTGCTTATGCGGAAATCCTTGAAATATATGTCATTGCCGCGCAGTACGATGTCGGATTCGCGTATGTTCCATACTCCGTCGCCCGCCGAGACGTAGGAATCGAGGGGGTGCGCCCTGACGACGAGCACTCCGGAGGAATCGCGGTAGAATTCTCCTCCGACATTGATCTCTCCCGCACCTCCGGCTCTGGAGAAGCCCTCGAAGCGGGCCGACAGCGCCACGGCGTTGTCCCCCGCGGAGATGCTGATGTCCGGTTTCTTGACGTCAAAGCCGCCGCTCTTGAATTCCTGCCCGGTGACGGTAGCGTTCAGACGGCCGTTACGGTTGTCCAGCCGCAGGTCCGTATCCTTCAGATACGTCGTTCCGAAGGCTATTCTGGAGGATGACAGTTCGCCGGCGAGCGCACCTCCGGAGGACAGCGTAAACGATGCTCTCGTGCTGTCCGCGATATAGAGTCCCGGCACGGCGTATGACAGCATCGCCCGCGAATCGTGCAGCAGCAGGTCGAAGTCGTAGCGCCCGTGAAGCTCCTTCGGAGCGCTGTCGGCATAGAGCGAAGGCAGCGCCTTCCGGATCGAGGCGTTCTGTATGTCCTCTATGAACTGCGTGAAACTTCCGCTGCCCGACAGGAACAGGTCGGCGAAAGGGGAGTCGAGGCTCAGGCACTGCTCGTCCCCGGTCAGATACGCCTTCAGCTCCATATCCCCGACGTTCTTCTCGCCGTCGCCGTTTCCCAGCCTGAAGTTGCGTATGTCGAGGAATCCGTCGAAGAACTGCCCCTTCCTGTCCACGTCTCCGCGTATGTCGAAGGCCGTCTTGGAGGTGTTCCACCTCCTGTCGATGGCAAGGGCGTTGAGGTCTATGGACTCGGCCCTGCCGTCCACCTTGTAGTTGGCCTCCTGCCTGTCCATAGGCAGGTTCGCGGCGGCTTCCAGACTGATCTTGAAGTTGGGGTCGGTGCTGACAAGCCTCAGCCTTGCGGTGCTGTCCAGCAGGCTGGCGCTGGCCGAAATGTCCCGGTATCCGTAGCCGAAGGCGTCGAAGCTGTCCACTCTGAGCGAATCCACCCTGAGCTGCGGCAGACCGCCTGTCAGCACCGCCGCGGCCTCCGCATAGAGCGAACATTCCCCGATGGACTTCATTCCGAGGATTTCTCCGAGATTGAGGTCCGAGGTGCGGATATGTCCGCGGATTTCGGTTTTTCTCCGCTTGTCGGCGAGATTCCTTATGTCGGCATCGACACTGGCGCGTCCCGCTCCGGCACGGAGAGAGAGTCCGGCGGTAAGCCTGCTGACCGGGCCGACGGCCCTGAGGTCGAGAGTGAAACGCCGCTCTCCGACTGCTCCGTCAGGGACGGAAACTTTTGCGGAGGAGATGCCGGACAGCAGTCTGCAGGCTTGGGCGGCGGATGATTTGAGACCTTTCACTTTTATGGAGGTCATCACGTTGGCGATGCCCGGAAGCCCGGTCATGCTGCATTCTACATCGGCCGCGGACACCTTGCTGTCGAGGTCGGTAAAACGCAGGCCTGTCACCTTGAAATCATTGACATAGCCGCGGAAATGTCCCCGGCTGATGTCGAGCAGTGTCGGGCTGTTTCTGAAGCGGCCCTTTGCGAAATAGGAGAGCGTGTGCATTGAGAGCGTCGAGCGTGACAGCTCCCCCTCCATCAGCACCTCTTCCTTATAGTGTTTGAACGACTTGGTGCCGTCATAACTCATCGAATAGGACTTCATCCTCACGTCGGACCACAGGTCGACGAGGCGGATGTCCTCCACAACGGTCTTTCCGGGGCCGACGGTGCATCTGGCTTTCAGATTGCGCAGCTGATAACCGGACTTCTCCCTGAGCTGGAGTTTGTCCAGATACGCCGTCACCTTGCCGTCCGACATCCGTATGCCGTGGGCTTCGAGGCTGAGACGGATATCGAGGTCGTCGTAATTGATGGCACCCTCGCCGTAATCGCGTTTCTTGAAGCCGAAATTGTTGAGCCGGAAGCGGAAATTGCTGACCCGCAGCTTGCTTATGGAGAAGAGCTCGCCATTTTGGGACTTCTTGCCGCCGCCGCTCTTTTTTATGCCGAAAATCCGTTTGACGTTGGCTACTTTGCGATTGTCCGCAGGCTCGCTCGCCAGATGGAAGAATCCGTCGTCTATGCTTATCCTCCCGATGCGTATGCTCCCCGGTCTGAAAATGCTCGGCAGCGAGAACGTCGCGGTGAGCGTGCCGGCCCTGAAGACCGTGTCCACCGGAGCCCAGCCGCGGCAGAATTCGTCTTTGACATAAGGCTTGCTGTCGATGATCAGCACGTCCTTGAGCAGCAGCGCTCCCGAGGGCATCACCTTCATCTCCCCGTAGCGTATCCTGCCGTCCATAACCTCCGTCAGGCTCTCAATCGCACGGTTTGTCAGCCTGGTCTGCACATAAGGGGTCTGGATTGCCAGCAGCGCCGCTCCGATCAGCACCGCGAGCAGCCCCGCGAGTCTCGCGGCAATATATGAGCCTCTCCTGTACATTCCTACAAAGATAAGGAATTCTTGCTAACTTTGCGACCTGTAATTTCAGCTTATGTCAGATATAATTCTCGGAATAGAATCTTCGTGCGACGACACCTCCGCCGCCGTCATAAGGGACGGATGGCTTCTGTCCAACGTCATTGCCAGTCAGGATGTCCACCGTGCCTACGGCGGGGTGGTGCCGGAACTGGCTTCCAGGGCGCACGAACTCAATATCGTGCCAGTGGTCAGCGAGGCCCTCTCCCGTGCCGGGGTGAAGCCTTCGGACCTCTCGGCGATAGCCTTCACCAGGGGTCCGGGACTGCTTGGCTCGCTGCTTGTCGGCACCTCTTTCGCCAAGGCTATGGGGGTCGCGCTCGACGTCCCCGTCGTGATGGTCAACCATCTGCAGGGCCATATACTTGCCAATTTCATAAAAGTTCCGGACAAAGCGGTCCGCGAGCCTTCGTTCCCCTATCTCTGTCTGCTTGTCAGCGGAGGCAATTCGCAGATAGTCAGGGTGGATGACCCGCTGCATTTCGAAATCCTCGGACAGACTATAGACGACGCGGTGGGGGAGGCGTTTGACAAGTGCTCCAAGATGATGGGGCTTGGGTATCCCGGCGGTCCTGTCATAGACAGGCTCGCGAAGCAGGGCGATCCGGAGAGGTTCAAATTCGCCAAACCTCACGTCCCCGGACTCGACTACAGCTTCAGCGGCATCAAGACTTCGCTGCTGTATTTCGTCCGCGACGAGATGGCCCGCGATCCGGAATTTATGGACAAGAACAAGGAAGACATCTGCGCCTCTTTCCAGAAGGCGTTGATAGACATATTGATGGACAAGCTCGTCAAGGCCGCCGCGCAGACGGGGATACGCGAGATTACAATCGGCGGGGGAGTGTCCGCCAACAGCGGGCTGCGCACCCGCATAGAAGAGGAGGGGAAGCGCCGCGGCTGGAACACCTATCTTCCGGAATTCCGCTTCACCACCGACAATGCCGCGATGATCGCCGTCGCCGGATATTATCATTACCTTGCCGGAGAGCGCACTCCGCTCGACATAGCCCCTGTCTCCCGCGCCTCGGGATTTTAGACCTCAGCTGATGCCCGAAAACCTTCGCGAGACGCTCGTGTCCAATAATTTATCATCCGGAAAACCGTGAAAGAGTTCGAAATAGTATGCCCGCTGACGCGGCAGCCGCGCCTCAGGGAAATCGAGGCCAAGGCCGCAGGATTGAAATGGGAGCTGAAGAAGCGTTCAATAGATGCCCGCAAGGAGCCGGTATGGCGCTATCGCTATGAGGCTTATTCTCCGGAGGACGATTATCAGCCGTTCTCCCTGCCGGAATACCCCGACGCACACGGCGCTGAACCTGTCGTAGTGGTGGGTTCAGGGCCTGCCGGGATGTTTGCCGCGCTAAAACTCATCTCCCTGGGACTCAGGCCGATAGTGCTGGAACGCGGGAAGGACGTACACGCGCGCAAGCTCGATATGGCCCGGCTTTCCCGGGAGGGGGTGGTGGACCCCGACTCCAACTACTGCTACGGCGAGGGCGGTGCCGGGGCGTTCTCCGACGGGAAGCTCTACACCCGCTCGTCCAAGCGCGGCGACATCAGGGAGGTGCTTCATCTGCTGGTGAAGTTCGGCGCATCGGCTGACATCCTCATAGACGCCCATCCGCACATAGGTTCCGACAAACTGCCTTCCATCGTCGAGAACATACGCAAATTCATCACCGAAAAAGGCGGGGAATACCATTTCGGCTCACGCGTGACTTCCGTCCGGCGGCTGGACGGCGGCGGTATGGAGACCCTGACCGCCGGCGGAGAAGTGTACCGTTCCGCCAGGGTGATACTGGCTACGGGCCACTCTGCCCGGGATATCTACGAAATGCTCCATGCCGGGGGAGGACAGCTTGAGGCCAAGGGTTTCGCCCTCGGGGTGAGGGTCGAGCATCCTCAGGAGAAGGTGAACTGGTGCCAGTACCACGGACAGTGGCGGCCCGGGATGCCTGCCGCCGAATATTCGTTCGTCGAGCAGGTGGACGGAAGGGGAGTGTTCTCGTTCTGTATGTGTCCCGGGGGAATACTCGTGCCGTCTTCGACCGAGGCGGGTACGGTGGTTCTCAACGGAATGTCGAACTCCGCCCGGAGCGGGAAATTCGCCAATGCCGGAGTGGTGGTGCAGATTGAACCGGAAGATGTGCCGGGCGAGGGGCCGTTCAAGCTGATGGACTTCCAGCACGGGGTCGAGAAGGATATGTACGAATACGCTTCCCGCAACGGCGGAATCAACCCTATGGCCGCCCCGGCGCAGAGAATGGAGGATTTCTGCCTGGGCAAGCTTTCCAAGACCATGCCCGAGACAAGCTATCATCCGGGGGTGGTGAGCGCCCCGCTGCACTCTCTGCTGCCGCCTTTTGTCGCCGAGCGTCTGCGCAAGGCTTTCCCGAGGGTGAAAATGCGCAATTACTACACCAACGCCGCCCTCCTGCTCGGTGTGGAGTCCCGCACTTCCTCTCCGGTGAGAATACAGAGGAATCCCGACACTCTCGAATATGTTTCAATGCCCGGTCTCTATCCCTGCGGGGAAGGTGCCGGCTATGCCGGAGGGATAGTCTCCAGCGCCTTGGACGGCATCAACTCCGCCGTCGCCCTCAAGGCTTCGCTCGGATGATGGATGTCGGTTTTTCGCGGAATACGGTACGCCGGTAATGATGAAAAAAGAATTACCATAGATCTGGTGGCAGAATCCGGCGAAGAAATTCCTCCGGAGAGATGGCCGGGATTTCGGACAGCTTGAAATCGTGAATGTTTCTGGTGACAATCACATCGCATCCGCCTTCAGCGGCCGACTGCACCTGAAGCGCGTCCTCGACATCACTTATCTGGCTCTCAAGCATATTCGTTACATGATCCGGAAGGGCGGGAAGCACCTTGACAATATCCACGAGTTCCCCGATTATGGCCTTCTTCGCAGCCGGAGACATGCTTTTAAGCACATACGCTATTGTCGGGACGGAAAGGGCCGACATGAACAGATCAAACGTGCCGTTCTCTCCGAGGCTCAGAATGGTTGCGGCATTCCGGGCGAACTGGGGATTATCACGTGACACGAGAGTGTCAAGCAGGACGTTGGTGCCAAGGAAAACTCTCATCGAGACAGAATATACGCAAGCCTCTCGTCTTGTTCAACTTCTTCGTGCGTGAACTTCACCGCACCCATCAGTTTCCTTACCTTCGGGGAGATGTCTGCATCGGAAACTTTCGGGAACTCCAGAGATTCGATGGAACGGTGCCTCTGGACAATCTTCAAACCGTCAGCGGTTTCAATGATGTCAAACTCGGTTTTGCTGTCGTACTTTTTAGCCCGGATGATTTTAGCCGGAATGATCAGTGCCTTGCTGTTCCCTATCTGGATCAATTTGTGAGCCATAATTCTTGAAATTTTTACAAAAGTATAAATATTATAACAAAAGATTCTGCCTATCTTTGGCTTCCCGGAGCAAACAGAAAACTCTTATGGACCAGCCGAAGCAAGACAGGATGTTGCGCCTGATGAAGATGATGACTGGTAACACCAATTTCACCATCGACGAACTGGCTGACAAACTCGGAACCACGGAGCGCACCATTTACCGCTACATTGACTCGCTGCGTGACGCCGGCTTTGTAGTAAACAAAGTTTATGGCAACGTGTACCAGATGGGCAAGATGTCGCATCAGCTGCCAAATCTCAAAAAGTTCATATACTTCACTGAGGAAGAGGCTTATATCCTCTCCGGAATGTTGGAGAATCTGAGCGTTACCAATTCGCTGAAGGCAGACCTGAAGCGAAAGCTGCTGAGCGTCTATGACTGCACAAGCATTGCGCAGTACAGAGAGAATGCGAACATCGCCCCGAATATAGAGGCGCTATCGCACGCACGCAATGAGAAACTGAAGGTCGTTTTGAAGAACTATGAATCCGGCAATAGCAATGTTACGGGTGACCGTATTGTGGAGCCGTTCGATTTCACGGCCGAGATGATTGATGTATGGGCTTGGGATACCGGGAAGCAGGAGAACCGGGTGTTCAAGGTAGCCCGTATCGGCGAGGTTCAGTTGACGGAGGAACAGTGGGAGAACGAGGCGCAGCATCGCAGGTCGGATACTGACATCTTCAGGATGAGCGGCGAACTCACTATTCCGGTGAAGCTGCAGTTGAAGACTCGTGCTAAGGTACTGCTGCTCGAGGAATTTCCTCTCGCCGGGAAATACCTTTCCCGTGAGGGCGAGAATTGGATCCTGGAGACAAGAGTAGCCCGGCTGGAGGGCGTGGGCCGGTTCATCATCGGCCTTTCCGATGAGGTGAAGATTCTGGAGGGCGAAGAGCTGAAAAAGTACGTGAAGGAGTTTGTACAGAAGTATTTGACGTAACCTCGTCAAGATTACTCCAATCCCAGACTTCTAAAACGCTCTACGATGGAATCCATGTCAATTTGGTCTGACTTCGTCCCCGTGTATGGCGCATATGCAGCCATCATATACTTGATGTTGTACAGAGTCATTCCGATCACGACCGTCTTGTCGTGGTTCAGAAAGAAATAATAGTCATTCTGCATTCCTGCGACAGCATAGCGTTCCAGCAGATACTTCGTGAATTGCGTCAGGTAAGACGTGGAGATTATGGAGCATAAGCCTGTACAGGTCCCGTTGGAAAAAGAAGCCATTATCCCTGCCGTGAAGACGTTGTAATCCCTATACAAATAGATGGTCTCTCCTTTTTCAGAGGTACTTCTCTCATAGTTGGTTCCGAGCAAATTGGTCATTGCGGACAAGGAAGAGTTGACAAGCTGTGTCAGTTCAGGATAGAGCACGTATGCAGGCAAAACCCCAACTGGAATTCTGACCGTTCCATTGCTGGAGGAGGCCACAATCTCGGTCGCGCCGACTTTGTTTGCTGTTACCAGTCCGTTCGCATCAACTTCAGCATAAAAGTCGTCTTTTGATGTATAGGTGACTCCTTCGGCAGGATTGGCAGTAAGCTGCTCCTTGCCCTCTGAATACAGTACAACCGCTGATGGCTCTACGGTTAAGGGTGTGGACTTTTTCTGACAGGCTATTGCAGAGACAGCCAGAAGGCAGAAAATGCTGAGCTTAAGAGTTTTCATTGTTGTAAAGAGTTAAATTATTGGACATTGCGTTTATAATCGTTTTAAAAGTGTGCTTTATGCACAATCATTGCTTGCAAATGTGGGCGATAGAATTGACAGATTCCGACAATTGATGAAAAACTATGATTATCTGGCAGAATATTGGAGCCTCTTAGACTTTTTGCCACCTCCAAGCAGATGGTTGGCTGCCATATTTCTAACTTATTGAAAGAAAATGAGTTGACTAAACGGTCAGTTGTAAAAGAAATTTTGACAACTGATTTCGATGGGAAATCCTGTAAGAGATGAAAGAAGAGCAGAACAAAAAAACGAGAGCCACCTGCAGGCAAGCAGATGACTCTCGGACAGATGGGATTGGAGCTTCCCGGCTATCGTTTCCGACAGTGGGCGTTCACATAGACTTTCTTGTCTTTGACCACTCGGAAGTGACCTCTGACACGAACCGTCTTACGAGGCTCTTCCTCGCAGAAGACTATTGTAAGGCGCTCTCTCGTGCTGTTTTGTGTAGTTATGGTAATTTTCATAAAAAATGAATTTAATGCGTTTGAGAGCAAGGAGCGGCTTCAGTAGCTACTTCCATCTGTCAATTTCAAAAAAATACAGAGTATCCATTTCTACGAATAAATACTCTGTATTAAAAAAACAGCATCGAGAGCTTGCCTTCTCTCAATCGCCATTACCATAACTTCCGCGAAGTTAATAAACTTTTTTGATCTGCAAATCAAGTTTTGAGGATATATCAATGACAGAGCGTCCGCAAGACCCGCCTGTTTCGTATCGGGCATCAAAGGATCAGGGAGTAATTGGTGCTTCGGCCGCCCTCTCCGTTCTTCTTGAGAATGCCTTTTCCGTCATTGCCGGCTCCGACCGGCAATCTCTCTTCCCTGCGGCGGCGCAAGATGCCCGATCAGGTCGGGCATGACAAGGCGGGGTCGGGCATGACGGAGAGCCTAGATGACCCCGCTTCCGAGCATCTCTCCGTCGGGGCCGTACCATACGGCGAACTGCCCCGGGGTGATGCTGCGCTGAGGAGAGTCGAAGAGGATGAAAAGCCCTCCCTCCCGCATCATCAGGGTCGCGTCCTGAAGCGGCTGACGGTAGCGTATGCGCACCCTGTAGCGGCGGTTCTCTCCTATGGCCATAGCCTCTGACGGACGTATCCAGTGGATCTCTTCCGGCGCTACCCTCAGGCAGCTGCGCATCAGGCCTTTGTGTTCCTCGCCCTCACCCACGTAGATGACGTTGCGATTGATGTCCGTCGCGATGACGAACAGGGGATGGGCGTGTCCTCCGATGGAGAGGCCGCGGCGCTGGCCTATGGTATAGAACTGCGCCCCTTCGTGCCGGCCTATGACCGCTCCGTAGGGGTTGGCCTTGTATCTTGTTTTCTTGATATGTCGTTTGCCGCTGCGGTAAGTCTCGACTTCGAAGCGGATGTCGCCGTAGTCTGTCGGGGTGGAGAGTTCGGCAAGTTCCGGGTCGCTCATTCCCGGGCCTTTTGCCAGCAGGCCGCAGTCGCGCCTGTATTTTTCCGAACCGGCATAATAGGCGTCGAACACCTCGACCACGTCACCTTCCTTCGATTCGAGTTTCTGCTGCAGAAATACGGGCAGGTCCACCTTCCCGACGAAACATATCCCCTGCGAGTCTTTCTTGTCGGCCGATGGCAGGTCGGCCTCTCTTGCGAGAGCGCGCACTTGAGGCTTGCAGAGCTCCCCTATCGGGAAGAGGGCCTTGGAGAGCTGCTCCTGGTTGAGCTGGCAGAGGAAGTAGCTCTGGTCCTTGTTGGGGTCGCTGCCCTCAAGTATACGGCAGCTTCCGTCGGGGAGCGTCTCCTTGCGGCAGTAGTGTCCCGTCGCCACCATATCCGCCCCGAGCCTTTCTGCGGCCTTCAGGAAGGCGTCGAACTTGATTTCGCGGTTGCATAGCACGTCCGGGTTCGGGGTGCGTCCGCGGGCGTATTCGTCGAACATATAGTCCACCACCCGCTTGCGGTACTCCGCGCTCAGGTCCACGAAATAGAAGGGAATGCCTATCTTGCGCGCCACCATCTCCGCCACGAAGCGGTCCTCTTCCCATTCGCAGTCCCCGTGCAGCGTGCCTTCCGTGTCGTGCCAGTTCTGCATAAACATCGCGAACACGTCACATCCCTGCCGCTTGAGCAACAGCGCGGCGACGCTCGAATCCACACCACCGGAGAGTCCGACGCAAATTTTCATCGCTGAAACAAATTTTCGCAAAAATAGGGCATAAATCAGCTACAATCAAGCCCCGCGCAGCCAAAAAACTGGGCGATTGTGCCGCAACTTGGTTTAAATTCCCTATATTTGAGGGGTTTAAGATAAAACTAAGCACCAAGACTTATGGGAACAAGGCAACTTGACATCAAATACTATGAATATTCCTCCCTCGGGGAACTCTCCGCTGAAGACCGGGAACTCGCCTGCGAGGCGATAGCGGCTATGGGCTGCGCCTATGCCCCATATTCCCACTTCCACGTGGGTGCGGCGGTGCGTATGTCCAACGGGCAGATAGTCCGCGGGGCCAATCAGGAGAACGCCGCCTTCCCGTCCGGACTCTGCGCCGAGCGCACGGCGATGTTTGCGGCAAGCGCGCGCTATCCCGACAAGGATATGGTGAGTATCGCGCTCGCCGGGGGAGTCCTCGGCAGGCTGGGGGAGAATCCCGCGACCCCTTGCGGCGCGTGCCGTCAGGTGATGGCCCAGTACCAGGCCAAGTCCGGCAAGCCTATGTCCGTCCTTATGGTCGCCGAGGGCAAAATCTGGAAATTCGACCGCGTGGACGACATCCTCCCGCTGATATTCAACAGCATCTAGTGAAAAGCCTCCCGCCCGCACAATTTTTTGTACAATGCTGCGTCCGGCTTTGCAAATCATAAAATCGAATCTTAAATTTGCAAAAATTCAAGATTCATGATTTGAGTTTCGCAAATGCGAAACACGGTTTTAGAGGCCCATAGGGCCGAAAGAAAGTCCCTTTCCCGAGGAAAGGGATTTAGGGAAAGGGTAATATAATAACAATAAGCGAAGCTTGTGCGGGAGGAAAAGTTTTGCAAGTACCTGCACAATGCTTATTTTTCAACAAACTTTATTACTTGCAAAACTTGAGTTTATGATAGCTCGCGAGTTGAGGGATAAGGCTATAGCTCTCTCGAAACAATACCCGTTCGTGGTGATTACCGGGCCAAGACAGTCGGGGAAATCGACCTTGGCTAAAAGTACCTTCCCGGATTATAGGAAGGTTTCTCTTGAGGATCTGGACAACAGGGAGTTTGCCCGGGCGGACCCGCGCGGTTTCATCTCCACTTATCCGGACCGGACTATCATAGACGAGGTGCAGAGAGTTCCATCGCTTCTGTCATATTTGCAGACTCACTGCGATGATGCGGGCAGGGAGGGAATGTACATCCTTACAGGTTCTCAGAATATGCAGCTTATGGAAGCGGTGGACCAGAGCCTGGCGGGAAGGACGGGACTGCTTCACCTGCTGCCGTTCTCGAAGTCGGAGATGGAAGCGGGCGGCATTATGCCGCAAAGCACGGATACAAGGCTCTTGCAGGGCTGTTATCCGCGCCTGTATGACAAGGGTATTGCTCCGGATGACTATTACCCGAACTACATCAATACCTATGTCGAGCGCGATGTCCGCAATCTCAAGAATGTCGGCGATCTCGGACGCTTTGTCAGGTTTCTGAAACTCTGTGCCGCAAGAGTCGGACAGCTGCTCAACAAGTCTTCTCTGGCCAATGACTGCGGCGTCACGGTTCCCACGGTGGATGCCTGGCTTTCAATCCTTGAGACAAGCTACGTAGTCTTCCTTCTCAAGCCGGACCACAACAACTTCTCCAAAAGACTCGTGAAGTCCCCGAAGCTGTATTTCTATGATACCGGGCTGGCGTGTTCGCTTCTGGAGATAAAGACTGAGACTCAGATGAATACACACTATCTTCGCGGCAATCTGTTCGAGAATATGGTCATCTCCGATATCGTCAAGAACGACTTCAACCATGGCATTATCGAGCCTTCGGTATCGTTCTGGAGAGACAGTGTCGGCAATGAAGTGGATCTGATACGTCGCGATGGCGATAGGGTGGATGCGTACGAAATCAAATCTGCTGAGACGTATAATGATTCTTTCCTCCACGGTCTCAGGTATTGGTCGAAACTCTCCGGAGCCGACGCCTCCTCTCTGCACGTAATCTACGGCGGGGATGTCGCGATGCATAGATCCGAAGCGTCCGTCGAGCCGTTCAGCAACATCTGATTTCCCTCGGACAATTCGCCCCGGCGGGGAGACAAATGGCTCTCAATTGTTTGTGAATGAATTAAGTAATTCCTAAAAAATAACTTGGTACTTTTGCTGGTCTTTTTGTTCTAAATTCATTTGTTCATCAGTCACGTACCCCGGTACGCTCCTTCTTCACAAACAAATTTATCTACAAAAATCCTGTACAAAACTTTACCAACTTATTTTTTCATCATTACTAAGTAATGGATAGCGAGAATGTGCGGAGAGTCCTGTCGCGCCTGCCATATTTGCAGGCATCAAATGAGATGGAAAGATTGTGGAATGCCAATTACGTAAAGATCTGGATCGGGAACTTCCTGATTAATTTCTCCTTTACCCTGATTGTGCCGCTGCTGCCTCTGTACCTCAGCGAAGAGTTCGGGGCGGGGAAGGACACTATCGGGCTTGTTCTTGCGGGGTATGCCGTGATGACGTTGGCGGCAAGGCCTTTCAGCGGTTTTCTCGTGGACAGCTTCCCCAGGAAGACCGTCCTGCTCGTGTGCAACTTCATTTTCTTTGCGCTTTTTGCCGGATATCTCGTTGCGGGGTCGCTGACCGTATTCGCCCTGTTCCGCACCTTGCACGGCGCTCCTTTCGGGGCTGCCACCGTGGCGGCCAGCACCGTGGCCATAGACGTCCTGCCTTCGTCCCGCAGAGGCGAGGGCATAGGATATTACGGACTTAGCAACAATCTCGCCACCGCCCTGGGTCCCGTGCTTGCCATTTACGTACTGCAGGCATTCTCCGGCAATTTCCAGTCCCTGTTCTGGCTGTCGCTCATATTCTCTTTTGCGGGGCTGCTCATCGACTCCACCATCAAGATGCCCGCCCGGGATTTCGTGACCGAGAAAGCCGTAATATCCCTCGACCGTTTCTTCCTGCTCAAAGGATGGCGGGAGGCTGTGGCCATGCTCTGCTATGCCTTCAGTTATGGCGTGCTGTCGACTTACGTCGCCATCTATGGCAAGCAGCAGCTCGGGATCGCTCAGGGGACGGGGCTGTTCTTCTCGCTCTTCGCCGTGGGCCTCATCGTCTCACGCCTGACGGGAGCGCGGGCCCTCAGGGACAACAGGGTGACGCGGAACGCCTCGATGGGTGTGGTCGTTTCCGCCCTCGGATACGCCCTTTTTTCCCTAGTGCATACGCAGATGGCCTACTATGCGGCCGCATTTGTCATCGGTCTCGGAAACGGCCATATGTATCCGGCTTTCCAGACTATGTTCATCAATCTTGCGGAGAACAATCAGCGTGGAACGGCCAATTCCTCGATACTGACTTCCTGGGACGCGGGAGTTGGACTGGGCGTGCTTTCCGGTGGCCTCATCGCCGAGCGTATGGGCTATTCGGCCGCATTCCTGATAGCCGCAGCGGTCAATGTCCTCGGTGTGCTTTACTATTTCACCCGTGTGCGGCGGCACTTCGAGGGGAACAAGCTCCGCTGACATTTTAAAATTTGCAGATACCCCGAATTATGCGTATGTTTGCATCGGGAAAGTCGTACACGACCAGCTCCCTCCAAATCCTCCAGGGCCGGAAGGCAGCAAAGGTAGGAGGTCGTAGCGGTGCGATGTGCTGAGCTTTCCCTTTTTTATATCCTTTCCATTTTATGAAGAGAACGATTCTACCATCCCTCGTCCTTGCCGCTGTGGCCCTGTGTTCCTGCGGCGGAGGAAAGCAGGTCAAGTCGGGCTATCCCATTGAGCCTGTCCCGTTTGCGGAAGTAAAAGTCAATGACGGCGCTCTGACCCTGATCCCGTATTATGCGTGGAATCATCGCGGCGCAGGCAATATGGAAGTCTGGTTCAAAACTGCCGAATGAAAAGCGACATAGTGATAATAGGAGGCGGAGCTTCCGGACTTATGGCAGCATATTTCGCCGCCAGGACGCTTGTGGATGCAGGATCCGACGCGCAGGTCACGCTGTTGGAGAAGATGCCCCGGGCGGCCCGAAAGATAATGATTACCGGCAAGGGGCGCTGCAACCTGACCAACGTCAAGGCCTGGAACGAGTTTTCTTCCCACATACGCTCCAAGTCCAATTTCGTCAAATCCGCCTTCCACACCCTGCCTCCGGAGAGCCTTCTGAAGTTGCTGGAGAGTTTCGGGATGAATTCGGTCATCGAACGTGGCGACCGTGCTTTCCCTGCTTCGTACAGGGCTTCGGACGTGGTCGACACTCTCGTGAGCGCCTGTCACAGCGTGGGAGTCAAGATAGTCTGCGAGACGGAGGTGGCTTCCGTGAAGCCCGGCTTTGTCGTGGAGACTTCCGACGGTCAGGTCTGGAACTGCAGTCGGCTTGTCATCGCCACCGGCGGACTCAGCTATCCTTCTACGGGTTCCACCGGAGACGGCTACCGCTGGGCGGAAGAGCTCGGACACAGGATCGAGCCGACATTCCCGTCTCTTACCGCGCTTGTGCCGAAAGGATATAAATTGCAGGACGGAAAGGCCCTGCATATCGACAGGAGCACGCCTATGACCGCCCTTGGGGAGAAGCTCTGCGGCATCCAGCTCAAGAACGTCGCCGTGAGCCTGCATATAGGAGACCTTGAGGCCGACTCCGAATTCGGGGACATCGACTTCACTGACGGCGGCATCGAAGGGCCCATCGGCTTCCAGCTCAGCCGCAAGGCGGTGAAATCTATGCTCAACGGCTCCCGGGTGGCCCTCGTCCTGGACCTCAAGCCTGCCGTAAGCCTGACCGAACTCAGTGCGAGGGTGAAGGAACTCTGGCAGGAGGTGGATAAGAATCCGCGTTCGGCGCGTCTGCGCGAGAAGGAGAAATGCCGCATCCTGCTCGGCAAGCTGATACCCTGGGACCTGATTCCCGCTTTCGTGGAGATGCATCCGGAGATTATGACCCTTGAGCGGCGTTCCCGTACGGACACGAAAGTCTGGATTAATCTTGTGAGCATAGCCAAGGCCCTGAAATCCTGGCGCTTCGATATCGCCGGCTTCGTGGGTTACGAGCGAGCCGTGGTGACGGCCGGAGGAGTCAGCGCCGATGCCGTGATCGCCAAGACTATGGAATCCCGTCTCGTCCCGGGGCTGTATTTCTGCGGGGAGGTGCTGGATGTCGATTCCGACACGGGCGGGTACAATCTTCAGACGGCCTTCTCCACCGGAGCGCTGGCCGGAACCAGTGCGGCGAAACAAATAATAGACAAATGAAACTCGTAAAAGTCAATACCGGCAGCCCCTATCTTGAACTGATGGAGCGCACAAATCTCGAGGCCTTCCCGGAAGAGGAACGACTTCCCATATCGGATCAGGTCGCGATGTGCGACAGCGGAGAACTTGACCTCTGGGCCATATGTGAGGGTGAGGACTATCGCGGCTTCACTTCCGTCTATAGGGGAGACAGGATAGTATACGTATTCTTCCTTGCCGTGGACAGCTCCTGCCGGGCGTCGGGCTGCGGGACTCAGGCCTTGCGGCTAATCCGCGAAAACTATCCGCAGAAGCAGGTCGTGCTTGATATCGAACCGCTTGACCCCGAAGCGGAAAACGCTGCGCAGAGGTCTCGCCGTAAGGGCTTCTATCTGCGCAACGCTTTCTCCGAGAGCGGCTGGCTCTTCAAATATTGCGGGATGACCTTCGAGGTGCTCTGGTGCGGAGGCGACGCCTTCGACAGGGAGGCCTACTGGTCACTTGTCGGCGATATCGCCCGCTCCGTGGAGAAGAGGGGCTACAGGGGCTTCGACCCTTCCCTTGAGCGGATTAGTAATTACTAATTTACCTGGAAATCCTGAAGCAGTAGATTGAGAAGCTGTAAGGCTCTGCGCTCAGAGGCTGTCCGTCGCTGAAATCAAAATCCCCGCTCTGCGGAGCGAACGCGTCCGGATTGTCGAGGCTGTTGTCTTCGTAGAGGTCGAAGGAGTGGAGGCTCACTCTCTTCTCCGCCTCTATCTTCTGATGCTTCTTCAGCCCTTTGAACTTGAGTTCCACCTGCCGGGTGTCGGCGGAGGTGTTGACTATCTTGACGTATACCATGTCCTTGTCCAGCACGGCGCTGGCAAACAGGCCCTCCTGCCCTTCCGCTCCGCAGAGCGGTACTCCGGCGGAAGCGGTCTTCAGCACCCTTTCGCCCTTGTATTCCGAATACATCTGCTGCACGTGCCAGCTTGCCGTGCGGAAGGAGCGCAGGTTGTCGTACCAGATGAGGTCCGGTCTCCACTGCCAGCCCTCGACGTGCGCGAAGAGCGGGGCGTAGGTCGCCATATGCACTACGTCGGCGTTCCTCTCGAGTCCTGTCATAAACGCTGCTTCGAGCAGCGCGGCGTAGAAGTGATTGTATTTCCGGCCTTTGGCGTGGCAGGCGTATTCTCCGGCGAAGACTTTCGGCCCCTTGCGGTCGTAACTGTCGTATCTTGCCCCCTGGCTGAGAAACCACTCATACGGACGGTAGAAATGTTCATCCACGAGATCAGCCTTCAGGCGGCGCATCTGTGGCCAGAGGTAGTCGAACTTGGCCCCTTCGGAGGCCGGACCTGAAGAGCCGACTATCTTTATCTCGGGATGCTTCGCCCTGATTGCCTTGATGAAAGGTTCGAGCCTCGCCGGGTATTCCTCTCCCCACTGCTCGTTGCCTATGCCTATGTACTTGAGGTTGAACGGCTCCGGATGCCCCATCTCCGCACGCAGCGCACCCCATTCCGTGTCGGTGCCGCCGTTGGCGAATTCTATCAGGTCCAGCGCGTCGCCGATGTACGGCCGGAGCTGCTCCACAGGCACGTGGGCGCTTTCGTCGTCGTTCTGGTACTGGCAGGCGAGTCCGCAGTTCAGGATAGGGAGCGGTTCGCTTCCGATTTCCTCGCTGAGCAGGAAGAATTCGTAGAATCCCAGGCCGTAGCTCTGATAATAATCCGGGAAGAAGCGGTGAGGGAAGGTGTATTCCCAGCGGTTCTCGTTGAGCGGGCGGTTCTCCACCGCTCCGACGGAATTCTTCCAGTTGTAGCGGGTCTCAAGGTCCGTCCCCTCCACTATGCAGCCGCCCGGGAAGCGGAATACGCCAGGGTGCAGGTCGGCGAGTGCCTGTGCGAGATCCTTGCGGAGGCCGTTCTCGTGTCCCATCCAGGTGTCCACCGGGAACAGCGACACGTGTTCGAGGTCGACGCTCACTTTCGGGTTCTCGTCGAAGATGCGCAGCAGAGCCTTCGGATCCGTCCTGTCGGACTTCATCACCACTTCGTATTTCTTCCATTCCGAGGAGTCCACGACTATATGCGCCTGGCAGAAGTACTGCACCTCCTCGCCGGAGGCCGGGTTCACGAACTCCACCCGAAGCCTGCCTTCGCCGCCGAAAGGGGCTCTCGCCCATACGCTGAAGCGGTACTCCGCCCCCTCTTTCAGACCTATCCCGAAGAAGCCCTCGTTCTCAAGGCCGCTGTGCTTGTGCGCGTGTCCCGGGTCGGAGAGTCTGACGTAGTGCGGGTTGCGCTCGAACGGCCCGTCGTCCCTGACCGTGACGTTCCCGAAGGTCTTCCACCCCTGGAGGGCGTCGGGAAATTCGAAAGAGCGGTTCTTGACCAGTTCCGCATACAGTCCTCCGTCCGCCGCGAAGTTGATGTCTTCGAAGAAGATGCCGTACATTGTAGGCTGAATCGCAGCGCCGGGTTTTGACAGATTGACCTCAAGCTCGCGCGCGGAGATGCTCATGCAGGCGAAACCGGTGAATGTCAGGGAGATGAGAATTGTCCGTAGGTGTTTCATATGTTATGTCTTTATGTGCGTACGGTCGTGCCGCTCCGCAAGATAGTGATTATTTGTGACAATAATTTCATATCTTTGAGGCACTGCATCACTGAAACTGACTAAGCATATGGCAATGGAAATATCCCGAAGGGCGGACAATATGCCCTTCTCCCCAATCCGCAAGCTCGCTCCCTATGCCGACGCGGCCAAGCGCAACGGCGTGCACGTCTATCATCTCAACATAGGCCAGCCCGACATCAAGACTCCGCAGTGCGCACTGGACGCGCTGAAACACATAGACAGGGAGATCCTCGAATACAGCCCTTCGGACGGACTGCTGGAACTCCGCACGAAGATGGTGAAATACTATGCCGAATACGGCATCTACCTCTCTCCGGAAGAGATTATCATCACGGCGGGCGGCTCAGAGGCCGTGCTTTTCGCCTTCCTGGCCTGTCTGGACCCGGGCGACGAAATCATCGTGACCGACCCTTTCTATGCCAACTATATGGCATTCGCGATATCCGTCGGGGCTGTCATCAAGAGCGTCAAGACCCGCATCGAGGACGGATTCCGCCTGCCGCCGGTCGAGGCTTTCGAGGAGCAGATAACGGACAGGACCAAAGCCATACTCATCTGCAACCCCAACAATCCCACCGGCTACCTCTACACGCGCAAGGAGATGCTCCAGCTGCGTGATATCGTGAAGAAGCACAATCTCTTCCTTTTCAGCGACGAGGTGTACCGCGAGTTCATCTACACCGGGATGCCGTATATCTCCGCCTTCCATCTCGAAGGGATAGACGAGAATGTGGTGCTTTTCGACTCGGTCTCAAAAAGATATTCCGAGTGCGGGACGCGCATCGGCTGCCTCTGCACCCGCAACCGCAAGGTTCACGAGGCCGTGATGAAGTTCTGCCAGGCGCGCCTTTCCCCGCCGCTCATCGGGCAGCTGGTCGCGGCCGCGTCGATAGACGTATCCAAAGAATATCTGCACGGGGTGTACGAGGAATATCTGGACAGACGCAACTTCCTGATAGACGGGCTCAACAAGATCCCTGGAGTATATTCCCCGATACCTATGGGGGCGTTCTATACCGTGGCCAGGCTTCCGGTGGACGATGCCGAGAAATTCTGTATCTGGTGTCTGAGCGACTTCCGCTACGAAGGGGCTACGGTGATGATGGCTCCGGCCTCCGGCTTCTACACCGAACCGGGTGAAGGCCGGCAGGAGGTCCGCATAGCCTATGTACTCTGCAAGGAAGACCTCGCGAAGGCGCTTGTCGTGCTGCAGAAGGCGCTGGAAGAATATCCCGGAAGGGTCTGAGACTTACCTGTAAAGCGTGATTTCGGCTAGGCCTTCGCTCCGGTGCAGGGCCAGGCTGCTGTGAAATCCGAGTTCCGCGGCCTTCAGCCTTGCGGCGAGGGTCAGCGCACCAAGTTCTTCCGGGGAGCGGCTGCGCAGGAAAACCCGCCCCGAGGCCTCATCGGAGGACATCGTGGCATCCATTTGAAGTTTGGCCGCCGAGCGCAGGACCGCGTCCAGCTGGGCCTGCTTGACCGGAGAGGAGGTGACGGATGGTTCCGGCGTCGCGGCGAGTCTGTCCAGAAGAGTGTCCAGCGACGGATTCACCCGCCGTATGATGCTTTTGCCGTGAAGGTATTCGTCGTATTTCTTCTCGAGGTAGTTGTCGGCCATAGTTCGGGATTTTCGCCGAAGGTATTAAAATTTTACAAAAAATTGTATTACCTTAGCGGAAACTATGCACTAAAAAGAGTTGTATTATTATGAAGTCTCTAAAAGGAACGAGGACCGAGGCCAATCTGGCTGCGGCCTATGCCGGTGAAAGCGAAGCCCGCAACAAGTACACCTACTACGCTTCCAAGGCGAAAAAGGACGGTTACGTCCAGATCTCCGAACTCTTCGAGGCCACTGCCGCCAATGAGAAGGAACACGCCAAGATATGGTTCAAGCTCCTGCACGGAGGTGCCGTGCCTGACACCGAGGCCAATCTCAAGGATGCCGCCTCCGGCGAACATTACGAGTGGACCGAGATGTATCCGTCTTTCGCCAAGGTGGCCCGCGAGGAAGGATTCGATGAGATCGCCGCGCTTTTCGAGATGGTGGCCGAAATCGAGAAGCACCACGAGGAGCGCTACAAGAAACTTCTCGCCAATATCGAAGGCAAGCTGGTCTTCACCCGCGAAGGGGATGCCATCTGGGAATGCGGCAACTGCGGACATATAGTCGTAGGCCCGTCCGCCCCTGAGGTATGTCCGGTCTGCGCACATCCTCAGAGCTATTTCCGCCTTGCGGCAAGGAACTATTGATCCGTTGCAGCTGCTGATGGGGAGGCGATTGCCAGCGACCGTCATCGCGCTTCTGCTGCTTGCTCCGCTCAGGCTCGGGGCCCAGTTTACCGACGCTTCGAGCGGACTTCTGCAGATGCCGTCCGCGCAGATGCAGCCGGAGGGGACGTTTATGATTACCGACAACAGTCTGAACCCCCGTTCCCTGCCGTCTTCCGGATGGTCATACAGGACTTTCGCATACGGCTTCAGCCTCACGTTCTGGAGCCGTTTCGAAGTAGGTTACGTCTGCACGATATTCGACGGGAGCAAGGTTCCAGGAGCCACGGGAAGGGCCAGGCTGATGTTCAATCAGGACAGGCACTTCGCCGGACGCTTCCAGCTGTTGCGCGAGGAGGAGTTCGGGTGGAAGTGGATGCCTTCCGTGGTGGTGGGGGTGAGCGACCCCACGACGGCCTCGTCCGCCAACGGCTATGTGGACGCCGCCGTGGAAGGTGACGGCAACGGTTACTTCAACCGCAACTACGTCGCGCTCTCGAAGCATTTCCGCACTCCCTGGGGAGAGTTGGGCGGACATCTCGCCTATCAGTACAACAGGCGGAACGACTATCGCATAAACGGACCTGCCGCCGGAGTGAGCTTTTCTCCTGCGCTGCTGTCCGGCCGTCTGTTTCTCGATGAGGTCCGTCTGATCGCCGAATACGATTCGCGCACTTTCAACATCGGATGCATCGCCTCCGTCTGGGATAACCGTTTCGAGGCGATGTTCGAACTCCAGTCCTGCCGATATGTCAATTTCGGCCTCAGATATAAACTGCGGCTGAGATGAGAGGCCGTCCCGATCTTTACTACGATAATCCGTTATGATGAATAAAATCCTTTTTGTTTCAGCCGCCCTGCTCGGACTCTCGTCCGCAGCCGGGGCGCAACAGGCCTTCCAAAGGCTTTCTTTCGGCATAGAAGCCGGTACCGCCGGCGTAGGAGTGGAACTCGCGATCCCCGTCGTCTCCGACCACGTCGTCCTGAAGGCAGGCTTCAACGCCCCTTCCCTGACCCTCTCCAAGGGCTTCGACATAAGTATGGCGGAAGTCAATTCGAGCATATCCACGGTCAATGCCAATCTCTCGGCGGCCGGGCTGCCGGACAGGATTGACGCACGCTTCGACGACGCGGACCTTAACGTCTCCGGGACGGTCAACCTCAATACCGCCAAGGCTATGCTGGAGTTCTATCCCTTCCGGAAGTCCTCCTTCCACTTCACCGCAGGTATATATTATGGTATGGAAAGTTCCTTCCTGTCCGGCGAAGCTCTCACCGACAAGGCTTTCTGGAGCGAATACAAGGCTCTCGTCTCGCAGGTTGACGAACTGAACGCGAAATACGGCGACGTGCAGGGTTATGTACCTGCCGACATCAGTTCAGTCAGGGCCAGCGCGGACGGGCGGACCTTCGAGGTGAAGGAGAAAAACGGGGCCGGTGCTGTGGAGGCCGCGATAAGTCTTACGAAATTCAGACCGTACTTCGGACTGGGTTTCGGACGCAGCATCCCGAAAAGCGCGCTCAGCCTCCAGTTCGACCTCGGTGCGATATACCACGGCGTCCCGGAGCTGACCTCTCCGAATGAAGTCGCCTACGATGCCGGGGCTCCGTCCGTGTTCTCCTCCCGGGAATACTCTCTGGAGGATTTCAAATTCTACCCCGTAGTGTCTCTCCGTCTGATATTCAAGATATTCTAGAAATCCGTCTTGAGACTTCTCCCGTCCTTTGCCGCCGTCTCGCTCTGCCTTTTCCGTGCAGTTCTTCCGCTGTGCGCGGAGGGGGCGCTTTTCTGTACCGGGGAGGGGACGGTACTCAGATATGAGCGGCGCTATGTCGATAATGGCGAGCTCAAATGGACACATACGCTCAGCATCCTGGAAGCGCACGCGACTGAGAACGGCGGCGTGAGGCTGAAGTGTTCCTCGATTTTCTCGGATTCCCGGGGAAAGACGCTCAACGGAGGGCCGGTGCTGTACAGTACCGACGTCAGTGCGTCCGGGGACGTGTCGGCTGACCCTTCCGAGGCCGTCGTCTCGGTCTTCCGCAACCGTTTCCCCGATGGGGCGGTGAAGTCCGTACCCTGCCTGTCCGTACTCCGTTCGTCCATTGCGCCGGGAGACTCCCTGCCGGACCTGAGTTTCTGCGTCTCCGTGGCCGGCATACGCTATGACGTCGTCATCGACGGGAGGAGAGTCCTCCGTTTCGAATCCCTTTCCACAGGGGCAGGGGAGTTTGACTGCGTCGTGGTATCCGAACACAAGGTCGAGAAGGCCCCGGGATACAGGCGCGAGACCACGGCGCTTACCTGGTATGCGGAGGGCATAGGGATGGTGCGCCACGACACTTACGACAAAAAGCTAAGGCCGGAGACCTCCGAAGTCCTGTGCGAAAAGAAGAAACAGTGATTGTTGTATGTATATGAGAAGGCTGCTTGTGATATTTGTATTCGCCGTCCTTTCGGCCCGGCTTCTTTGCGGGCAGGAGTCCGGAGAGGGGAGTGAAGCCGTGCTGCAGCGCCTTGTGGAGGCCGGATTCGTCAACGTGAGAGCGGCCGAATCCGAGGACTGCACGGTATATGCGATAGAGAACGACGCGTACAAGCTTCCGGCGGAGGGTTTCGCCAGGGCCTGTCGGATCATCGAGGGCGCCGGTCTGCCGGAAGGACGTACGGTAAAGATAGTCGGGCTGCACTATGATGTCCCCGAGGTGACCATAATATATAGTCCTGAGACTGGGCGTTGGCATAGCACGAGGCGGCTTGACGAGGGCTGGGATCTGGTGCGGAAGGCGGAGAGGCACAACGGCAGCTTCGGCAAGGTGGATATCGTGCTGTACCCTCAGCTGTCCATCAAGAATCTCATCATCAATCAGGTGTATCAGTCCCTCTGGCAGCTGTCCCCGGCGGTTGAAGTGTCTCTATGGCCCGGAATGAAGTTCAGCTATCAGCTCAAGTATCCTCTGTTCAGCGACGGTTACGGAGAAGATGAGAGAATCGTGCATCCGGGGATGGTGACACTTTCGCAGCGCTTCAGAGACCCCTGGCATCTCAATCTGAACGGCCGCCTGAGCGTAGGGGCCTTCGCGGGCAACCGCTACGGAGCCGCCCTGGAGATGGAATATTGGTTTCCGAACGAACGTTTCTCCATCGACACCCAGCTCGGACTGCTGAGCAACTACTATTGGAAGGGGTTCAAGTTCCGCTACGGAAAGGAGCTGAACTTCCGCTGGAACGTGGCGGCCAACTACTACTGCCCGTCGATCGGGACTCAGTTCACGCTTCGCCTGCAACGTTTCCTGCTCGGTGAGACGGGTCTCAAATACGAGATGATAAGGCATTTCTCCCGCTGTTCGGTGGGACTGTACGCGGAGAAGGCCAGAATCGCGCAGCTGAACGTGGGCTTCCGCTTCCAGGTGGCCCTACCTCCGTATCGTCAGAAGCGCAGGAGCTATATCCCGAGGGTCATCACGTCCGGCCAGATGGGCATGATCTACAATGCCAACAACGAACAGTACTATTATAAGGAGTATCGTACGGAAGCCTCGGACAATATTATGAGCCGAAACTATTTCAACCCTTATTATATTGACGGGCAATTGAATTTGCTGCAATAATTTTGTTTTTTATTGCAATTGTCGTACATTTGTCGCTTGTAAAGCAAGTAGGGCCTTTTCCTTCCGGTTCGGAATCGGGAGAAGGGTTCGGGAAAGAAATTAAAGTTTAATGTTTAATATTATAGTTTCAAGATGAAAAAACTTGTATCGCTTATCGCCTTGGCAGGCATCTTCGCTGCTTGCCAGCCGGAGGAGATTGAAACTGCATTCGAAGTTTCGGATGCAGTCGCTACCATCAAGATTTCGGCGGTTGACGTGCGTACCAACGCTTCAGTTGCTCCCGCCTCTCTGACCGTGACGACGACCGCAGGCTCCTATGCAAACGGTGTCATCACCATCGAGGGTACACCTACCATTCCTGCGCAGGCCGTCAAAGTCACCGTTACGTACAAGGCTGACTATATGACCGTTGCGGAAGAATACTCTTCCTTCGTCAATTTGCTGGGCATCCGTGCCGGCGGCAAGGCTGAGTATTCTGTCTCTTTCGCTGTAGGTTCGCCTAATCCGGTCGTTGACTATCAGTTCCTTATGGAGCAGGGAGTGGCGACGGACGAGACCAGTGTCACCTATTTCACTCCTGCTGACGGACACAAACTCATCTCCCATGAGGACAAGTTCTGGATGAGGAACAACAGCGAGAACTACCTCACCGGTACCGTTACCTGGAAGAAGCAGTCCGGATCCGTAAGCTCATATGAGCTCAATGAAGGAATCGAGGCCGAGTTCGAGTCAGCCGTGAAGAACTATTCCGAAAGCTACAATACCGGAATCAAGTCAGTTGACGCCGAGCCGTTCAGCATCACCGTTTCCGCATACAGCTACTACACCGTATGGTCTACGAGAGTGATCACCACTACTCCGTACACCGTCTACAGGTACAAGGCGGCCGACGCTTCAGATAAGGAGGCTATCGGTTCCTTCAGCGTGAAGTCAGTCGTTTCCAACCAGATCGAGTATTACGAAATCGCCGACCCGGACGCATCCGGGAAATATGAGGGTCACGGCCACGGCCACGGCCACGGCGGAGACAATGCCGGCGGCGGAATCGTATATGCCGACTAAACGTTCCCGTATCCCTTTGTTTAACTTAACGAAAAAAAGGATTTAATATATGAAACTCAAACTTATCGCACTGTCTGTCGCTACGGCTGCGGCCTGCGTGGCTGCGAATGCCCAGACAAGTTCAAAGTGCAATGACATCTTCGTGGGTGCGGGTGCCGGCATAGCCTCTCCTCTGACCCCGGGATTCAACACCCCTGCTTTCTATGCCAATCTTCAGGTCGGCAAGTATATCACTCCGGTTTGGGGAGTACGTGGCGTGATTGGAGGGCCTTTCCTTTCACTCGACGCCAATGACGGCAACGCTTACCAGTATCTGGGCGGCTCCGTACCGGCCTACAAGAACAAGAAGTTCGCCGAACTCAACCTCGACGGAATCTTCAACATCACCAACGTTTTCGCCGATGACATCGCGAAGTTCAACGTATATTTCTTCGCCGGTCCTACCGTGAACTTCTCACGCGTAGGCACCAAGTTCTCCGATGTGCAGAACGCTGAGGTGCTTCTCGTCGAGAACTGCGATGACTACAAGCTCCGCGTAGGCGCTACCGCCGGTCTCGGACTCGCATACGATTTCACCCGCAAGTTCTCTCTCGGAGTTGAGGCCCGCTTCGGTGTCACCCCTTCAATCTTCGGAGACGCTGACGCATATCGCAAGGCTTCCGGTACCACCCGTATCGCCCTCAACGGTGTATGGACCATCGGTGGCAAGCGCGTCAAGGTTGCCCGTGCAGCTGCGGCTGCTGCAGCTGCAGGCTACATCTCCAAGGAGGCTGCCCAGGCTCTTGCAGACGAGGCCGTAGCCAACAATCCTAAGATTGTCGAGAAGATTGTCGAGAAGGAGGTTGTAAAGCAGGTCGAGAAGCTTGTCAACAACGATGTTCCTTCATCTACCGCCATCTTCTTCGAGATCGGCAAGGCTACTCTCACAAGCAAGGACAAGGCTCGCGTGAAGCTCCTCGCCGAAGCCATCAACGCCGACAAGTCCAACAGCACCTACGTTGTATCCGGCTATGCTGACAAGAAGACCGGCAGCGCCAAGGGCAACCAGAGGCTGTCTGAGAAGCGTGCCGAGACCGTATACAAGGCACTCGTAGCCGAGGGTGTTGACGAGAGCAGACTTGAGAAGCAGGCATTCGGCGGAGTTGACGCCATCTTCTTCAACAACGACGTTCTCTCACGTACCGTCATTATCAAGAAGAAGTAATTCTTCTACAGATATTCCGAAAGGCCCGCAGCGAAAGCCGCGGGCCTTTTTTTGTCCGTCAGCGCTTTTTTCGGCAAACCGTTCCGAATTTCAAAACAGATGCGTATATTTGCATATATTGTATTTCCGGGTCAGTCCTTATATGAGTGGCGACATAAATGACATAAGGTCGGGTATAGCGAGGCTCATCGCCTTGTATGAGGCCGAGAAGCAGAGAGCGGATTCCCTTGCGGAGGCGCTTGCCGCCAGAGAGGACGAAATCTTGAAGTACAAGGAGCAGATTACTGATCTGAACTTTCAGATAGACAGTCAGAGGCTGATGGGAGCTTTCCTCGGGGATGGTGACCAGAAGATGGCTAGGGAGCGGGTGAACGGTCTGATAAGGGAGATAGACAGATGCATAAGACTCTTGGAGAACTGATATGGGGCAGAGCGTCAAGTTGAAGATAGCCGGCAGGGAATACCCACTCACGGCCGTTTCTCCTGAACAGGAGCAGATGATGCGCCAGGCGGCGAAGGACGTCAACGACATGTTGGACAATTTCAACGCCCGTTTCCCGGAGACGGATCTTGTGGACAAGTTTGCATTTGTCGCGGTGCAGGAGGCGGTGGGGAAGTTGTATGCGAAGGCTCTCCTCTCACGGCACGCAGGCGAAGTGAGTGCGCTCTCGGAAGAACTCGACTCATATCTGAAAGGGAAAGAGAAAAGATAGCCGTCAGGCCCATCTTCTGAAAACAACAAGTTCTTCGGAACAGGGTCATCTCGGCCCGGGGAAGGCAGGCCCGCCAGACGGGAAGCCCGATACGGTACGGAGCCCAAATCTTATTCAGAGGCTTTCTGAAAGTTCGGCTGGCGGCTTTTGTCTTATACAGTATCTGCATTGAACGGTGCGGATACTGTATTTTTTTGTTTGAAATTATTGTATTATAATATATTATATATTTTAGTGTTATGTTTTTGTACTATATCCTGACGGCAGTGGCCGGGGCTGCGATAGGAGTCGCGGTATATATCTTTGTCGTGCGCAGAATCTCGAAGTGGCGCGGCGATGCCATCATCGAAAAGGCCAAGGTTGAGGCTGAGAATATCAAGCAGCAGAAAATACTTCAGGCGAAAGAAAAGTTCATCCAGCTCCGGAGCGAGCACGAGAAGGACGTCAATGCGAAGAATGCCGAACTCCGCGACAGGGAGAACAACATAAAGTCCCGTGAGGGGCAGCTGAACCAGCAGAGCGGGGAACTCGGCCGCAAGCAGCGCGAACTCGACTCCCAGAAGGGGCAGCTCAATGCGCAGAAACTCAAGCTGGACGCGAAACTGGAGGAATGTGACAAGCTTACCGCACAGGTGAACAAGGAGCTTGAAAACATAGCCGGGATGAGCGCGGAGGAGGCGAAGAAGATGCTCGTCGAGAATATGAAGGCGGAAGCCCGCACGGAGGCGCAGGCCTATATCAACGACACTATGGACGAGGCGAGGCTCAATGCTGCGCGAGAGGCAAAACGCATTGTGATCAACACGATACAGCGTACCGCCACCGAGACTGCGATAGAGAACGCCGTCACTACCTTCCCTATAGAGAACGACGAGGTCAAGGGCCGCATCATCGGTCGTGAGGGCCGCAATATCCGGGCGCTGGAGGCTGCCACCGGAGTCGAAATCGTCGTGGATGACACTCCGGACGCCATTCTCCTCTCCGCCTTCGACCCTGTGCGCAGGGAGATTGCAAGACTTTCCCTCCATCAGCTGGTGATAGACGGGCGTATCCATCCGGCCCGCATCGAGGAGGTCGTCTCCAAGGTGAGCAAGCAGCTTGAGGACGAGATTCTCGAGACAGGCAAGCGCACCTGCATCGACCTCGGAATTCACGGCCTGAACATCGAACTCGTGAAGCTTATAGGCCGTATGAAATACCGTTCTTCCTATGGACAGAACCTTCTTCAGCATTCCCGCGAAGTGGCCAACATCTGCGCCACGATGGCTTCCGAACTCGGGCTCAACCCGAAGATTGCCCGCCGGGCCGGTCTGCTGCACGATATTGGCAAGGTCAGCGAGAACGAGCCGGAGTATCCTCACGCCATTCTCGGAGCGAAACTTGCCGAGCAGTATAAGGAGCGCCCGGAAATCTGCAATGCCATCGGCGCCCACCACGAGGAGATGGAGATGACTTCCATCTATTCTCCGCTGGTGCTTGTGGCCGACGCCATCTCCGGCGCCCGTCCGGGAGCGAGACGCGAGGTGATAGAGTCGTATATCAAGCGTCTCAAGGGTATGGAGGACCTTGCGGCCTCATATCCGGGAGTCACCAAGTCATATGCGATCCAGGCAGGCCGCGAACTCCGCGTTATCGTCGGTGCGGAGGAAGTCTCAGACGATCAGGCCGCACGTCTGTCCGTTGATATCGCACAGCGCATTCAGGACGAGATGACTTATCCGGGACAGGTCAAGATTACCGTCATCAGGGAGACCCGTTCCGTGGCAATAGCAAAATAACAAATACAATATCCTATGCTCAGCGTCCTTCTGGCGCTTCTTGCGCTCCAGCTCAGTCCTAACGTCACCTGGAAGTCGGAATTGAAGCAGACCGACGAGGGGAGTCAGATAGTCCTTACCGGCGACATCCGGCGGGGGATAGACCACGTCTACGGTACTGTGGACGTGTCCGCCTGCCAGGGGAATGACTGTTATTCTCCCGAGGAGTTCGAGTTCGACCACTATCTCAAGTCTCCGTCCGCTTCATCCTTCGGGGCATTCTCCGTCTCCGGGGCGGGCGATACGTCCGCGCCTTCGGGAGAGCCGGAGAGACAGACGGTGTCCGTGAAGGCGGCTCCCGCATCTGCGGGGGAGAGTCAGCAGCCGCTGTGGTCGCTGATATTGGAAGCCATACTCTGGGGATTCGCCATGCTCTTGACCCCGTGTGTGTTCCCTATGGTGCCGATGACGGTGTCCTTCTTTATGAAGGGGAGCGAGAGTGCATCGCAGGGACGCTTCAAGGCTTTTGTCTACGGACTTTTCATAGTCCTGCTGTATACCGTCCCGATTTCTCTCATCATAGGCGTCACCTGGATGGTCGGGGGCAGCGGGGTGACGGCGGACATCTTCAACTGGCTTTCAACCCACTGGCTGCCCAACATCATCTTCTTCCTCGTGTTTATGGTCTTCGCTGCGAGTTTCTTCGGAGCGTTCGAGATTACGCTGCCTTCCAAATGGACCAACGGGGCGGACCGCAGGAGCGACAAGAAGGGGCTTGCCGGCATATTCTTCCTCTCTCTAACTCTTGTGCTGGTCAGCTTCAGCTGCACCGGTCCGATTGTCGGCACTGTGCTGATCAAGAGTACGCAGGGAGAGTTCTGGGCCCCGATGGTCACGATGCTCGCCTTCAGCATCGCGTTCGCGCTGCCGTTCACGCTGCTTGCGCTCTTCCCGTCGCTGCTCAAGAAGCTCCCAAAGAGCGGCGGATGGCTCAATTCGGTGAAGGTCGTGCTGGGATTTGTCGAAATCGCTCTTGGACTCAAGTTCCTCAGCGTGGCCGACCAGACTTATCACTGGCATATTCTCGACAGGGAGGTATATCTTGCGATATGGATAGTCGTATTCTCGCTGCTCGGCCTCTATCTGCTCGGCAAGCTGCGTTTCCGCAACGATACTCCGCTGGAGTATCTTCCGGTCAGACGGCTGGTGCTGGCGATTATATGCTTCTCCTTTGTGGTGTATATGATACCGGGGATGTGGGGTGCGCCGCTTAAGGCTCTGTCCGGTTATATGCCTCCGATGGAGACTCAGGATTTCGTGCTTGGGCAGGAATCCGCAGGGATTTCGCAGGCTATAAGCCATGAAGGGGAGGGCCTCCCCGAAGGGATGGTAAGCATAGCGCACGGCCTGCGCGCCTATGACAGCATCGAGGGGGCGGTGGCCGCCGCGAAGAGTTCCGGCAAGAGGATTTTCGTGGACATCACGGGCCACGGCTGCGTGAACTGCCGCGAGATGGAGGCGAGGGTATGGTCCGATCCGGAGGTGCTGCGGCGTCTGAAGGAGGATTTCGTGATTCTCGCTCTCTATGTGGATGACAAGACGAAACTTCCCGAGTCGAAGTGGATCAAGAACGACAGCGGGAAACTTCTCAAGGATGTCGGCAGGGTCAATTCATGGATAGCGCTCAAGCAGTTCGGGGTCAATTCGCAGCCTAACTACTTCATTCTCAGCCCTGACGGAGTCATCGTCAAGGGGCCGAGGGCCTACAATCTGGACGTGGCCGGCTATCTGGAGTTCCTTTCGGAATAAGAGGCCTCTTCTTCTCAGAGAGAGGATATCATCCTCGTGAAGAGTTCGGTCATACGCTCTGCTGCGAGGTCGGCCTGCTTCACCACGTCGTCGCCGTCATTGAAGTTCTTCTCGACATTGAGGAAGTTGGAGACGTTGGTTACGACCGACATCCCGAATACCTTGATTCCGCAGTGGCGGGCCACTATGACTTCCGGTATCGTGGACATTCCGACGAGATCCGCACCCACCGAGTGGTAGAAGCGCACTTCCGCCGGGGTTTCGTAGGTAGGACCGGTGCTTCCGAAATATACGCCCTTCTTGACCGGAAGGCCCATCTCGCCGCAGATGTTCTCCGCGAGCGACTGGAGCTTGAGGTCGTAGGCGCAGGTCATATCCGGAAACCTCGGGCCGAATTCGTCGAGATTGGGCCCTATGAGCGGATTGGGCAGCATATTGATGTGGTCCCTGATGATGACCAGATCCCCCACCTTGTAGTCCGGATTGCAGGCGCCGGCGGCATTGGAGACGAAAAGGTACTTGACTCCAAGGGTCTTCATCACTCTCACTCCTATCGTGACGAGTTCCATAGG
This sequence comes from Alloprevotella sp., assembly GCA_963643135.1. Lineage (GTDB taxonomy): Bacteria > Bacteroidota > Bacteroidia > Bacteroidales > UBA932 > Cryptobacteroides. Next base: position 14,055 of record CAVIJA010000005.1, on the reverse strand, counting down.
ATAGCCCTCGTAGTAGTGGAAACGGCCCTGCATCGCGATGACGCTCTTCCCTCCGAGTTCTCCGAAGATAAAGTTTCCCTTGTGCCCGACGGCGGTCGATACCGGGAATTCCGGGATTTCGCCGTAAGGGATCTTTGTCGGGTTTTCTATTCTGTCGGCGAGTTTGCCGAGTCCGCTTCCAAGCACGATGCCGACTTCGGGGATTCTTCCGCCGATGCGGTTCTTGATATAATCGGACGATGTGTGTATTCTGTTGATTATTAAGCTCATAGCTTTAGTGTTTATTGGATTTTGGAGAGCAGTTTGCGCGCTTCCGCAAGGATTTCCCTTTCTCCTGCAATTTCCCTGCCGCGCATAAGGAACTTTCCGTTGCAGATGACCGAGTCTATGCAGTCGGAATGTGCCGAGTAGACGAGGTTGGCGAGGAACGGCCCTGGCGAGAGGAAGAAGGTGTTGTCGGTGTCGATGACGTTGATGTCCGCCACGGCTCCCTTCTCCAGACGGCCTCCGTTGAAGCGGAGAGCCCTGGCCCCGTTGACCGTGGCCATATCCATCAGTTCCCGCAGAGGAAGTGCCGACGGGTCGCCTCTCCAGGCCTTCTGGAATATCGCGCTTGTCTTCATCGCCTCAAGGATGTCGAGGTTGTTGGATGAAGCGCAGCCGTCGGTCCCGATGCAGATATTGATGCCCGCGTCCCGCATCTCGTTGTAGAGGAAGCGGTAGCCGGAGGAGAGCTTTGTGTTGGAGTTGACGTTGTGTACGCAGTGCACTCCTCTCCGTGCGAGAATCTCTATGTCGTGGGGCGTAACCCACAGGGTGTGCGCCGCAATCACCCTCGGAGAGAGTATCCCCAGGGAGTCGAGGTATTCCACCGGGGTCAGTCCGCCGTGCGCGGCCTTGCAGTCCTCGACCTCCTTGCGGGTCTCGCAGAGATGTATGTGCAGATTGAGATCGTGTCTAGCGGCATAGTCGGCAGCCCAGAGCATCATATCCTCCCGCACGGAATATATCGCGTGGAAGGCTATCCCGTAGATGAGGCCGGGGGTGTCCTTTCCGAGATACGGCCCGCTCTTGGCCTCGCACTGGGCCTTCTGCCTTTCGGCCTCTTCGCCGGAGCCCTTGTCGATTATGTCGTAGCCCGTGGCTATCCTCACTCCCATCTCGCGCGCGGCCTTCACGGACGCGTCGAAGAACCAGTACTGGTCGTTGAAGGTGGTGGTGCCGGTGCGTATCATCTCGATGCAGGCTACCTTGGTGGCCCAGTAGACGTATTCGGCGTCAATCCTGTCCTCTATCTTCCAGATTCTGTCGAGCCATTCGTGAAACAGCATATCCTCGCCTATCCCTCTCATAAGGGACATAGGCGAATGTGTATGCATATTGACAAAACCCGGTATCGCCACCTTGCCGGAACAGTCCATCATCTCGATGTCCCCGGCGAGTTCCCAGTCCGCGCAGGAGCCGGAAGGCTCGATTGCAGATATCAGACCTTTACTTATCAGTATGTCTTTCCGTGAGCCTTCAACCGTGATGTCCTTGAGAAGAATGTCGCCCACTTCTAAAGGTCCTCGAATTCGACGTCCGCCCCATCTTCAACCTGCCGCTGCGGAATCTCTCCGTGGAAGCAGGTGTCCCTGACGTATCCGATGACGTCGTTGAGTCCTTCGACAAACTTCTCGAAGTCTTCCTTGTAGAGGAAAATCTTATGCTTGTCGTAGGTGTAGCTCCCGTCGGAGTTTGTCCTGCGCTTGCTCTCGGTTATGGTGAGATAATAGTCCCTGTTGCCCTTGGTGGACTTCACGTCAAAAAAGTATGTACGCTTTCCCGCCCTTACAGGCTTGGAAAAAACATCCTCCCCTTCGCGGTTGTCAAACCTTGAATGATCATAATCGTCTCTGTACATATACGACTTTTTATTGTTTTTAGCTTTGCAAAATTAGAACATTTTATCGATTACTTGCTATCTTTGCGCGTTAATTTTTGTTTGAAAGTATGCTCAACCGCAGAATTCTCCGTACAAAGGCCTTCAAGACCATATTCTGCTACGCGGAAAATCCCGGTATGACCCTCAAGGAAGCGGAAGCGATGCTCGAGCTCTCCTGCGAGTCGGCCAGAGACCTGTATCTGTTTATGCTCTCCGTGACGGGACCCCTTACGCGGGAGGCCGGAGAGCGCATCGAGGCCGCCAGATCCAAATTCAATCCCAGCGAAGAGGAACTCAATCCCAATATGAAATTTGTGGAGAACCGCATCGCGCCGCTTCTCGGTGAGGATCCGGACTTCTGCAAGCTGATTTCCAGGAAGAAACTCTCCTGGGACCAGTACGACGTGCTGATGCGCCGCCTGTACGAGAGCGTCCGCTCGCGCAAATATTTCCAGGACTACCTCGCAAGCGCGGACAGCAGTCTAGAGGAGGACGCGCGATTGTGGTGCCGCATCTTCGAGAGGGAATTCGAGGACAATGCGGATCTCGCGGAGATTCTGGAGGAGCTTTCCATCTACTGGAACGACGACCTCGGCTATGCGCTCGGCTGGTGCTGCCGCTCCGTCCGCGCTCTCGGCAAGGGGGAGAGGTGGAGCCTGCCTCCGCTCTATCAGAGTTCGCTCTCTGGCAACGAGGGCTACTCCGATGACAGAAGTTTCGTGACGGGCCTGCTGCGCACCGCCTTTTCCGGCTTCGAGCGCTTCTCGTCCGCCGTGGCTGAACTTACTCCGAAGTGGAACAGAGACCGTATCTGCACGACGGACCTTGCGCTCATCGTGTGCGGAATGGCCGAGGCGGAAGCATTCCCGGACACTCCCGTACGCGTCATCATCAACGAGTACGTGGAACTCTCCAAGTTCTACAGCACACCCGAGAGCAGCGGATTCGTCAACGGCCTGCTGGACAAACTGATAAAAGCAATTCCGGAAAAATGACCCTGTGCTTTTGCCGGTCCGGCTGCGCTCCTTACCAACTTCATTACTTGAGAAATAATCCAACAACTTTAAAAAATAGCTTTATAAAATGATTACAGCGATTTTACAGAGCCCCGCTCCTGCGGCGGCCGGCAGCAGCAGCCTCAGCATGTGGGTAATGCTCATACTCATCTTCTTCGTGATGTGGTTCTTTATGATCAGGCCTCAGCGCAAGCAGCAGAAGGCCCTCGAAGAGATGCGCAGGGCCCTCAAGAAGGGAGACAAGGTGGTGACCGCCGGAGGCATCTACGGGGTGCTGGCCGACGTCGACGAGCGCACCGTGCTTGTCAAGGTGGACGGTGAGGTGAAGATTCGCGTCGACAAGTCCTCCATCCAGAAGGATATGTCCGATGTCGCTTCCCAGCCGTCGGAGAAGAAGTAGCGGATGAAGAACAATTGGGTACAGCTTCTCCTCTGCCTGATGCTGTCTGCCGGCATATGGCTGATTCACAACCTGTCTCAGGTCTATGTGAATATGGTCAGCGTGCCAGTGGTGGCGGACAGCAATATCGAGGGGCACGCAGGAGTCTCCTCCACGGAGGCTACGGTTGCCGCGCAGCTTAAGGCTACCGGCTTCCGGCACGCGAAGATGTCCGGACGCAACAAGCGTCCCGTCCGCGTCCGCGTCAGTCCGTCGGACTTCCGGCACGAGGGCGGAAACCTGTACTCGATTCCGGTATCCAATCTCTACAGATACAGCTCCCAGATATTCGGAGACGGGGTTTCTGTCGAATCCTTCATCTCCGAAGCCCCCAGGTTCGTCTTCCCGGAGGTCTCCTACAGGAAGGTGCCTGTCCGCAAGGTGCAGTCGCTTTCCTTCGAGCCGCAGTATATGCCGGTGCACCCTATGACGCTTCAGCCGGATTCGGTGCTGGTCTATGGCGAGCCGGCGAGGATAGAGAACATAGACTACGTGCTGACCGGCCCGATAAACCTGCGTGACCTAAGAAGCAGCGTGCACGGCACGGTGAAACTCGAAGTTCCGTCCGGAGTCAGACTGTCCGCGACGGAGGCGGTGTATTCTATGGACGTGTCCAGATATATCGAGGTGTCGGGGGAAGTGGACGTGGAGACGAGAAATGTCCCTCGCGGCTCCGAACTCGTGGTTCTGCCTTCGAAGGCGACGGTCACTCTCCGCTGCGTGTTCCCTATCGGGGCCGATCCTCTCCAGAAGGTGAAGGTATATGTCGATTACGCCGACTTCGCGGGTTCGATTACCGGGCGATGCGTCGCCGGGACGGAGAGTCTGCCGTCCGGAATCATCTCCTGCGCGATAAGTCCGGAGGTGTTCGACTGCATAGTCCGCTCTTCTTCCGAGCAGCGATGACGACCATTCTTGTCACAGGGCCTATAGGGAGCGGCAAGTCGGAGGTGTGCAGATACCTTTCCGGCAGAGGTCTGCCGGTATATGACTGCGACTCCCGCACCAAGCGCCTGTATTCTTCGGTCCCGGGTCTCCGGAGCCGGATAGAGGAGGCGCTCGGGATAGAGTGGAAGGATATTGCCGTGATATTTACCGACAGACAGAAGCGTCTGAAGCTGGAGAGCATGGTCTACCCTTATGTGGTGGAGGACATTCAGAAGTGGAAAGCCTCGCTGGCCTCGGAACTCGCTTTCATCGAGTCGGCGGTGGCTCTGGACAAACCCCAGTTCGACTCCCTTTACGACAAGGTGCTGCTCGTCACGGCTCCGGAGTCTCTCCGCCTGGGGCGCAACCCGCACGCCGCAATCCGGGGGGCGCTGCAGAGCTTCGATTCCGGAAGGGTTTTTTATACGATTGAGAATGATTCTACGATAGAAGAATTACATTTAAAGACAGAAGAATTATTATGCAGACTGATTTGAGAAAGGTCCTCGCCGTTTCAGGGCAGAGAGGCCTCTACGTGTATGTGGCGCAGGCCCGCAACGGTGCCGTCGCCGAAAGTCTTTCAGACAAGAAGAGAACGGTATTCGGAGCTTCGAGCCGCATCACCGCTCTCGCCGACATAGCAATCTATACTTCCGAGGGCGAGATGAAGCTCGCGGACGTGTTCCTCGCGCTCAAGGAGGCGCTTGGTGAGACTCCGGCACCTTCATCCAAAGCTCCGGACGCCGAGATCGAGGGACTGTTCCGCAAGGCGGTGCCGAATTACGACGGAAGCCGCTTCTACCTTTCGCATATGCGCAAGATCATCGACTGGTACGGTCAGATTGTGCAATACGCTTCCCTGGATTTCGTGAAGGAAGAGGATGGACAGCAGGCGGCGGAGGATTAAGGTCGTCACCCTCGGCTGCTCGAAGAACACGGTGGACACGGAGCATCTGATTTCGCGTCTGCCGGAGGAGGAATTCGAGATAGCGGAAGAAGGGCCGGTGGACAGCCTTCTGGTCAACACCTGCGGCTTCATCGGAGACGCCAAGGAGGAATCGGTCAACGCCGTCCTCGAGGCCGTCGCCTGCAAGAGCCGGGGTGAGGCTTCGGAGGTGGTCGTGTTCGGCTGCCTCTCGCAGCGTTATGCTTCCGAACTCCGTAAAGAGATTCCGGAGGTGGATGCCTGGTTCGGAGCGAGGGACCTTGCTCCGGTGCTGCGGCATCTGGGGGTAAGTCCCGATGCGGCAGTCCGCCGCAGGCCACGCGCCGGGAAGGGCTACGCCTACCTCAAGATATCTGAGGGCTGCGACCGTAGATGTTCCTATTGCGCCATTCCGTTCATCCGGGGAGCGCACCGCTCCGTCCCGATGGAAAGCCTGGTGCAGGAGGCTGAAGCCCTTGCCGCCGGGGGAGTGAAGGAGCTGATACTCATCGCCCAGGATACGACGTACTACGGCCTTGACCTGTATCACAGGCGGGCTTTGGCCGAGCTGATAGGCCGTCTGTCGGAGATTGACGGTATAAGGTGGATACGCATCCACTATTCCTATCCGGCGGATTTCCCGGAGGACGTGCTTGAACAGATGGCGAATAACCCCAAGGTGTGCAAGTACCTCGATATACCGCTTCAGCACATCTCGGACGGCGTCCTGGACAGGATGCACCGCAATGTGGACGGGGCGTGGACGCGCAGGCTGATTGCAGAACTGCGCCGCAGGGTGCCCGGAGTGGTCCTGAGGACCACGATGATAGTGGGGCATCCGGGGGAGACGGAGGAGGAGTTCGGGCAGCTGCTCGACTTTGTCGGCGAGGCCCGTTTCGAAAGGCTCGGCGCGTTCACCTACTCCGAGGAGGAGGGGACGTATGGTGCGGAGCATTTCAAGGATGACGTGCCTCAGGAGGAGAAACTCTCCCGTCTTGACCGTCTGATGTCGCTGCAGGGCGGGATTTCCTATCAGTACAATCTCTCCCGCGTCGGTTCGGAACTCGAAGTCATGGTGGACGAAGTCCTGCAGGACGGCACGCTCGTCTGCCGCTCGCAGTACGAGAGTCCGGAGGTGGACGGGGAGATCATCGTGAAGGGCGCTGCTCTCCCGGCAAGGCCGGGGGACTTCATCCGGGTGAAGGTCACCGCTGCGGAAGAATACGACCTCCAGGCCGAGAGGATAGGATAAAACTCCGTTTTTATTACTATATTCGCGTCTGTACTAAAACACTGACAATATGGCTGGGACAGACTCTCAAGGTCTGATTGATCTTGACCAGGTGGTCGCGACGAAGTTCCGGGGGAAGAAAATCCCCGCTTTCGTCGTAGGCTGGCTGAAGAAGTTCATCCATCAGGACTTCTTGAACGACATACTTTCGGATGATTCGGAGGGTGTGGCTTTCTGTGAGCATACGCTCGAACGTATGAACGTCACCGTAGATGTGGAGGGGCTTGAAAACGTGCCTTCCGACGGGACGCTCTACACTTTCGCTTCCAATCATCCCCTCGGCGGGGTTGACGGCCTGGCTTTGTGTTCCATCATCGGGCGAAGGTTCGGAGAGGTGAAGATGCCGGTAAATGATTTCCTGATGTATATCAAGCCGTTGGAACCTCTTTTCCTGCCGGTCAACAAGACCGGTTCGCTCGCGAGGAGTCTGCCCGCCATGCTCGACGCGGCCTTCCATTCCGATGACCAGATTCTGATTTTCCCCGCCGGGATATGTTCCCGCCGGATTGACGGCAAGGTTCAGGACCTTCAGTGGACCAAGACGTTCATAAACAAGAGCAAGGCCAGCGGACGCGCCATAGTGCCTGTCCGTTTCGTAGGGGAGAACTCGCGGCGCTTCTACCGTGTCGCCAATCTGTGCAAGGCTCTGAAACTCAAATTCAATTTCGCCATGCTCTTCCTTCCGGACGAGATGTACAGGGCGCGCAACGCCCGTTTCAAGGTGGTATTCGGGGAACCGGTGCCTTGCGAGGCCTTCGACGGCAGCAGAACCCCGCTGCAATGGGCCGCTTATATGAGGGAGAAGACTTATCAATTGCATTAGGATATGGAGAAAATCATCGAGCCGGTGAGCGTGGCGCTGCTCAAGGCGGAACTCACCCCTGACAAGAAACTCTGCGACACCAACAAGGCGGGCAATGAAATCTACGTCATCGATGGCAAGGATTCACCCAATGTCCTGCGCGAGGTGGGGCGGCTGAGGGAGATTGCCTTCAGGCAGGCCGGAGGAAGTTCCGGGATGGCTCTTGACCTGGACGAGTTCGACACGATGGAGAACCCCTACAGGCAGATTGTCATCTGGGACCCCGATGCTGAAGCCATCATCGGCGGCTACCGCTATATTCTGGGGACGGACGTGAAGTTCAAGGAGAACGGACAGCCGCATCTGGCCACGGCCCATATGTTCCATTTCTCCGACAAGTTCATCCGGGACTATCTGCCTCACGTGATAGAGCTGGGACGCTCCTTCGTCACTCCGGCATATCAGAGTTCCAAGGCGGGGGCCAAGGCGATATATGCGCTCGACAATCTCTGGGACGGCATAGGTGCGGTGATGATGCAGCACTCCAACGTCATCTATTTCTTCGGGAAGATGACGATGTATCCCTCCTACGACAAGAGCTGCCGGGACCTGATACTGCATTTCCTGTGGAAGCATTTCGGGGATTATGAGAATCTCCTCCGTCCCTACAGCCCGGTGATGCCGGAACTTGACGGCCGCATTATGGACCTTATCCTTAAGGACGAGGACTTCAAGGCGGATTACCGCAATCTCAAGGAAGCCGTACGTAAGCTGGGCAGCGGCATACCTCCGCTGGTCAATACCTATATGAACATCTCTCCGACGATGAAGATGTGCGGAACCGCGGTCAATGACGAGTTCTCCGACGTGGAGGAGACGGCTATCCTTGTCTGCTTCAACGAGATGTATGCCGACAAGCGCGACCGTCACAAGGAGCCTTATTTCAAGCATCTGGTGGACAGTCTCTTCGAGCGCTTCCCGCAGCTCAACCGTGAGGTGGCGGGTCGCCTGATGCAGAAGAAGGACCAGATCAGGATGAAGGCGTTTTCCTCTATAATGAAGAAGATAAAGAAATAAGGGACGGGCCGTAAGCCGGTTTCTGTTTTATTCTGCCATTTATCTTCGCAACCTACCCCCCGGCATCGGACGGGCCGTCCTCGTTTGCCGGTATATTTGGTTTTGCAGGTCCCGGTGCCGTACCCGCAGGGCATCGCTGCCTCTGCGTCGTGAGCTCTTGCCTCGCGTTTTCACCATTGCCTTGCGGCTGTAATTTTCTGTTACGGCGGGCGTAAGGTTGCCCCTACCTGCGCTTTCCGCAGCGGGATGCCCTTTCCTGTCCGGACTTTCCTCTCATATGAGCGGCAGATCGCCCCTCCCTTATTTCAAAGACCTCTGAAATGACTCGCCACGGGGCTTGCCGGAGTCCCGGGAATCCCGATGCGGATCCGCGGCGAATGTACAGTTTCCAAAAAAGCGGCATCGGAAGACTCCGGTGCCGCTTCTGCTCCCCTTCTAGGACTTGAACCTAGGACCCCCTGATTAACAGTCAGGTGCTCTAACCAACTGAGCTAAAGAGGAATTTTCCCCCTCACTTGCGTTTCGGGACTGCAAATATACTTCAAAATCTCAAATGCGCAAAAAATATTTGCATTTTTTCGTGCAGGTCGACGGATGAGGTGGACTTTCGCCGCACGGAACGCGGATGCTGCTCTCCCCATCGGACGGGAAATGTCCGCGGGGGAGCGGATTCTGGGAAAGGATTTTTGTAGTTTCAGACCAAAAGACCGGTAAAAGTGCCAAGTTATTTTTGGGAATTGCTAAATTTGCAGTTTGAATACACCTGTAGCAAGCGGCAAAGAACAGATTGCCGCATATTTGACAGAGATGAAGCCGGTTATTTTTAAGCTTACGTATTATGGAAGAAGAGAAAAAGCTGAATTTTCTTGAAGAGATCATTGAGGACGACCTCAAGTCCGGGAAGGTGACGGGCATACTGACCCGTTTCCCTCCGGAACCCAACGGATATCTGCATCTGGGGCACGCCAAATCCCTGTGCATCAACTTCGGACTGGCGCAGAAATATGGCGGCAAGACCAATCTGCGCTACGACGACACCAATCCTGTCAAGGAGGACGTGGAGTATGTCGACTCCATCAAGGAGGATATCAAGTGGCTGGGTTTCCAGTGGGAGAAGGAGTGCTACGCTTCCGACTATTTCGACCAGCTCTACGAATGGGCCGAGGATATGATCCGCAGGGGTCTGGCGTATGTCGATGACCAGACGCAGGAGGAGATTTCCAGGGGACGCGGCACCGTGGACACTCCGGGCACGGAGAGCCCGTGGCGCAACCGCAGCGTAGAGGAGAATCTCAGGCTTTTCCGCGAAATGAGGGACGGCAAATATGCCGACGGGGAGAAGGTGCTGCGCGCCAAGATAGATATGGCCCATCCGAATATGATGATGCGCGACCCTCTGATGTACCGCATCAAGCATGCGAGCCATCATCGTACCGGAGACAAGTGGTGCATCTATCCTATGTACGACTATACCCACGGCCAGTGCGACTCCATCGAGGGTATCACCCATTCCATCTGTACGCTGGAGTTCGACGTGCATCGTCCGCTCTATGACTGGTTCATCAATACTCTGGGCATCTATCCGTCCCACCAGTACGAGTTCGCCCGACTCAACCTCACATACACCCTGATGTCCAAGCGCAAGCTTCTGGAACTCGTGCAGAAGGGGCTAGTGTCCGGCTGGGACGATCCGCGTATGCCGACGCTCTGCGGAGTGCGCCGCAGGGGATATACCGCGGAGGCTCTCAAGATGTTCTGCGAGAAGATAGGCGTCTCCAAGCGTGACCAGCTGATGGACATACAGCTTCTGGAGTGGTGCGTGCGTCAGGACCTGAACGCCCGTTCCAACCGCTATATGGTGGTGCAGGACCCTGTCAAGGTCAAAATCACCAACTGGCCGGCGGGGAAGGTGGAGTGGTTCGACTGCCCGCTCAATCCGGCCGAGCCGGAGGGGGCCTCCCGCAAGGTTCCGTTTACCGGAGAACTGTGGATAGACAGGGCCGACTTTATGGAGGAGGCTCCGCACAAGTTCTTCAGGCTCAAGCCTGACGGAGAGGTACGTCTCAAATATACCTATATCATCAAGTGCGAGAAGGTCATAAAGGACGCCGACGGCAAGGTGGTCTCCCTCGAATGCAGCTACGACCCGACCACCAGACCGGGAGGAGGCGAGTGGCGCAGCGTCAAGGGAACGATACATTGGGTCTCCTGCGACTATGCCAGGAGCATAGAACTGCGCAATTACGACCGTCTCTTCACCCTGGAGGATATGAGCCAGGTTCCTGAGGACAAGGACTACAAGGACTTCCTCAATCCGGCCTCCCTCGTGCAGGGTATCGGTCTTGCCGAACCGGCGCTTCTGGAAGACGGGTCCGGAATCGCGGTGCAGTTTGAGCGCTGCGGATATTATGTCAAGGACAAGGATTCCTCTCCGGAGCATCCGGTATTCAACCGGACGGTCACTCTCAAGGATTCGTATAAGCCGGAGTAGTTTCTCCTACGGCTGGAGTTCCAGCCAGCGGTTTTCGAGACTGTCGATTTCTGATATGAGCTCTTCCATTCTGGAGGAGCTTTTTTGCAGCTGCCCGTAGTCGAGGGTCCCGGAACTCATCAGGGATTCCAGGGAGGCTTTCTCCTCCTCAAGCTGTGGCAGCTTCTCTTCGATGGCCTCCAGCTCGCGGCTTTCCTTGTAGCTGAGACGGCGCGGACGGTCCGGGGCGGGGGAGGAGGCCTTCTTCGCTGCGGAGGAGGATGCCGGTCTGGAGGCAGTTTCCGCGGCCTTGCGCCCGGCCTCGTAGTCTTTGATATATGAGCGGTACTCGCTGAAACTGCCGATGAAGTCCTTTACGACCCCGTCCCCGCAGAAGACGAGCAGGTGCTCCGCCACCCTGTCGAGGAAATGGCGGTCGTGGCTGACCACCAGCAGGCTGCCGTTGTATTCCTTGAGGTATTCTTCGAGAATGTTGAGGGTCACGATGTCCAGGTCGTTGGTCGGCTCGTCGAGAATCAGCAGATTCGGATTGCGCATCAGGATGGTGAGCAGGTAGAGCCTCCGTTTCTCTCCGCCCGAGAGCCGCGAGACGCGGGTGGTCAGCATATCGTGCGGAAAGAGGAAGCGTCCCAGCAGGCGGGTGTCTCCCACTATGTCGAGTACGGTCTCATCTCCGTCGAGCTTTATCCCGCTCTGACGGTAGTAGCCTATGACGAGCGATTCTCCTCTTTCGATGATGCCGGAGTCGGGGGCGAGTTCTCCGGTGAGCAGGCTGAGGAAGGTCGACTTCCCGATGCCGTTGCGCCCCACTATGCCTATCTTGTCGAAACGCTGGAAGTTGTAGCTGAAGTCTTTGAGCAGGTATCTGCCCTCCCAGCTGTAATTCACTGCCTTGCAGTCGATGATTTTCCTGCCGAGGCGCGAGGCTTCGCCGACTCCGTCGAGGCTGACGCTTTTGCTGCTATAAACCTGGGAGGCCCTGTCGGAGAGTTCGTGAAAGGCGTTGATGCGGTATTTGGCTTTGCCGGAACGGGCGCAGGGTGTGGCGTGTATCCACTCCAGCTCTCTCCGGAGCAGGTTGCGCACCTTGTCCGTCTCGGCGTTGTAGGACGCGATGCGCTCGGAGCGTTTCTCCAGGTAGTTCTGATAGTCGCCGCGGTAGGTATAGACAGCTCCCCGGTCAAGCTCCATCACGGTATTGCACACCCTGTCCAGGAAATATCTGTCGTGCGTCACCATCAGCAGCGTGCAGCGGCTGCGTTTCAGATAGCCCTCCAGGTATTCCACGGCCTCGATGTCGAGGTGGTTGGTCGGTTCGTCCATTATCAGGAAATCCGCCTCCATCGCAAGCATCTCGCTGAGCGCCACTCTCTTGACCTCTCCTCCGGAAAGTTCCGACATCTTCTTGTCCGGATCCGTGATCCGGAAGTTCGTCAGAAACTCCACCGCCTTGCGCCCGAAGGCTTCCCGGCTCTCCTGGTGGAAGTCTTCGCGCATCTTCTCGCTGTGGCGCAGCAGCTGCTCGCGTATGCTGAGCTGCGCGTCGAAGTCATATTCCTGTTCGAGAAAGGCTATGCGTATATCCTTGAGAAAGATGACCTTGCCTCCCGAGTCCGAGCTGTCCCTGCCGGCGAGTATGCGCAGCAGCGTGGTCTTGCCGCTCCCGTTCGGAGCTATCAGCGCGATCTTGTCGCCCTCGTTGACGTTGAATCCTATATGCTCGAAGAGCACCTTCTGCCCGTAGGACTTGGAGATGTTCTCGATCTGGAGATATGAGGCCATAGACTGTTAATGTAGCAGACCCAGCACGGTGTCGCGGGAGAGCAGGCAGTCGCCCACGGATGCCGCACGGCGGTCGAGTTTGGAGAGGATGATGGAAGTGTCGGACGACACCTTGGCGAGGGAGAGCCTGTTGACTGCCGTCTTGATAGGCAGCAGCAGGTAGTCCTTCCCGACGATCAGGCGGCCTCCGATGACCACCAGTCCCGGATTGAACACGTTCAGCACGCCCGCGATGCCCCTTCCCAGGATGTCCCCTATCTTGCCTATGCTGTCGATGGCAAGCACGTCGCCTTCCTCCACCGCACGGAGGATTTCGTCGAGTTCGATGTCCCCCTTCGCCTTGAAAGGCTTGAGCAGCGATGAGGAATGTCCGCCCTTCAGCTCCTCTATCATCATCCTGTGCAGGGCCGAGCCTGACGCTCCCGTCTCGAGGCAGCCCACCTTGCCGCAGCGGCAGATGATGTCGTTGTTGAGGACAGGGAAATGCCCGAGTTCTCCGGAATATCCCGATTTGCCGTAATACAGCCTGCCGTCGGTGATGATGCCCATACCGAGTCCCCAGCTGATGTTGATGAATATCATATTAGGGTCGGCTTTCGACCCAAGGCTCATATATTCTCCGTAGGCCATCGCCCGGGAATCGTTCTCTATGTGGACGGTTACGTTGAACTCCTTCTGGAATATGCTCTTGAGCGGTATGTCGTCGCTTACGAAGTAGGTGAGGCTGTAGCCTTTCTCGGGATTGACCCTGCCGGAGAGGCTCACGCCCACTCCCAGCACCTTGATCCACGGGATGCCGCTTTTGGTGACCTCGTCCTTGACCATGCGGCATATCGTGCGGAAGGAGAGCTCATTGGCCTCCAGTACGAATTCTATGTCCTGGATGAAGGTGATGATCTCCCCCTTGAAGTTGCTGATGGCTATATGGAAGTGGTGCCTGGCGATATCGACCCCCACGAAGTATCCCGCTTCCGGATTCAGCCCGTACACGCTCGGGCGGCGGCCTCCGCTTGTCCCCACCTTGCCCTCGTCCTGGAGGAAGTTCTCGTCCATAAGTTCGGTGATGAGCTTAGTGATGGTCGGCACGCTGATGCCCAGCGACCGGCTGAAGTCGGCGATGCTGTAGTTCCTGTGCGTGATGCACAGACGCAGAATTTCTCTCTTGATGAGAGCGTTCTTCCCGGAGGTGTCGTTGAGGAAAGACGATGTCATAAGCCCTGTTTTAGCACAATGCACAAAAATATATAATTTTTTATATATTTGTGAATTATTTTTGAAAAAATTTTTAAAGTAATGATGAAAAAATAAGTTGGTAAAGTTTTGTAAAGGATTTTTGTAGATAAATTTGTTTGTGAAGAAGGAGCGTACCGGGGTACGTGAC
>CAVIJA010000004.1:0-86252 GCA_963643135.1 Alloprevotella sp. | reverse complement strand
GGCATCACAACCGCATTCCGCTGTGGATGTTCGGCTTGTTGTATTGATTCGGCCGTATAGCGCGTCCTGCAAGAATCACCTGCCGCTTTACCTCGAAGATGGCATTCTCGCCGTTGCCCGAGCTCGGTCCAGAGGGCAGGGCGCACGCAATAATTGGCGATACCCGAGCAAAGTCGGGTATGACAAGGACGAAGGCGGGCATGACGAGGACAGAGTCGGGCATGACGAGGAAGCGTCATTGCCGGCTCGACCGGCAATCTTCTTCCTGCAGGAAGCGTTAGATGCCCGATCAGGTCGGGCATGACGAAGACGGAGGCGGGCATGACGAGGACGGAGTCAGATATGCCGAGGACGGAGTCGGGTACGACGAAATTGCAAAGACTGTTGCATCTTCATTGTAAATCGTTATCTTTGTAACAGCGGTTACAGTAACCGCTGTTACATTAAATCGCGCCATTATGAGATTTTATGACAGGGACGCCGAGGTGGCGGCATTGAGAAGGTGTGAGTCGCTTTCGTCTGAAAGCGCCCAGATGATTGTGATGACGGGCCGGAGACGTATCGGGAAAACCACGCTTATCAAGCACTCGTTCACCTCCATCCCGTTTCTCTACTTTTTTGTAGGAAAGAAGAGCGAAAACCTGCTCTGTCAGGAGCTGGTGGGAATTGTGCGGGAGGTGCTCGGAGAGGATCTCGGAGATTTTACTTCCTTCAGACGGCTTTTCGAGGCGATACTGAATATCTCGAAAAGGAGGAATTTCACATTGGTGCTGGACGAATTCCAGAATCTGAAAATAGCCGGCGAGGCCATATTCTCCGATATTCAGGACGTTTGGGACTCCAACAAAGAAGACAGCCGGATAAATCTTGTCCTCTGCGGCTCCATCTACCCCAAGATGAAGAAAATCTTCGACGACAAGGATGAACCCCTGTACGGAAGAGCCACCGAACGGTTTAAAATCAAACCGTTCGGGACGGCTACACTTAAAGAAATACTCCGCGACCATCATCCCGGCTACACCCCCGACGACCTCCTGAGCCTGTATATGGTGACGGGCGGCGTGGCAAAATATGTCGAACTGCTAATGGCACAGAAAGCCTTCACGAAGTCGGACATTATCAGCTCGACAATCTCCATGGGGTCATATTTCATCGATGAAGGGAAAGAGCTTATGGCCGATGAGTTCGGCAGGGAATATGGAAACTATTTTTCGGTTCTGTCGGCTCTTGCAAGCGGATACACACACCGTGGAGATATGACCGGCTACGTCGGATTCGAGACCGGAGGCTATCTGGATAAGTTGGAAAATGATTTCAACATCGTGTCCAAAGTGCGTCCATATCTCGGCGGAGAGCAGTCAAGGAACGTGAGGTATTATATCGCGGACAACTTTCTCAATTTCTGGTTCCGCTTCATCTACAAGTACAGGAGCGCCGTGGAAATCGGCAATATGGATTATGTCCGCGAGCGGATAGAGTGCGATTACGAAACCTTTTCCGGCTTTGTGCTAGAGAAATGGTTCCGGCAGACATATATGGAGACCGGGAAATACAATATCGTGACGAACTATTGGGAGAAGGGATCGAAGGGTACGCCAGGAGAGAAGAACGAGATAGATCTTGTCGCCGTGAACGATGCCGACCGCAGGATAGTAATCGGGGAGTGCAAGCGCAACGAGTCGAAAATCAACCGTAAACTCCTTATCGACAAATCCGGAAAGATTGCCTGCCACCACAAAGGCTGGACAATCGACTATGTCGGCCTGTCGCTGAAGGATATGTGACGTGTCGCGGGGGGGGGGGAAAAAGGGATTGCCGGTCAAGCCGGCAATGACGGTTTGCGTCACGCCCCCTCTTCTTCGAGTTCGCAGCCTCTGAAATGGAACTCTTCGCGGGCCTTGTCCTGCGGGACGGTGTAGTAGACGATCTCCGCCGTGGTGCAGACCTCGCCGGCGCAGCTGATGCTGCCCTCCATCACGGCGAGATTGCGCTTCATCTCCTTGAGGCGCACGCGGATCTCGAGGGTGACGTTCTCCCCGACAGGGACGCTCCTGCGATAGCGCAGGTTGAGGTTGGTGGTGACCCCGGCGGTCTGCAGCCTGCGGGTGACAAACCAGCCGGCAACCTCGTCTATCAGCGTGGCCTGTATGCCCCCGTGGAGAGTGTCAGTCCAACCCTGATAATCGGGGGAAGGATGCCATAGCGAAACCACTTCCTCTCCGTCTTCCCAGAACTGCATCTTCAGCCCGCGCGGGTTCCAAGGGGAGCAGGCGAAGCAATTGTAACCCTCGTCGCGGAGGTCGAGGTAAGGATTCTTTATCTTTTTCATTGTCATTAAATCAATTCTTCTACAATACTGTCGGAGACGAAAAAGCGCTCCTCCGGAATACGGATGCGGGCTTCGCCCCCGGGGCCGCTCTTCCTGACGAGTGCGCCCTCCCTGACGAGCCTGTCCACCGTGGCCTCCTCGCACAGCGACTCCCCAATGCCTTCCGCCGTCCGCAGACCGAGCATTATGCGCTCCTCCCTCTCTTCCTGCGGGGAGATAGTCTCGAAAGAAGCCGTCCATCCGCTGAGGGTCCGGGAGTTGGCACGCCGACGCTTCCCGTCGAATGAATGCGCCCCGGGGCCGAACCCGACATAGGGCCGCCGTGTCCAATAGGCGGAATTGTGAACCGCCCGCCTGCCGGGAAGCGCCCAGTTGGAGATTTCGTAATGCTCATATCCGGCTTCGCCAAGCATACGGCAGATCAAGGAATACTGCTCCGCGCAAAGGCTCTCCGGAGCTTCGCTGAAACGCCCGTCCGAGGCCATCTGCGCAAGGGCACTGTCTTCCTCGACGCTGAGCTGATAGGCTGAGATATGCTCCGGATGCCAGAGACATATCTCGTCCAGCGTCCGGGAGAGGGTCTCTGCGCTCAGCATAGGGAAGCCGAATATCAGATCGATGCTGACGTTGTCAAATCCGGCAGAGCGGAGCAGACGGAAGGCCTTACGTGCGGCGGAGGCGTCGTGGCGGCGGTTCATCCAGCGCAGGATTCCGTCGTCCAGGGACTGTACTCCCATACTGATGCGGTTCACGCCCATAGAGCGCAGAGCCTCAAGATAATCCGCCTCCCTTTCCACTATGTCCTCCGGATTGACCTCTACGGTGAACTCCTCGAAGGGCCCTGCGGGCAATGCCTCCACGATACGGCGCAACAGCACGGGAGGCAGCACCGACGGGGTGCCGCCTCCTATGTAGAGGGTATTTGTCGAAAGCGTCGCCTCCGTCTCGCCGCGGCGGGATTCCATCTCGGAGAGAAGCTCCCCGACGCAGTTCTCCATCGCCCAGTCACCCTTCCCGGCGCACACTCTCTCCGAATAGAAGTCGCAGTAGGTGCAGAAACTCTTGCAGAAGGGGATGTGGACGTAGATCATCCGCTATCTGAGCAGCAGTTCTGCAGAGCCGAGCTGGGCCTGTGCGGTATATACGTTCACGGTATATACGCCCTTGCTGAAGGACGGGATATTGTTGACGTAGATTCCCATCTCGACTTCGGCCCCCTGATAATCGACCTCCCTTGACGCCGTGGCTTCAAGCGTCTCCTCGCCGAGGACGAAAGTCTCTCCGAGACCGTTGTCAAGCAGATTGCCGTCAGGGTCGGTCACGCGCACATAGACACGCACCGGACCTCTCGGGGTGAGTTCATTTTCCAGAAGGCTGAGCGTGACGAGCAGCCTCTTGACTTTTCCGCTCCTGTCGGTGACCTTGTCGGATGCGTTGTAGGCCTCCATCCTGATGCCGCGGGCCTTGAGCACCGAACCTGCGGAGACACGTCCTGTCAGGTCCTCCACCTGCTGGGTCAGTTCGGCGTTCAGCTTCTTGCTTGCGGCGGCTTCCCTGCGCGCACTCGCCGCCTCGGCGGTAAGCTTGTGGTTGAGGGTGTTGAGCGAGTCTATCTGGACTATGTAGCTGCGCATTATGGAGCGGAGGGTGCCGAGTTCCTTTTCGTACTGCCGCATCTTGCTGCGGTTGGTGGCTTCGGTCTTTCTCACCCTGTCCACGAGCTGGGCTATCTCCTCACGGGAAGAGTCAAGTTGTGCATTGATGGAATCGTAGTCGGACGACAGGCCCTCGTAATCGCTCTGGAGCGCCTGTATCTGCTCCGTCAAATCCCGCTTCTCCTCGTTGAGCTGACCTACCAGCCTGTTCTTCGAGGACAGTACTGCTACAAGGGCTGCGGCGAGCATCACGGCCACGGCTATCATCGCATACATTATGATTCTCAGATTGCCGTTGGCTTTCTTCTCGCTTTCCCTGCGTTCGAGTTTCTCAAGTGGATCTTCTCTTTCCATAATTTGCCTGTTTTGAATTACAGGAAGCAAAAATAGCAAATTTTATGCTACTTTTGCCAATATGAAATACATTGTACGCGCTGTCAAATATTTTATTTATCTGATTGTCCTTCTGACGCTCATAATTGCCGTAATGGTGCTTGCGGGCTTCGTGGAGAGCGACGTCTCCAAGATTTTCGTCAACGGCTACGACTCGCTCTGGCAGATCGGGCTGCTGATGGCGGTGTTCGCCGTGATTTATCCCCGTTTCGGCTTCTCCACGCGCACGGCGCACTTCTACGGCACTCCGGAAGAGGCCGATGCGGCGCTGCGCAACGTGATGGACCTGCACGGCTACAAGTTGGAGAAGGAGGAGGACGGAGTGAAGTGTTTCATAAAGCGCTCGCCCGTCTCCCGGCTGCTGAAGATGTACGAAGACCGGATTGTCGTCACACACACGGCCGCAGGACTCGAGATGGAGGGACTGACCAAGGATATGGTGAGACTCGCTTCCGGAATCGAGGCCGCTAACCGCGAAGATGTCTAGCCGCGGCATCCAGGGCGGCATAGAACTCCTCTCCGAAACGCTCTGAAAGAGGCTTTTTCAGGAACTGATAGACTCTTATATGCTCTCTGCTCCCCTTTTCGAAGGCTTCGGCGCAGATATCCCAGCGGTGCAGATTGAGGGCAAGTCCGCCACCCGTGAGACGGGTCACGCGTATCGGGTAGAGAGAGCAGGAGACGGGCTTTTGCAGACCGCACTTCTCGATGGCGCACAGACACTCGCCGTCAGGCCCGAAATGACAGTAGGCACATTCGCAGGAGTCTTCCACAAGCGGGGTGACGATGTCCCCGTCGCGGTCTATCTCGAAAAATCCCTTCGCCTCCGCCGCGGCCCTGCCCTGCGGGCGCATCAGCGGACTGAAGAGCGGGTAGTCCCTCTCGATGCGTTGCGGCTCGTCCTCCTCCATAGGAGCGCCGCTGTCTCCGATTATGCAGCACGCACCGCGACACTTCCCGTAGTCGCAGGCGAAATATTCCGTCACGACATCCTCCGAAACGAGAATGTCCCCTATCTGGATTATTGTTCCGAACCGACCCTTTCCCATCAGATAATCACGTATTCCACTTCAGCGCCGCCGCGCAGCTGCCTGAAAATCGCCCTTATGCTGTCCGCCGACACAGCCTTCACGGCCTTGCTGTAGCCGGTCACGAGGTCTTTGCCCTCGCTGTAGCGCGTCAGTACCTTGTCCGTCAGTTTGCCGGAGTCGCGAAGGTCTTCGCCATATTCGTTGAGGAGCTCCTCCTTATAGGCTTTCAGGTCGGCGTCGGACACTTCGACGTCCCCGATGGATGCAATCACCGGGCGTATGACCTCCAGCATCTTGAGCGGGTCTGAGGGCGACACGTCCAGAGGCAGTCCGTCGCTGCGGCAGGGATGGCAGTTGACATAAAGCGACATCCTCTCGGACGGGAACACCTCCACCTTCTCGCTCACTTCCACGAAAGCGCCGCAGTCGGCAAGCGCCCGCGTGAGTTCCTTGCGCAACACCGCCGACGCCAGCTTGAAGGTCATATAATTGTCTATGTTGTATGGTATGTCCGCGGACATACCGATGTTGACCCCTATCTCTCCGCCGCCGACAAGCCCCGGGCCGGACTCCACCGTGTAGGTCACGGAGCCGGATGCGAGCCGGCTGCTGATGCGTGGACGCTGCGCGAATCTCTTCTGCGTGCGGAAACCGCCGAGAGTGCGGCAGAGTTCGCGCTTGAGACCCTCCTCGTCGAGGTCCCCGTCGAGAATGAGCAGTCCGTCATTGACTTTCGAGAAAAGGGTCTCGAAATACTGCTCCGCCCTCTCGGGAAGGTCATCGCCGAGATTGGAGACATACTTTCGGTCAGTATAGAAGTAGTTTGGACGCATAATGCTGTCCATCAACGAATTGACATCCCTCGGAGAAAGAGTCTCCATATCTATCCTGAGCGCCTCCCCCTGCCTGTAGTATTCGAATTCGGCCTCGTTGGGAGTCCTCTTGTCGGAGATGGAGAGCAGGGCTCTCAGAAGCAGATGCAGCTTGGACTTGGGGGCGCTGCCGCTGATGCGCAGGTCGGAGATGCCGGCCTTTTCCGTCATCGTGATGCCGTTGGCTCCGAGCATGGCGCGAAAATCCCGGCCATTGAGCCCCGCCACGTCGCTCAGGCGCAGCATATCCCCCACGAACGCACCCTCGCCGCTGCGAAGGGACGGCACGGCGGCCACTCCTCCCCGAAGCATAAGCGCATAGCTGAACTCCCCCTTGACGTCGGTCTTGCGATACAGCACCTTGATGCCGTTGGAGAATGTCCACAGTTTCCCGCCGGAGATGGGCTCCGTCGTCTCGTTGCGCAGACGCAGCTTCCCCTTGGGTTCATAGAGGGTCAGGGTGTCGCCGAAATCTTCCTTGTAATAAGCCTGAGGTTCGGGCGCGGCGTCGGCCCAGGCGGCGTTGAAGCTGTTGCGCATCACTTCACTGTCCGTCCGGCAATATGGCGTGTCGTAGCGGAGTGTGAGGTTGCGGGCCGAGTCGAGCAGGGCGGCGACATAGTCGTTGAAGAGTTTCAGCTCCCTGTCCGGAGGCATGGCGCGCGCGGCGATGACGCTGCCGGCGGAGGCTGCGGGGGCAAGACCCGACCCGTAGAGATAGGAGGAGACGCAGCGCCTGACATATGCCGCGTTGGAGGTCTGTCCTCCGCTCGCCCCGCGCTTGGATTCGGATATCAGCTTGGCTTTGGCATCCTGATATTCAGCGAGTCCCGCGCCTCCCTTGTCCAGAGACGCAAGGACGGACGAGAACTGCTTGGTGGCCTCGTCCAGCCTCTTCGAGGAAGTATACAGGGAGAACGAATACCTCTCGTCCTCCGAACTCTCGGAACTGTCCTGATAGCGGAAACGGATGTCTGCGAGAGGGATGTCCTCGCTGCGGAAAGCCTTTTCCACCCTGCGGCAGACTATGTTGCCGAGGATATCGGCATAAGCCCTGGCGACCAGGGGCTGAAGCGTGTTCATAAGCTCCCTCGGGAGACGCTGCGTACTGAATATGGCGTGGATTGAAGCCACGTCGCCGGTGGCGTTGACCGTGGTGCGGATTTCGAGGGAGTCGCGGGGAATCCAGCGGTAAGCGCCTTCGGGGGCTTCCGCTCCGAGTCTCATAACCGTCATCGAGAGAAGGTTCATCCTCTCCTTTATCTTGTCGGACTTGATGTCACCGCTAATCACTATGGCCTGAGGCCGGCGCGAGCGCGCGGCTATGTCCATAAGCATCAGCAGAGTGGAATCAGCCACGCTCTGGTCGTGGGTCGGCACGTCGGGAAAGGAGAAAAGGGTCGCGCCGGAGCGGCCGGAGATATATCCCGAGGAGGAATATCCCGCCCCGTTCTCGGCAAGGAAGCGGTATGGCTTTCTGGAGCCGAAATGCGGAAGGGAGTCAAGTGCGGCACGATCGGCGGCTTCGTCGAAGTCGGCCTTCCGCACAAGCGCGAAGTCCGCGAAGCCCCTCTGTGCGGCATTGGTCACGAGATAGTAGTCTATCCCGTTGGGAAGTCTTCCGACGGAGATCTCTCCCGGCACGCCAAGGGACGAAAGAGCCTGTCCCCGCATCATAAAGGTGCACGCCACGATAAGGACAAGGCATATCTCGAAACGCCTTTTCATAATAATTACAAAAATAGAACATTTTTTACTACTTTTGTGAGTTGCAAAAAATAAGTTGCTGCAGATTTGGCAAAGAATAGATACGCCTGCTTTGCATTCGCGTCAGGGGAAAAAAGAAACGAAACGTCAATATGATTATCAAGATGATTATGAAGAAATTTATCGCATCCGTCGCCTTCGCGACCATCGCGCTCTGTTCTATGAACGCACAGGATCTCGCACAGATTACCGAGATTTACAACAATGGAGCGGCTTCTCTTTCCGCAGGGGACAAGAGCGGGGCTCTCAAGTCTTTCGAACAGGCATACGAGCTCGCGACGGCTCTCGGAGATGAAGGCAAGGACGTGGCCGACAACTGCAAGGGCGTGATTCCTGACCTCTACCTCTCCATAGCCAAGGACCTCGCGAAGGGCGCAGACTATGACGGGGCCGTCGCCGGACTCAAGACCGCCGCCGAAGTCGCACAGAAATTCGGCGACGAAGGAGTGCTGGAGCAGGCCAATTCTCTCGTACCTCAGATTATGATGCAGAAGGGCGGGGCTCTTCTCAACGCCAAGAAATACGCGGAGGCCGCCGACGTATATAAGCAGATCACCGATGCCGACCCTGCCAACGGCGTGGCGGCTCTCCGTCTCGGAATGGCCCTCAACGCCGCCGGAGACGCCGAAGCTGCGAAAGCCGCTCTCGAGCAGGCTGCAGCCAACGGACAGGAGAAGGCTGCCGGCAAGCAGCTCGGCACCATCAACCTCAAGGAAGCTGCCGCCGCCCTCAAGGCCAAGGACTACACCAAGGCAGTGGAGTCATCGCTGAAGTGCTGCGAATACGGCGAGAACGCGCAGGCATACCAGATTGCAGGCCAGGCTTCCCAGCTTGCCGGCAACAACAGCGACGCCATCAAGTATTTCGAGAAGTTCCTCGAACTCTCGCCTAATGCAAAGAACGCCACCCAGATAGCATTCGTGGTGGGTACGCTCTACCAGCAGGCCAAGAACAACACCAAGGCAAAGGAGTTCTATGCCAAAGCCGTCACCGACCCTAAATACGGCGCGGAGGCAAAGAAGATGCTCGATGCACTCAAGTAATGCAGTATCTCGAACTTCTCGCTCCGGCAAGAAATAAGGAAATCGGCATCGCGGCCATCGACTGCGGTGCCGATGCCGTATATATCGGAGGCCCGGACTTCGGCGCGAGAAAGGCCGCGGGCAACAGCGTCGGGGAAATAGCCGAACTCTGCCGCTACGCCCACCTCTTCGGGGCCAGGGTCTTCGTCACGTTCAACACCACTCTCCGCGACGACGAGCTGGAGGAGGCGCACAGGCAGATGCTTCTCGCGCAAGAGGCCGGAGCGGACGCATTTATCATCCGTGACACGCGGATCTGCACCTGGGAGGACATCACGGTCCCGCTCCACGCCTCGACGCAGTGCGCCATACGGGACGCCGGGAGAGCATCGCAGTTCGAAGCGGCGGGCTGTGCGCGCATCATCCTCGAGAGGGAGCTTTCACTCGAAGAAATCCGCAGAATCTGCTCCGCCGTCAGTTGCGAAGTGGAATTCTTCGTACACGGGGCGCTCTGCGTGTGCTACAGCGGAGTATGCCGGCTGTCCGAAAAGATAGACGGCCGCAGCGCGGACAGGGGCGAATGCATACAGGCCTGCCGCTCGCTGTACGACCTCACGGACGATGAGGGCAAAGTCCTGCTGCACAACAAGGCCCTGCTCTCGCTCAAGGATTACCGCCTGAAAGACAGGCTGGAGGAGCTGGCGGCGGCGGGAGTGACTTCGTTCAAGATAGAGGGGCGGCTGAAGAACGCTTCGTATGTCAAGAACGTGACAAGGGAGTATGACCTGGCGCTCAACGCCTTGATAGAGAAGCATCCGGACCTGTATTGCCGGGCCTCTTTCGGCAAGGTCAGGGGAGGCTTCAGAGCGGACAGCGGCAAGACGTTCAACCGGGGCTACACCGAACTCTACCTCGACGGGAAGCGAGGCCGCTGGGCCTCTATGGACACCCCGAAATCAATAGGGGAAGAGATAGGCCGGGTCTCGCGCATCATCAGGAGGAAAGACCGTACTATGGAAATCAGCCTCAAGCCGCTGCAGGGCGGCCTTGTGCTGCGCAACGGAGACGGCTTCGCCTTCGTGGGCGGAGACGGAATCACCGGCTTCCGGGGCGACTTATGCGATAATCTGCGCATAATCTGCAAGGATATCCCTGGACTCCGCGAGGGGGCAACCCTGTACCGCAACCTGAGCGCGGACTTCGAGAGGGAACTCGAATCAGCCCCGTGCCGCAGGGAAATCGAAGTCCGGCTCAGCGTCAGGATACAGGGCCGGTTTACAATCACCATACAGGTGGAGAGCGAGGATGGACGCAGATTCGAGTCCGGCTTCAACGCCGACGTGGAGAAGGCGGACAAGCGGGATCGCGCCCTGTCGATGATACGGGAGCAGCTCTCCAAGCGGAGCGGAATCTACAGCTTCAGCGTGACCGGAATCGAGACCGTGCCGGAGGGTGCGGCCGTGCCGCTGCTGAGCGCGTCGGTCATCAATTCCATGCGGAGGCTCACTGCATCCGACCTTGACAGCCTGCCGTGCGGGACAAGACCGCTGGCACAAGGACAGAGGAAAGAGGGGCCTTTCCCATCTCCCGCCGCAGCGCGGGAAGGGGAGCTGATGCGCAGCCGCTACTGCATACGGTACGAACTCGGCCTCTGCCCGCGCTTTCAGAATGCCGGAAGCCCCAAAAGGCTGTACCTCACCAACAACGGCAGGAGATTCGCCCTGGGCTTCGACTGCGCCGCCTGCGAGATGACGCTCAGCGAAGCTCAAAGGTGACCTCAACGTCGCCGAAGCGTCCGCTGACAAAACGGCTCGAACTCAGATAGTCCGCCGACAGCTGTCCTCTCCACACTATGTCGTCCTTGTCCTTGTAGGGGATGTCAAGAGTGAAGCCGAAGGACTTGGACTTGTATTTGACCACGGCCTCGCACTTCCAGGAGGTGGTCTTGCCTCCGTCGTCCTCCATAATGGCAAAGGCTATCTTCTCCATCTGCGAGGTGAAATCGGTGAGCAGCATTACGTTGAGCGGCATCGCATAGCCTATCTGGCTGCGTTTCACCACCAGCATAAAGTCCGTCACGGAAGGGGTGTAGAGCCTCAGTTCGTCGTCCGTGGTGGCTCTGAATCCGTCCACGGCCCCGCACTTGATGAAGAATTCGGAAGCCCCCGCAAACCACGAATCGTAATTGCGCAGAGCCTTGAACGAGCGGAGCAGCAGCATCTTCCCCTTCCCGTCCGTATCGTCCGTGTCCTCCGGGAGGACGTCGGCGAGGGTGACCGTGTTCTCTTCCACAAAGAGGTCCAGGGGCGTGAAGGCCGAGTCGGAATTGCGGTTGATCACCCACACCGGACGGCTCATCGCCACGGATTCGGTCACGAGTACGGAATCCACCACGCGCAGCCCGGAGGAGTCATAACGGATTTCGTAGCCGTAATTGCTCTCCGCGCCATAGCCGGGGTCGAAGGTCACTATGGGGAAGGTCTCCCCGTCCCATCCGTCGGAATACGGCCAATATATCTGCATATCCGACTCCGAGAGGGCATCCAGATATTCCTGCACGTCGGAAGCGCCGGCCCGTGTCGCATATCTGCTTGAGAGATAGTCCGCGAAGAGTTCCTTCAGAGGTCTCGAATAGGAGGAGGCCCGCGTCGGGGACTGCGCGTCCCCCACTCCCGCACCGGGCGAGGAGAAGAGGTCATTCATAGTGTATTCCTCATCGTAACCGTTGCCGGAAGAGGAACTTACGGCATCGTGAACCTCGGACAGATGCTCCCTGTCGATGGGGAGTTCGGAGAGCATCTTCGCGACATCCGAGAGGGAGAACAATCCGTCCGGACCTGTGGCCGGGCCGGATTCCGGGCCTCCCTTCCTGCAGGAGACCGCCGCCAGCACGATGGCCGGCAGAAGAGCGAACATCAACTTTTTCATATCGCAAAGAGAGCGGAAATTATCCGATTAACCGTCAAGTTAATCGCTTAATTCACACTTCTTTGCAAAATCCTGCCCGGAGGCGCGCAGAAGGCGGGGGAATCAGGAAAGTGAATAACGGACGAATCTGTCTTTTGAGAAAATATCGCGG
Source organism: Alloprevotella sp. (assembly GCA_963643135.1). Taxonomy (GTDB): domain Bacteria; phylum Bacteroidota; class Bacteroidia; order Bacteroidales; family UBA932; genus Cryptobacteroides. Next base: position 74,104 of record CAVIJA010000004.1, on the reverse strand, counting down.
ATAATTGACGTTTTCGAATAGCCCGCATCCCTGAAGACGGCCTCCGTCTCCGGACCGAGGCTCTCGTTTATCTCCGCTATGCCCGTCCCTCCGGGCCTGAGGAAGCGCTGCGACCAGCGGGCCGCCGCCCTATAGAAAAGCAGAGGGTCGCCGTCCGGGACGAAGAGGGCGAGCGGAGGCTCGTGTTCCAGCACGTTGACCCTCATCGAGGACTTCTCGCTCTCCATAACGTACGGCGGATTGCAGACGACAAGGTCGAAAAGTCCGTGGCCGAAATCCTGTTCCGTGTCCAGGACATCCGCCTTCACGAAAAGCGGCGAAGGGCCGTCGAACTGCGAACGCGCCACATTGAGGGCATCTTCCGAGATGTCCGCCGCCACCACTTCCGTCCCCGGGACTTCCAGCAGGATCGACCAGGCGATGCAGCCGGAACCGGTACACAGATCCAGCACCCGGCACGGCCTCCCGCAGGAATGCAGGAAGTCGACCGCCTCCGCGACAAGCGTCTCCGTCTCCGGGCGCGGCACCAGCACGGAAGGATTCACCCGGAAACGTCTGCCGCAGAATTCGGCATAGCCCAGCACGTACTGTATCGGCTCCCCTTCCGCGAGTCTGCGGACTTCCTCCTGAAGAGCAGGCAGAAGGTCCTGAGGGATTTCGTATTGCGGTTCGACTATGTGGGTGTAGCTCTTCACTCCGAGCCGGTCGGCGCAGAGCATCAAAACCAAACCCCTCGCCTCGGGCGAAGGGTAAAGGGTTTCAAGCGCGGAAGTCGCGCTTCGTATGAAGCCGGAGAGCAGCACTAGGAGTTCTCGATGATGGAAGAGAGGAAATCGGTGATGTCCAGTCCCGCCGTCTGAATCATCTTCGGCACGAGCGAAGCGCTCGTCATACCCGGGATAGTGTTGACTTCCAGGAAATAGAACCCGTCGGAAGCGAGGATGTAGTCCATCCTCACGATGCCCTTGCAGCCGAGACGGGAATAGATGTCGCAGCTGATGCGCTGCACTTCCTCCCTTTCGGACTCGCTTATCCGGGCCGGGCAGATTTCGCTGCTGTGTCCGTTGTATTTGGCGTCGTAGTCGAAATATTCGTTGTCCGTTACGATCTCTATCACCGGCAGAGCCTTCACCGCGCTGCCGTCGAAGTAGGCCGCACAGGTGATCTCACGGCCGCTGACACCCTGCTCGACGAGGACGGTGTCGTTTTCCGAGAAGGCATAGCGGACCGCCGGGACGAGGCCCTCCGGGTCCGTGACCCTCGTCACTCCGAAACTCGACCCGCCCTGGGTAGGCTTGACGAAAACGGGGAACTTCAGGCCGGAAGCGACTTCTGCGGCGAAGGAGTCAAGATTCATCCCCTCCCTCACGAAGGCGTCCGGAGCGCACTTCACGAGGCCCATTTCCCTGATGTAGCACTTGCAGGCATATTTGTCGAAGGCTATGGCGCTGACCATCGAAGAGCAGGTGCTGCACGGTATCTTGAGCATCTCGAGATAACCCTGCATCTGTCCGGTCTCGCCAGGAGCCCCGTGCTGGACGAGGTAGGCGAAGTCGAAGCACACCTTCTCCCCCAGCACCTTGACGGAGAAGTCGGACTTGTCCACCTCCGGCCTTGCGCCCTCGGGGAACGTGACCCTCATAGAGTTGCGCTTCCTGCAAGCCACCAGGTACCATTTGCCGAAGCGGGCAAAAATCTCATAGACGTCGTATTCTCTCCCGTCAATGCGGGAAGCGACGAACTCACCGCTGCGGCACGACACCTCCCACTCGGAAGAGTCGCTGCCGTAGATGACCGCAATAGTCCTGAATCTGCTCATATCTCAATTGAAATAATAGTCTTCCTCTTCCTTCGCGCTGTCGCCTCCGGCACTCTCCTCATTGTAGCCGCCAAGGAATATTCCGTCCCGTTCGCAGTCGAAGCCCGGCATCCCGGTCGACGGCACGGTGAAATGGTCGTCCTCCATAGACCAGCCTATGGACGGGTCAGCAAGGCATTTCTTCATCCATATCCCCCATATCGGAAGCGACATATTGGAACCGCTTCCCAGGGCAAGGGAGTTGAAGTGGACCTGCCTGTCCTCGCCTCCCACCCAGACCCCGGCGGTGACGTTGGGGGTGTAGCCGATGAACCATCCGTCGGAGTTGTCGTTGGTGGTGCCGGTCTTGCCCGCAATCTCGCCCCTGAGTCCGTAGACTGAGCGCAGGCGGGAGCCGGTGCCCTCGTTGATGACCCCGCTCATCAGATTGACCATCAGATAGGCCGTCTGTTCGGATATGGCTTCACGCTTCTGCGTGGAGAAACTGCTTATCTCCCTGCCGTCGCTGTCGGTGATGCGCAGGACGTACTGGGGCGTGACGTAGGTGCCTCCGGAAGGGAAGGTGTTGTAGGATGAGACCATATCGAACACGCTGACGTCGACCGGACCCACGCAGAGGGAATACACCTCGTCGATGTGGGTCTTCAGGCCCATCTGCCGCATCATCCTCGCAAGGGCCTCCGGACCGAGTTCCTTCATAAGGAAGGCCGAGATGTTGTTGGAGCTGTGGGCGAGACCCCACTTGAGGGTGACTGTCTTGCCGAGCCATTCTTCCTTGTCGGTACTCCTCGGAGTCCAGGTCGTGCCGTCATACAGCACGAAGGTCTGGGACTGGTTGACCACCTTGTCGCAGGGGTTGAGTCCCTCCTGCATCGCAAGTGTGTAGAGGAAAGGCTTGACGGTGGACCCTATCTGGCGTTTGCCCTGACGGACGTTGTCGTATTTGAAGTAGCGGTAGTTCGGCCCGCCGACATAGGCCTTGACATAGCCGGTCCGCGGCTCCATCGCGACGAAGCCGCAGCGGAGTATGGACTTGTAGTAGCGGATGGAGTCGTCCGGGGTCATCGTGGTGTCGACGTAGCCCTTGGAATTCCACGCGAACAGCCGCATCTTGGCAGGCTTGCCGAACTGCGCGAGTATCTCCGCCTCGCTCTTGCCCTCCTTGCGCTGCAGGCGGTAGCGGTCGCTCCAGCGGCGCGCCTGCTTCATCAGGGTCTGCACCGTCTTGCTGTCCACGTTGTCCGCGAAAGGCCTATTCTTCTTCCACCTGACCTCGCGGTCGAAGCTCTTCTGGAGATTCTTCCCCAGGTGCTCGGCTACCGCCTCCTCGGCATAGCGCTGCATCTTGGAGTTGATGGTGGTATATATGCGCAGGCCGTCACGGTCCAGGTCGTATCGCGACCCGTCGGCTTTCCTGTTCTTGTTGAGCCAGCCGTAGAGAGGGTCTTCCCTCCAGCGCAGCGAATCGCGGCTGTATTCTTCCACGAACTGGTAGTCGCTCCGGCGCGGGGCGGACGCGGACATGTCCCTGCGGAGCATATCCCTGAAATACGGGGCCAGACCCGCATTGTGGTCCAGGACCTGGTAGTTGAGGTTTATCGGTATCGCCTGTATCGAATCGCGCTGCGACTCGCTCAGGTAGCCGTTCTTCTCCATCTGCCCGATCACGAAGTTGCGCCGCTCCAGCGAGCGCTCAGGATTGAGCACCGGGTTGTAGCGCGTGGGCTTGTTGACCATTCCGACCAGCAGGGCCGCCTCTTCGACGCAGAGGTCGGACGGCTCCTTGCCGAAAAAGGTCTCCGATGCAGCCTTGATGCCGTACGCGCCGCTCCCGAAGAAGATGGAATTGAGATACATATCCACTATCTCCTCCTTGGTGTAGTCCCTCTCCAGCTTGACCGCCGTGATCCATTCCTTGAGTTTCGTTCCGACCATCACGACCTTGGACCAGCCCGGAATGCGGCTGTTGACCTCGCGCCGCGGATAGAGGGTCTTGGCCAGCTGCTGGGTGATGGTGCTGCCTCCCCCCTGGCTCGAATCGCGCATCAGTATCGTCTTGACGAGCACTCTCGCGAGGCCCTTCATATCGATTCCGCTGTGGCTGTAGAAGCGTGCGTCCTCCGTGGCAATGGCGGCGTTGACCAGATGCGGCGAGAGTTCATCGTAACTGACGTAAGTCCTGTTCTCTATGTGGAAGGTGGTGAGCACTTCGCCGTTGTCGGCGATCACCTGCGTCGCGAGCTTGTTGTCGGGATGCTCCAGCTCCTCGAAAGAAGGGATGCGGGCAAACGCGCCCACAAGGAGCAGAGCGAGCAGAATTATCGCAAACGGTGCCGCGACAAGTATACGGAACCACCTGACAATCTTTTTCCTCGTGTTCTCTTTCATCGTGGCGCAAAATTAGCGATTAAATTTGAAAATTCGCGAGTTTGTGTTTTTCTTTGCAGTTTGAATTCTTAAAGTAGTAGTAATGGAGGGGAATTTAGTTATCGTCGAATCTCCGGCAAAGGCGAAAACCATACAGAAATTTCTGGGAGAAGGATACGTGGTGAAATCCAGCTTCGGGCACATCCGTGACCTCCAGGACAATAAGCTGAGCGTGGACATCGAGCACGGTTTCAGACCGGAATACGTCATCCCGGCATCCAAGAGGAAGGTCGTCGCGGAACTCAAGAAGGCCGCATCCGAAGCCGTAACGGTCTGGCTCGCATCCGATGAAGACCGCGAAGGGGAGGCCATATCCTGGCATCTGAGCGAAACTCTCGGACTCGACAAGTCCCGCACCCGCAGGATCGTGTTCCACGAAATTACCAAAGACGCAATACTCCACGCCGTGGAAAATCCGCGGGAGATAGACCTCAACCTCGTGAACGCACAGCAGGCACGCCGCGTGCTGGACCGCCTGGTGGGATTCGAGCTCTCCCCCATCCTCTGGAGGAAAATCCGCAGAGGCCTGTCCGCAGGCCGCGTGCAGTCGGTGGCCCTCCGGCTCGTGGTGGACAGGGAGAAGGAGATAATGGACTTCAAAAGCGCGCCATACTACAAGGTGGACGGGTTGTTCGAGGCGGCGGGAACTGAGGTGAAAGGCACGCTCGACGGCAAGTTCGAGACGCTCGAAGAGGCCCGCAAGTTCCTCGAGGACAGCATCGGGGCAAGCTACAGCATAGCCTCCATCGACAGGAAGGAAGCGACACGCCATCCTGCGGCCCCGTTCACGACCTCCACGCTCCAGCAGGAAGCCGCACGCAAGCTGCACTTCCCCGTCAGCCAGACCATGCGGCTCGCCCAGAGCCTCTACGAGAGGGGACTCATAACCTATATGCGTACCGACTCCACCAATCTCTCCAGCCTGGCCCTCGGCACGGCCAAGGCCTACATCACCGAGACCTACGGGGCCGACTACTCGCATCCGCGCCAATACAGGACTCACAGCAAGGGGGCGCAGGAGGCGCACGAGGCCATACGCCCGACATATCTCGCCAACACCGACATCGAAGGCACCCAGCAGGAGAGGAAGCTCTACAACCTGATATGGAAACGCACCCTCGCCTCCCAGATGGAGGACGCGAAGGTGCTCAACAGCTCGATAAAGGTCGCATCCGACCGCCGCAGCGAGAAGTTCTGCATCCAGGCGACGGAGATCCTCTTCGACGGCTTCCTGAAGCTCTACATCGAGGGTTCCGACGACGAGACGGACGAGGAGGGGAACGGAATTCTCCCGAAACTCTCCGTCGGAGAGCGCATCAGCGAGAAGGAAATCACTGCGGGATGCCGCTTCACCCAGCCTCCGTACCGCTACTCCGAAGCCACTCTGGTCAAGAAACTTGAAGAACTCGGCATAGGCCGTCCGTCCACCTACGCCCCGACCATCACCACGCTCACGACGGAGCGCGGATATATATTCAAGGGCGACAAGGAGGGCAGGAAGGTGGGCGTGACCAATCTCAGCCTCAAGGGAGGCAGGATATCCGAGCTGCAGAAGACCGAAAGCATAGGGGCGGAGAAGGGCAAGCTGATGCCGCAGGAGATAGGAATGATCGTGAGCGACTACCTCACCTGCAACTTCCCGAAGATTATGGATTACGACTTCACGGCCAACGTGGAGAAGGACTTCGACAGCATAGCCGAAGGGGAAATGGTCTGGAACTCCGTGATCGCGGATTTCTACGGAGACTTCCACAAGAAGGTGGACGAAACCCTGCACGACGGGCAGTACAGCCGCGTGGAGAGGGAACTCGGAGTCGACCCGTCCGACGGGAAGCCTGTCGTGGCGAAATACGGTCAGTTCGGGCCGTACGTGCAGAAGGGCGAAGGCGCGGACAAGCAGTGCGCCTCTCTCTCCAAAGGCCAGCTGATAGAGAACATTACGCTCGATGAGGCTCTGGTCCTCTTCCGGCTGCCGCGCAGCCTCGGAGAGCTGGACGGAATCAGCGTGACCGTGCTGAAGGGCCGCTTCGGGCCTTATATCAAGTACGGGGAGAAGAACATCTCCCTGCCTCGCGGAGCGGATCCGTTCACCATCTCCCTGCAGGAGTGCGAAAGCGTCATACGCAATGCGTCCGCCGCCGCCAATCCCGTCATCAAGGAGTTCAAGGATGCGGACATAAGCGTCATCAACGGACGTTACGGCCCTTATATCAAGCACGGCGGGGCCAATTACAAACTGCCGAAGGGCTGCGACGCCGCGGCTCTGAGCGAAGAGGAGTGCCGCCGCATCGTCGAGGAAGGCACGCCGACCTCGTCCGGGGCCAAACGGTTCAGGAACAAGAAATAGGAAAAGCTATGGCTAATTATCACATCGACGAAATCGACAGGAAAATCCTGTCCTTTCTCGTGAACAACGCGAGAATGCCCTTTCTGGAAATCGCCCGCGAATGTAACATTTCCGGCGCGGCGGTCCACCAGAGGGTGAAGAAAATGGAAAGTAACGGCGTGATATCCGGTTCGAGGATGGTCATCAAGCCGGGAGCCATCGGCCTCAATGTCTGCGCCTTCATCAGCGTCTGCCTCTCGGAGGACAACAAGTACCCGGAGGTGGTCTCCGCGCTCAAGCATATGCCGGAGATTGTGGAATGTCACTTCATCACGGGCAAGGCTGCCCTGTTCCTGAAGGTGTACTGCTTTGACAACGAGCATCTTATGAATATCCTCATCAACACCATACAGAGGATTCCCTATGTGCAGTCGACTGACACTATGATTTCCCTCGACCAGTCGTTCGAACGCGAAATCTGGGTCAAGGACTACAAGAGCACGAGTTTCAGATCTATTGCCGTGAAAGAATAGCCTCTCCGATCACGAGGTCTTCGGGGGTGGTTATCTTGACGTTGGACTTCTCCCCATCCGTCATGCGGATTTCGATTCCGCTTCTTGCGGCGACCGAAGCGTCGTCGGTGAACGACAGTTCATACGCCCTGCCGTAGGCCTTCCTTATGTCTTCGGAGAGGAACACCTGCGGAGTCTGCACCGCGACTAACGCGCTTCTGTCCGGATCGGGGACTCCCGCCCGGACTGAGCGGAGAGTGTCCGTCACGGGCAGCACGGGGATCACGCCGACCCCGCTTTCGCCGGCAGCCTCCAGCAGCCGCGTTATCAGAGAGGGACTGACGAAAGGGCGCACGCCGTCGTGTATCATCACGACTACCCCGTCCGGCACCTTCTCAAGGGCGTTGCGCACGGACTGGAAGCGGGTGATGCCCCCCTCCACGAGGATCTGGGGGAAGTCGAACGAACTCTCGAGGCAGATATTCTTCCAGGTGCGGAAATGCGCTTTCGGAAGCACAGTGACGGCCTTCATATCGGGAACGGCCTCGATGAAGCGCTCCATCGTGCGCTGCAGCAGAGTCTTTCCTCCCAGCCTGAGGAACTGTTTCGGCACGTCCCCGCCCATACGGGTCCCGCTTCCGCCGGCCACGAAAATCACGTATGTCTGTCTTCGCAAATTCATATTATTCAAACCCGCTTTCTTGGCAAAATTAAATAATTTTACTTATCTTCGCCACCAAATAGGAAAGAACTTGCAAAATGGCATTTTTGAATCAGGAACTGGCAATAGACCTCGGCACGGCCAACACAGTCATCTACCAGAACGGGCAGATAGTGCTGGACGAACCGAGCATCATAGCCATAGACAACAATACGGGCAAGTGCATAGCCTTCGGACAGAAGGCTAAACTTATGCAGGAGAGGGAGAATCCGGGGATAAAGACCATCAGGCCCCTGCGCGACGGCGTGATAGCCGACTTCAACGCGGCGGAGCTGATGATCAGCGGATTCTTCAGGCAGGTCGGCAGCAAGCGCCGCAGCCTCTTCTCCCAGAACCGCAAGATAGTCGTGGGCATCCCTTCCGGATCCACGGAGGTCGAGATAAGGGCCGTGCGCGACTCCACCGAGCACGCCGGCGGACGTGACGTATATCTCATATTCGAGCCTATGGCCTCCGCCCTCGGAATCGGCCTCAACATCGAAGCCCCGCAGGGCAACATGGTGGTGGACATCGGAGGAGGCACCACGGAGATTGCCGTAATCTCCCTCGGAGGCCTCGTACAGCAGGACAGCATCAGGACTGCGGGTGACGTGTTCACGAGCGACATCCAGTATTATCTGCGCCAGCAGCACAACATCAAGGTGGGCGAGATCACCGCGGAGAAGATCAAGATTGCGGTAGGCGCCGTGATTCCGGACCTCGAAGAGGACGAGATTCCGGCCCCGTTCATCGCACGCGGACCGAACCTTATGACCGCGCATCCGGTGGAGGTCGCCATCACCCATCAGGAGATAGCCCACTGCCTCGACAAATCCATCGCCAAGATAGAGACATCCATACTCCACGTACTTGAGAACACCCCGCCGGAACTCTACGCCGATATCGTGGAGAACGGCATCTGGCTTGCCGGAGGCGGTTCTCTGCTGAGGGGTCTCGCCAAGAGGTTCAAGGACAAGGTCAACATCGACTTCCACATCGCCGAGGATCCGCTGCACGCAGTTGGACGCGGAACCTGCGAGGCTCTCAAGCACACTGACAGCTATTCATTCCTTATGAGGTAGATGTCACAGGAAAGGGGGACTTATGCTATTGTAATCAGCGCGGCAATCTGTATTCTGATGGAGGTTGCCGCGCTTGCTATGCTTGACCGGAGTTCCACTCTTCAGAACATCTGGCTCAACCGCATCTCCCGCAGGACGGTCGCCGCGCTGTGGGGAGGCGGGGAGAAAGTCCGCAGCCATTTCTACACCTACAGGCAGAACGACGCCCTCGCAGAGGAGAACGCCAGACTCAGGGACGAATTGAGATACTGGAAAAGCCGGAGCGCATCCGGGCAGGAACTTCCGACTGAAGCGGAGGATGTGGACGGATTCCGCTACACTCCCGCCACCGTGGTCAAGCTGGGCCGCGGCACGACGCACAATTATATCATCATCGACAAAGGAACGGCAGACGGCATAGTCCCGCAGTCGGGAATCATCTCCGACAGGGGAATCGTCGGGGTGATCAGCGCCGTGGACAAGCACTACTCATATGGACTGACTCTTATGAACCCCAACATCACCATCAGCGTAAGGCTCGGGGAGAGCGGGGTGACCGCTCCCCTCAGGTGGGACGGAGTCAGCCGCGATGAGGCCGTCGTGGACGACATACCTCCCCACTACCATATCAGTCCGGGCGACACCGTCAGGACGAGCGGCTACTCCGCCATCTTCCCGGCCGACATACCGGTGGGAGTCACCGGAGAGACGCGGCTGGCGGACGGAGCGACCAGCCAGGTGAGCGTGCGCCTGTTTCAGGATTTCAACTCTCTGCGCTACGTGACTGTGACTGAAAACTCCGAAAGGGAAGAAATAGAGGCGCTTGAAGCCTCGGGAAACGGAACGCGATGAACACTCGGGAATTTACGGTCAAATACCTGCTGCTGCTCGCCGCCCAGGTGCTGTTGTGGAATTTCTTCAATTTCACTCCGCTGCTGACGGTCGCGCTGCTGCCGGTGATGATATTCGCCCTGCCGCTGAAATGCGGAGTCAATCTCTCGCTCGTCATCGCCTTCGCCACGGGATTCGCGGCGGACTTTTTCTCGGGCAGTCCTCTCGGACTCAGTTCTCTCGCACTGGTGCCTGCGGCCTTCCTGCGCAGACCCATACTCTCGGCGGTGTTCGGACACGAAATCTTCGACAGGATGGACGATTTATCCTCCGGACGCTTCGGATATCAGAAGGTGCTCCTTGCAATCGTGCTGTTCAACGCCGTATTCCTCTCCATCTATGTCATCGCCGACAGCGCGGGCGTCTGTCCGATATGGGCGATGGCGGTCAAGTTCTTCCTGTCGCTGGTCCTGAGTTCGGGAGTTTCGCTTCCGATTGCGGGCCTGCTCTGTCCTGATTCTGCGGAGAGATGGAAATGAACCGCGCCAACAAGCTCCTCATCGGCCTGGCAGTGGTAGCCATCATATTGCTGGCCAAGCTGTTCTATATCCAGATCATCAACGACGAGTACAAGAAGGACGCATCCAACAACTCGATGGTCTATGCGCCCGTCTATCCGCCGAGAGGCGTGATATATGACCGCAACGGGGAGATACTGGTGGGCAATTCGGTCTGCTACGACATCCTGGTCACGCCGAGGGACGTGAAGCGCTTCGACACCCTCGCACTCGCCGCCGCGCTGGACACCACGGCGGACTTCATCCGGGGGAAGATGCAGTATTACAGGACCTACCGCAGCAAGATAGGATACCGGTCCCAGACCCTGCTCAAACACGTGTCACACGAGACATACACCCGCTTCGCGGAGCAGGCATACCGTTTTCCGGGGTTCAGCTCTCAGGTGAGAAGCATACGTGAATACCCGTTCAACGCCGGCGGCAATCTTCTCGGATACATATCGGAAGTGGGCGCCGACTACATCCGCAAGCATCCGGAATACAAGTCCGGGGACTACGTGGGCCGCACCGGACTGGAGGCGGCGATGGAGGACAGCCTGCGCGGCGAGAAGGGCTATCACATCTACCTGCGCGACTCCCGCAACAGACTGCAGTCATCCTACGCCGACGGCGCTGAAGACAAGCCCGCCGTACCCGGAAAGGACATCGTGTCCACCATCGACGCACATCTCCAGCAGTACGGACAGAGGCTGATGGAGGGGAAGCTCGGCTCTGTCGTGGCCATAGAGCCCTCCACCGGGGAAATCCTTGCGATGGTATCCAGCCCCGGCATCGACGTGGACGTGCTCTCGGACATAGGCAGGCACTACGAGGAGATTTCCGGCAATCCGCGCAAGCCTATGTTCAACAGGACCGTGATGGCATCCTACCCTCCCGGGTCGGTGTTCAAGCTCGTCAACGGGCTCATAGGGCTGCAGGAGGGCGTACTTCAGCCTTCGAACTCATATCCGTGCAACGGGGGCTTCTACTACAGCTCCGGCCGCAAGCTGGGCTGCCACGCACACTCTTCGCCGCTGCAGTTCAAGGACGCGATCGCGACCTCCTGCAACGGGTATTTCTGCTATGTAATGCGCAATATCCTCGAGAACGACGAATATGCCGGCACGGCGGAGGCTCTCGATGCGTGGAGGAAATACGTGCTGAGCTTCGGCTTCGGGCAGAAGCTGGACAGCGACTTCCCTTCCGAGCTCGGAGGCAATATCCCCACCTCGTCCTACTACGACAGGATCTACGGCAAGGGGAGGTGGAAGTTCCAGACCATAGTCTCGCTGTCCATCGGGCAGGGAGAAATCGGGGCCACGCCGCTGCAGATAGCCAATCTCGCCGCGATTATGGCGAACCGGGGCTATTACTATATCCCCCATATCGTCAAGGAATCCGAAGGCGTGAGCATCGACGGGCGCTTCCGCGAGAGGCACTATACCCTCGTGGACACGACACATTTCCAGACAGCCGTGGACGGGATGTATATGGCGGTCAACGGGGGCGGCTCGGCGGGAGCGACTGCCCGGAGTGCGGCCATTCCGGGGCTGGACGTATGCGGAAAGACCGGTACGGCACAGAATCCGCACGGCAAGGACAATTCGGTATTCATCTGCTTCGCGCCCAAGGACAATCCCCGGATTGCGGTGGCCGCCTATGTGGAGAACGCCGGCTTCGGGGCGACCTGGGCCCTGCCTGTGGCTTCCCTGATGCTGGAGATGTACCTCAAGGGGGAGATTTCTCCTCAGCGCAGATATCTCGAAGACAAAATGCTCAACACCAGATTCTTTTAGAAGCAGGACTATGACTCTTCTCAACACAGGCGGCAGCCCTTTAGAGAGAAACCTCCGGCAGACGATTGACTGGAGGCTCATCCTGTGCTATCTGGTGATTGTGCTTATAGGATGGGTGAGCATCTATGCCTCGACATATTCCGCCGAGCCGTCCTCCATCTTCGATCCCGGCTGCCGCAGCGGGAAGCAGCTCATCTGGATAGGCATTTCGCTCATTGTCGACGCCCTGATACTGTTCGCAATCAACCCCCGGCTCTGGGAGGTGATTGCGCCTCTGGTCTATATGTTCGTGTTCGCGCTGCTCGTGCTTGTCATTTTCGTCAGCAAGGATGTCAAGGGCTCGCACTCGTGGTTTGAGCTGGGGCCGGTCAAGTTCCAGCCGGCGGAGATTTCCAAGATAACTACATCCCTGATGCTCGCCCTCGCGATGAGCAGGCAGTCTTTCCGTCTGTCCTCGCGGAAGGGATTCCTCACGGTGGCGGTGATTGTCGGCCTGCCTATGCTCGCCATCCTGGGAGAGAGCGAGACGGGTTCCGCGCTGGTATATCTGGGATATCTTCTCGTCCTGTACCGCGAAGGGATTTCCGGCTGGTGGTTCATCTTCCTCGGCACGGCCATAGCGCTGTTCACCCTGACCCTCACCGCTCCGTGGTGGGCCGCAGCCATCGTTCTCGCGATTGTCTGCATCCTGTATTTTTTCTTCGCTTCCGGCTATCGCAAGGGCAGGCTGAGGATGGAGAACATATTGCGGACGCTGCTTGTGCTTGCGCTCGGGGTGTCGCTCGTCTTTGCCACGGATTTCCTGTTCAACGACGTGCTTCAGGATCATCAGCGCAAGCGGATCGAGGTGCTGCTCGGGATGAAGGAAGACCCCGCCGGCGTCGGGTACAACGTGAGGCAGTCGATGATTGCCATCGGCTCCGGAGGCCTGACGGGCAAGGGCTTCCTCAACGGCACGCAGACGACTTTCGGCTTCGTGCCGGAGCAGAGTACTGACTTCATCTTCTGCACGGTAGGAGAGGAGTGGGGCTTTATCGGCTGCCTGGTGCTGATTCTGCTATATGTCTACCTGATATACAGACTGATATGGGACGCGGAGAACTGCCGGGAGGCATTCTCCCGCATCTACGGCTACTGCGTGGCGGCCTGTCTGTTTATGCACCTCTCCATCAATATCGGGATGACCGTCGGGCTTGTGCCGGTGATAGGTATCCCGCTGCCGATGCTGAGCTACGGCGGATCTTCGCTGCTGTCGTTCTCGATGATGATTTTCATTTTCCTCGCCCTCAACAGGCAGGAGAAGAAATATTTTTAGGATTACCCGGTTTTTGCGTATCTTTGCCCTCCGAGCCTTGGTGGTGGAATGGTAGACACGAGGGACTTAAAATCCCTTGGGCAGCAATGTCCGTGTGAGTTCGAGTCTCATCCGAGGCACTTCATTTTTTCTTCCAGATATATACCTTGTCTCCACGGCGCAGACGCCCGTCCGGGCAAGTGTTCGGTGGCACGGCCACCGAACACCGCAGGCCCTTGCCTGCGGTCTGCGCCGGCTGGAGATTGACTCTCATATCCTCGACCGTAAACTCCACCACCCCCGTCGTGGCCCCGATGGCCATTGCCCTGTCGCCGAGCGAGAGCGGAGCTGACTCGACAGAAATCTCCGCCACCCCTATCCTGTCGAACCAGTTGGTCACCTTGCCGCAATAGACCTTCTTGAGAGAGGCCTGGGAGCCGTAGACCGAGCTCCATTCCCCGAGGCGCGCCCCCATATAGTAGCCGTCCCAGAAGCCCCTGTTGAACACTTCGGAGAGCTCCTCCTTGAGGGAAGCTGCGAGTTCCGGAGAATAGGTCCCGTCGCAGACCGCCTCCGCGGCCCGGCTGTAGCAGGACGCGCAGCGCTTCACGTATTCGGCGGAGCGCGCCCGGCCCTCAATCTTGAAGACTTTGACCCCGCTCTCAATGATGCGGTCCATAAATTCTATGGTACACAGGTCCTTGGGGGACATTATATACTTGTTGTCTATATTCAGCCTGTTACCCGTCTCGAGGTCCGTGACTTCATAGCCCCGGCGGCACACCTGGAAGCACGCCCCGCGGTTGGCGGAAGCCCCGTAGCTGTGGAGCGAAAGGTAGCACTTGCCGCTGATGGCCATACAGAGGGCCCCGTGCGCAAACATCTCTATCCGCACCCTCTGTCCGGACGGGCCGCAGATATCGTCTCTCTGAATGGTGTCGTAGATGTCGCGCACCTGGTCGAGATTGAGTTCGCGGGCCAGTACGACCACGTCGGCGAACCGGGCGTAGAAGCGCAGGGCCTCGGCGTTGGAGATGGAAAGCTGGGTCGAGATATGCACCTCCATCCCTATGCTTCTGCAATATGCTATCGCCGCCATATCGGAGGCTATGACGGCATCCACTCCGGCCGCAGCGGCCGCGTCGAGAGTCTGACGCATCGCATCCAGGTCTTCCTGATAGAGGACTATGTTCAGCGTCAGATAGCTCTTCACCCCTGCCTCACGGCAGATGCGCACCACTTCCGAGAGGTCGTCCGGGCTGAAATTGTTGGCCGAATGACTTCGCATATTGAGCTGCCCGACTCCGAAATACACCGAGTCTGCCCCGCCCTGTATGGCCGCGTGCAGGCACTCGAAGTTGCCCGCAGGAGCCATTATTTCCAATTCACCGCGTTTCACCGTATAAATATAATTTATGGGTTTACCCTGATTTCCTTTATAAACGGAGTCACGAATCCCTCCACGTGGACGATCACCCGGGCTATGCCCGGTTCGGATGTCGACTGCACCCTGATCAGGCCTTCTCCGAAATACGTATCCAACTCCACGGTGCGCCAGGATTCCTCCCTGCGCAGATCTCCGGTCTCGACGCCCAGAAGCCTCAGCGGGCCCTCGGTCTCGACACGGAAACGTCTCGGCTCCATCTGCTGAAGACGGCCCAGGCTGTCCACAAGACTCAGGCGTATATGCGACACCGTGGAAGTGGCTGAGCGGATGCTGTAATCTCCCGGAAGTGCTTCCAGCAGCTCATTGTCGGCCTCCAGCCTCACGTCCGCCACAGGGCCGTGATTGACAAGCGAATCGCGCAGCACTTCCTTGCCGCCTCTATATCCCACTGCCAGCACCTTGCCGGGCGTGGACGGAATCTGAACCCTGATGCAATGGTCCGGATAGTCAGCCGTGACGCGGGTCTTGAGCGGCATCTGCGGATTGCTCCACATAGGGAAGAAGAATTGCACCGAATCACAGGTCGTATAGCAGCGGACCTCCACGCAGCGGGAATCCTCATAAGGGAGATCCCAGGTGTCGGCCATAGGCGGATACTGCCAGTGATCCTTGCCCGCCGGCTGATCGAAGCAGTTGTCCCTGACCAGAAGCTTGAGATAATCTCTCTCCGGAGTCCACGCCGGATGATAGAAGGCTGCCTGAGGCTTCTCTTTCAGAGTGATGTCAAAAGGCGAAGCACACCAGCCCTTGGCCGGCCACGGAGCGGATTCTCCGAGGTAGTCGATGCCGGCCCAGACGAAAGAACCCGCAATAAACGGATTGTCCTCAACGAAATTCCAGGGATTCAGCTCCACGAAATCCCGGACATTGTCCTCACGCAGCCCGGAATAATACGGAAAGGCTTCGGAAACCAGCATCTTGCGCTCCGGGTGACGGGCGTGGTCCTTAATCATACGCGGCTCCAAGTAGTTGTAGCCGACTATGTCCGTGACATCCCCGAACTTGTCGGCGAATCCGCTCTGGCAGGCCACCATGGTCGGACGCGTAGGATCCAGGGACTTCACGATGTCGTGGAGGAAACGGGCGCGCTCCACTCCCTCGTCGTCGGTTCTCTTTGCCTCCGTGACCTCATTGCCTATACTCCAGATGATAATCGACGGATGGTTGCGGTCACGCAGCACCATATCGCTGATGTCCTGACGTGCGCTTGTGTCGAATGAACTTTCATAGTAGCCCGATTTCCACTTGTCAAAGGCTTCATCTATCACGAGGAAGCCGAGGGAGTCGCACAAGTCCAGAAAGACGGGAGAAGGCGGATTATGTGAAGAGCGCACGGCATTGCAACCTATGGCCTTGAGGGCTTTCAGGCGTCTGAGCCATACTTCATCCGGTACTGCCACGCCCAGACTCCCCACGTCCTGATGCAGGCAGACGCCCTTGAGTTTCATATTGATGCCATTAAGGAAGAAGCCGCTGTCCGCCTCAAAGCGGACTTCACGGAACCCGAAGCGCGTGACAAGCTCGTCGCTGAGTTTGCCGGAACCGTCATAAAGTGCGGATTTGAGGGTATATAGGACCGGAGAATCCGGACTCCAGAGCTGCGGAGAGTCAAGTTTCAATGACTTCCCGGAGCTTTGGACCAACTGTTTTCCATCCGGACCGAATACGGTATGTTTCACACTGTAGCGTCTTCCGCCATCGACTTCGGTGCTGATTTCCACCTTGCCGTCCACCGTAGGCTTGACCCAGATGCCATTGTGCCTGAAGTGCACGCGAGCGGAAGTTCTCAGATATACGTGACGATAGATGCCCGCTCCCGTGTACCAGCGGGACTGCTGCTCCATATCCACGAAGACGGCCATACGGTTGGTCCCGTTCCTTTTAAGATAGCGGGAGATGTCAAAGCTGAAATCCGTGTAGCCGTAGAGATGTTTTCCAAGTTCGCGGCCGTTGAGATAGACCGTGGCATCGTGGTACACTCCGTCGAAAACGACACTTATCCGCTCCGCGTCCGCAATGCCTTCGGGAAGAGTGAACTCCTTGACGTATAGGCCGAGTCCGCCCGGCAGATAGCCGGTAGCCTTGTCCAGTTCCTCATCGAAGGGAAGCTCCACGCTCCAGTCGTGCGGAATCCGCACGGGACGGAACCCTTCCTCTCCGGATGATCGGACAAGAGACGCCGCCTCCTCTCTTGAGGAACACAGACGGAACATCCATCCGTCATCAAATACGTATTCCGCCCCCGGAACCGGCTGCGCCGCCGCAAAGGCAGAACCCGCCAAGGCGAGCAATACTGCCGTCAAAAAAACCGTCTTTCGCATTTCTACAGTTGTTAGAGGGTTACACGTACAATATGGTCTCCGGCCTTCCAGTCGTTGCAGTTGGTGCCGAAGACTTCGGCGGCGGAAATCCATTCGGACTTCGCCCACAGCGAGTCATCAAGCGCGTCAGTGCGCAGTCCAACGTTTTTCTTTTCGTCCGCAGTGCAGGCGGACATGGCCAGAATGGCTGAGGCCACGGCGGCAGTTAGCAGGTGTATTTTCATTATGTGTCGGTTGTTTGGAAGACAAATATATAAATAAAAATGATGCTATTTCCGGTATGACAGCCCGAAAGTGCCGGTAATGGATGTCAAGAGCAGGGGTACGTGACTGACATCGTCACTTTGCTGCCCGGGAAAGTGCCAAGTTATTCTTCAAGAATTGCTAACTTAGCGGCAGGATATGAAATTACTTTTTGCAACGGCCAATAAAGGCAAGCTCCGGGAGGCCGGAGAGATATTGGAGGGCATCTGCGAGGTGCTGTCCCCGGCCGCAGAGGGACTGGATGCCGAAGTGGAGGAAACCGGGGAGACCCTCGGCGAGAATTCGCGCATCAAGGCAGAGCATCTCCACGGTCTGTGCGGACGCGACTGCTTCGCGGATGACACAGGACTGGAGGTGGAGGCCCTTGGCGGGGCTCCGGGAGTCCGCTCGGCGCGATATGCCTCAGAGAGCCACGATGACGGGGCCAATATGGACAAGCTCCTCACCGAACTCGAAAAGCTCGGAGAGGGAGTCTCCCGCAAGGCGAGATTCAGAACGGTCGTAACCCTGATATTCAAGGGGAAGGAATATAGCTTCGAGGGCCGGATGGACGGGAGCATAGCCCTGTCACGGACGGGGAGCAACGGATTCGGCTACGACCCGGTATTCATCCCGGACGCGCATCCCGGAGTGTCCCTCGCGGAACTCTCCGAACAGGAGAAGAACGCCATCTCCCACCGCGGAATGGCCATCAGGGCGATGGCGGAATTCCTGCTGGCGCAAAAGTGACAAGCAACCCTCCGTCAAAACACTGCGAACACGATATGATCACTGAAACTCAAATCAATTCCATAATCCGGGAGATGTTCGACGGCATCGTCTTCTCCCGTGAGCCGGTGGGCCTGTATGACCCGCTCAGATATATGATACGGATAGGCGGCAAGCGGGTGAGACCGCGGCTCTGCCTGACGGCATATTCATTCTTCGGCGACAAGTTCGACGAGGGGATTCTCTCCCCCGCCGCAGCGCTGGAGGTGTTCCACTCGTTCACACTCATGCACGACGACATAATGGACCGTTCGCCGCTGCGCCGCGGTGTGCCGACGGTATGGAAGAAGTGGAACGAGGACACCGCGATACTCTCCGGCGACGTGATGCTGATCGATGCCTACAGCCGCATCTCGAAGGCCCCGCGCGAAGTGCTGGGGAAGGTGATGAGCCTCTTCTCGCGGACAGCCTCGCAGGTCTGCGACGGACAGCAGTACGATATGGACTTCGAGAGCCGGGACGAGGTGTCGATGGAGGAATACAACAGCATGATAGGCCTCAAGACGGCCGTGCTGCTCGCCTGTTCCGCAGAGATGGGGGCCGTCATAGGCGGAGCTTCCGAGGCAGAATGCAAGGCGCTTTACGACTACGGCTACGAACTCGGGATGGCATTCCAGATCGCCGATGACTACCTCGACGCATTCGGGGACGAAAAGCTCTTCGGCAAGCCCATCGGCGGCGACATCGTCAACTGCAAGAAGAGCTGGCTCACCGTCCGGGCGATGGAGAAGACTTCCGACAAGGCGGAGTTTCTCGCGGCATTCTCGATGAAGACGGACAGCGCGGAGGAGAAATCGCGCAAGATAGCGGCGGTCAAGGACATATACATTCGTCTCGGCGTGGACGTCGATGCTCGGAACGAAGTCGTGCGCTTCACCGACCGCGCGCTTGAAGCGGCATCGGGAGCGGGCCTCGGAGCGCAGAGGACGGAGGTGCTGCGCCGTTTCGCCGAAAGCCTCGTAGAAAGAGCGAAATGACAGGAGAAGCCACGGTAATCAAGAATTCGGGCAGCCACTACATCCTGAGCGAACTGCCGGAATGGAAGCCTTTCCCGGCGCTGCTGCGGGGTCGCGTCAGACTGGAGGGCAGCGAAGCGACCAACCCGATAGCCGTCGGTGACAGGGTGCGCTACGAAGCCTCCGGAGAAGTCTCGGAGCAGAACCCGGCCCTCATAAAGGAAATCCTGCCGCGCTCCAACTACCTGATACGCAAATCAGTGAACCTTTCGAAGAGAGCGCACGTCATCGCCGCCAACCTCGACCAGGTGATAGTGGCGGTGAGCCTTTATTTCCCGGAGATAAAGCTCCCCTTCCTGGACAGGATTCTCGTCACCTGCGAGGTCTACGGCATCCGGGCGATAATCGCGCTCAACAAGGTGGACCTCTACCGCAGCGAAGTTCCGGAACAGGTCGAATCGTTCAAAAAGACCTACTCCGGCGCGGGATACCGCGTCATCGAGACCTCAGTCCCGGGCGGAGAAGGAATCGGGGAACTGCGCGAAGTCTGCCGCGGGCGTCTGAGCCTCTTCTCCGGCGAATCCGGCGTGGGCAAATCCAGCCTGATAAAGGCGATAGACCCGAGCCTCTCACCCAAGACCGGCCAGATATCCCTCTCGCACCTCCAGGGCAGGCACACCACCTCCCTATACGAGATGTACCGCCTCTCGAGCGGCGGATACGTCATAGATACGCCGGGATTGAGGGGATTCGGACTTGTGGATATGGAAAAAGAGGAGATATCGAAATATTTCCCCGAAATGCTGCGCCTCTCGGACAGCTGCCGCTTCATCCCCTGCACGCATACGCACGAACCCGGCTGCGCAGTGAAAGCCGCCGTCAACGCGGGAGAAATCAGCTCCGAACGCTATAATTCCTATCTCGGAATGTTGGAGGAGAACGGCAAGTTCAGATAGAGGACGCCGCCGTCAGAGTCAGAGCCAGAGCCAGAGCCAGAGTCAGCGGCGCGGACGCCTCTTCCCGCCCCTTAGCCGTCGCAGCAGAGTCAGCGCAAGGGCCGTCCAGCTTATCGCGTTCCTGCCCCGGCTCAGCAATCCTGCGGCCGCTCCGAGCGGAGAAAACCCGTCCCGCAGCTTGCGGCAGTCGCCCTCTATCGACTTCCTCCGCCTCTCAGTCTCCTCCCGCAGTGCGGAGACGGCAGCCTGAAGCTGCTCGACGTTCCTTATTTCAGAGTACTTTCCCATCGCTGTCAGAAGAAGAATCGTAGAACACGTCTATAAAAAGCCTTACGAAGATATTTCGGAAGAGCTTCCGGCGGAAAATTATCAGCAGCACGAGCAATACGAGGAACACTCCCAGCACAATCAGCGTCCCCCAGGGTGCGCCGACAAGGGAGTTGAGCCATTGCAGCTGGGCATAGGCCAGAAGGCCGAGGACTATCGACAGCACGACGAATATCAGCAGATACGAAAGCACCTGTCCGAATGCCGCTGCGAGTCCCCGGGTCGTCCTGAGCTTATACTCGTCTATCTTAAGCGCGGCATAGCGCTTCACATCGCCGACGAGCCGCTCGAAATCGTTCAGGCCTTCTCCGGACATTCCTCACACTCGCTTTCGGTGGTTTCCTCCTCCACTGTGCCTTCATCCTCGACGTCGTCCTCCCTTACGAGCAGGTCGGCAAT
Organism: Alloprevotella sp.; assembly: GCA_963643135.1. Classification (GTDB taxonomy): domain Bacteria; phylum Bacteroidota; class Bacteroidia; order Bacteroidales; family UBA932; genus Cryptobacteroides. The sequence goes on along the minus strand of CAVIJA010000004.1, from coordinate 53,343 downwards.
CTTATCCTTGATTCTGCGGCCTTCTTCTGTCCTGGCAAGGGCCGCCACCAGTACGCCCGTCGCGACTCCGGCGACGTATGCGAGCAATGATGAATCCTTTGACATAATCTCTGTGTGTGTTATCCGTTGTTGGTGTTGGTTTCGACAAGTTCGTAGTCGAGCAGCCTCTGCTCAAGGTTGGCGTTCTTGACCCTTATCCGCACCTTGTCTCCGAGGCGATAGACCTTATGCGTGCGTTTCCCGACAAGGCGGTAATGCGCCTCGTCGAAGAAGAAAAAGTCCGACTTTATCTCCCGCAGAGGCACCATACCCTCGATTTTGGTCGGTTCTATCTCCACGTACATACCCCACTCGGTCACGCCGGAGACGGTACCGTCGTATTCCTGTCCCGTCTTGTCCTGCATAAACTCCACGAGCTTGTATTTCACCGAAGTGCGCTCCGCATCTGCGGCCACGACCTCGCGGGCGGACGCGTATTTGCACTCCTCGTCGTAAAGCTCCTTCTTCTGGCTTCCGCCCCCGTCCAGATAGAGGGCGAGCAGCCGATGCACCATAAGGTCGGGATAGCGGCGTATAGGGGAAGTGAAATGGGTGTAGAACTTGAATGCAAGTCCGTAGTGTCCGATATTGTCGGTGCTGTAGCAAGCCTTGGCCATAGCGCGCAGCGCGAGATTCTCCATCGCGGCGAATTCCGGCTTGCCCTTGGCGGAGTCAAGCAGGGTGCTGAGCGACTTCGCGGCCCCCCTGCCGCTGAGCGGAGTATTCTTGGATATCTTGTATCCGAATCCCTTGGCGAAGGTCATAAGGCCCTCCAGCTTCATCTCGTTCGGCTCGCCGTGGATACGGTAGACGAAGGTCTTGCCGCTCTTGGCCACGAACTCGGCCACGGTTCTGTTGGCGAGGAGCATAAACTCCTCCACGAGCCAGTTGGCCTCCTTGGATATCTTCTCATAGACATTGACCGGACGGCCTTCGGAGTCGACCTCCACCTTCATCTCCGGACGGTCGAAATCTATCGCCCCGGCTTTTCTAGCCTTGTCTTTAAGCTTGAGGGCGAGAGAGTTGAGAGTGACTATCGCCTCGGCGAGAGCATCTCCCTGAGGGACGGAGTCCGCCTCGATATATGACTGAGCCTGCTCATAGGTGAGACGGCGGTTGGAGCGGATGACAGTGCGTCCTATCCAGCCGGACTTGAGTTCCGCCTTCGGGGTCATCTCGAAGACGGTGGAGAAGGTCAGCTTCTCCTCGTCCTGCCGCAGGGAGCAGAGCTTGTTGCAGAGCTTCTCCGGCAGCATAGGCACCGTGCGGTCCACAAGATATACCGAAGTGCCGCGATCGCGGGCCTCCTTGTCCACGGGAGAACCCGGCTTTACGTAATACGAGACGTCGGCGATATGCACGCCTATCTCATAATTGCCGTTGTCCAGTTTGCGGAACGAGAGCGCATCGTCGTAGTCCTTCGCGTCGAGAGGGTCTATCGTGAACGTGAGTTCGTCGCGGAAATCCCTGCGGCCCTTAAGTTCCTGCGGCCCTATTCTGTCCGAGATAGCGTCGGCAGCGTCCTCCACCTCCTTCTCGAAACGGTACGGCAGATTGAATTCGGCGAGTATCGCGTGCATCTCCGTGTCGTTCTTGCCCGGTTCGCCCAGCACGTCCGTTATATGTCCGAACGGATTGAGGTCCTTGCGGTCCCAGCGGTCCACCACGGCGGCGACCTTCATCCCGGAAACGGCTCCCAGACGGGCGGCCTCCTCGGCGTCAACCTCGATATCATAGGGCATAGAGCGGCTCTGCATCAGCACCCAGGCCTGAGGGCCGACAGTGTGCAGGATTCCGACGAAAGGCTTATGCGACCTCTCCACTATCTCCGCGACCTCGCCCTCGCGCCTCTTGTCATTGCCCTTGCCCTTCTCGCGGGTCACCACAACCCTGACCGTGTCCCCGTCGAGCGCCTTGCGGGTCTTGGACGCACGCACGAAGACGTCTTCATCCTCCCCTTCGACCAGCACGAAGATGAAGCCTTCCCGGGTCATCTGGACCTTCCCGACATACTGCGGGCAGTCCTTGAAGCGGGACTTGCGCGCGGCGTTGCGGCCTCTTCCCGACCTGCTCCTGTTCTTATTTTTATTTCTGTTTCTGTCCATAAATTACTGTTCATTTAGAAAAATGACCCGGCAAAGTTTTGCAGAGGATTTTTGCATGAATTCAGAACAAAAAGACCAGCAAAAGTACCAAGTCATTTTCAGGAATCACTTGAAGGCGGTGAGGAGTTTCATTTCGCCGGCGGGGTCGATGAGAATCTCCCCCTCGGAGGCGAATGCAAGCAGGGTCTCGCCTGCCCTGAGGGAAAATTCCGCCGTGGCGGACTTCACCCTGCCCTCCCCTTCCAGGCACACCAGCGCGACAAACTCCGCGCAATCGGCAAGACTCCGCCTATATGGTCCGTCCGTCTCAAGCAGCCCCGTCCTGAAATACGGGCAGTCCACGAGCGGGACCTCCGTGTTCCTGCGCGTAGCGTAATGGGTGCGATAATCGGGATATACCCTGTAGTCTATCGCATCCTTTGCCAAGTCCGTGTGCAGCGGACGCGGCTTGCCGTCAAGTCCGGGACGGTTATAGTCATAGATGCGGTAGGTGATGTCGGACGTCTGCTGAATCTCGGCAAGGCAGCATCCCGCACCTATCGAGTGCACACGTCCCGCCGGGAGGAAGAACACGTCCCCCTCGCGCACCTCGTGGGAAGCGAGTACGGAGGCTATTTCATCCCGCCGCACCAGCTCCTCGTATTGTTCCGGGTCTATCTGCCGGCTGAATCCGCTCAGGAGCCTGGCCCCCTGCGCGGCACGGATCACGTACCACATCTCGGTCTTGCCGCTGCAGTTGTGCCTTTCGGAGGCAAGCCGGTCGTCGGGATGGACCTGTATGCTCAAATCCCGCCTCGCATCGATGAACTTGATGAGCAGGGGGAAAGTCCCGGGATATATTTCGCTTATCTTGCGCCCTTTCTCCGGGCCTTCCGACACCACGGACTCCGAGCCGGGGACAGCGGAAAGCACCCAGCTTTCGCTGCCCCAGACCAGGGTCTTGAGTATCGGATCGAATTTATACATCAGATGAGCGGTTCCGCCGTCATCGCCTCAGGCTGAGGGATGCCCATCAGCTTGAGTATGGTCGGAGCCACGTTGCAGAGTGCTCCGTCCCTGACGCTCTTCACCTCGTCTCCGGCACCTATCACGATGAACTGCACGAGATTTAGGGAATGGGCGGTGTTCGGAGTACCGTCTTCGTTGACGGCGTGGTCGGCATTGCCGTGGTCGGCGGTGAGCAGCACCACGTAGCCGTGTGCAAGAGCCGCGGTCACCACGGCCTCGACGCAGCCGTCGATGCAGCCTACGGCATTGCATATCGCCCCGTAGACTCCCGTGTGGCCGACCATATCGCCGTTGGCGAAGTTGAGGATGATCATATCCTCCTTCTCGGAGCGTATGGCCTCGCAGAGCTTGTCGGTGACCTCTATCGCGCTCATCTCAGGCTGAAGGTCGTAGGTGGCGACCTTCGGGGAGTTCACTAGTATCCTGTCCTCGTTCTCGAACGGAGTCTCCCGTCCGCCGTTGAAGAAGAAGGTCACGTGGGCGTATTTCTCGGTCTCGGCGATGCGCAACTGCGTCCTGCCGGCCTTGGCTACGGTCTCGCCGAGAGTGTCCTTGACCTCTTCCTTGTCGAAGAGGATATGCACTCCCTTGAACGAAGCGTCGTAAGGGGTGAGGCAGCAGTAATAGAGAGGGACGGTGTGCATACCCTCCTCCGGCATCTCGGTCTGCGTCAGCACGGCGGTCAGCTCGCGGGCGCGGTCGTTGCGGAAGTTGTAGAATATGACGGCATCGCCCTCCTCGACCTTGGCGAGCGGACGACCGCCCTCGGTGATGACCACAGGCTTGATGAATTCGTCTGTGACTCCGGCGTCGTAAGAGGCCTGGATAGCCTCAAGGGCGGAAGAGTATTCCGCTCCTTTGCCGTCCACGAGCATATCGTATGCCTCCTTGACGCGCGCCCAGCGCTTGTCACGGTCCATCGCATAGAATCTTCCGCAGACGGAAGCCACCTTGCCGGTGGTCTGCGCCATCTTCTCCTCAAGCTCCCTGACGAATCCCAGGCCGCTGTGCGGGTCGGTGTCGCGTCCGTCCATAAAGCAGTGGACATAGACCTTGTCCAGCCCTTCGCTCTTCGCTACGGAGAGGAACTCGTAGAGGTGGTCGAGAGAGGAGTGCACTCCGCCGTGGGAGCAGAGTCCGAAGAAATGGAGTTTCTTCCCGCTCTTCTTCACATAGTCATAGGCGGCCTTTATCTCCTTGTTGTCGAGCAATTTGTGCTCGCGGCAGGCGATGTTTATCTTTACCAGGTCCTGATACACCACACGGCCCGCGCCGAGGTTCATATGTCCGACCTCGGAGTTGCCCATCTGTCCGTCGGGCAGTCCAACGTATTCGCCGCAGGCGTGCAGGTGGGACATAGGATATTTCGCGCGGAGGGAGTCGATGAACGGCGCACCCTGCGTGTATATCGCGTTTGAACGGTCGTGCTTTCCTTCGCCCCAACCGTCGAGAATCATCAAAAGTACTTTTCTATCCATTTCAGTCATTCTTAAAAACAACTTACCAACTGACTTTTCAGTCAACGAGGCCTCTGCCGCGAAGCATCGCGGAGGAGTCCGGCTCGCGTCCGGTGAAGGACTTGTAGAGGACCATAGGTTCCTCGGAGCCGCCCTTCTCAAGGAAGGTCTCCTTGAATTTCTTCGCCAAGTCGAGATCCCACACACCCTTCGGGGAAGCCTCGAAGATGCTGAAGGCGTCCTTGTCAAGCACCTCGGCCCAGAGGTAGCCGTAGTAGCCGGCATTGTAGCCGCTGCCGCCGAATACGTGGTTGAAGTAGGTGCTGCGGTAGCGGAAAGTGATCTCCGGGATGAGACCTGTCTCCGCTGCGACCTTCTTCTCGAACTCGTCGATATCAACCCCCTCCACACTGCCAAGCTCGTGCCACTTCATATCGAGGATGGACGCGGCGCAGAGTTCCGTGGTCATAAAGCCCTGGTTGAACTTCAGGGCGTTGTTGATCTTGTCCACAAGTTCCGCAGGAATCACCTCTCCCTTCTCGTTCTTGGCGTACTGCGCGAGAAGTTCAGGCTGGAAAGCCCAGTTCTCGTTGAACTGGGAGAACATCTCCACGAAGTCGCGCTTCACGCTTGTCCCGCTGACGGAAGGGTAGTGACACTTTGACAGAAGTCCGTGCAGGGCGTGGCCGAACTCGTGGAATACGGTCTGCACCTCGTCGATGCTGAGATATTCGGAGAGATTGCCCACATTGACGATGATAGGGCGGATGTCATTGCCCCCGGCATCGACATACTGTTCGCGGACGTTGTTCATCCACGCGCCTCCCCGCTTGCTTGCGCGAGGGAAGTAGTCGGTGGTGAAGATGCCGATAAGGGAGCCGTCGTTGGCCGTGACCTCATAGGTGGTGACCTTCTCCGGATTGTACGAAGGCACGCCTTCCAGCTTCTTCATATTGACCCCGTAGAGGGTCTTGGCCGCGATGAACACTCCGTTCACCACATTGTCTATCTTGAAATACGGCTTGGTGACGGACTCGTCGAGGTCATATTTGGCCTTGCGGACTTTCTCGGCGTAGTACCACCAGTCCCACGGCTCGATTTTCGACCCCGCAGGGAGCTTGCCGGCCTTGACATCCTGGTCCATAACCTTCTGCATATCCGCAAGTTCGACCTTCGCCTTGGCGACGGCGGCCTTCATTATCCCGTCGAGAAACGCGTCCACCGTCTCCGGATTGGCGGCCATCTTGTCGGAAAGGGTGTAGGCCGCGGAGCTTTCATAGCCGAGAATCTTCGCCTTGCGGGTGCGCAGGTCGACGAGCTCGAGGATGAGCGAGGAGTTGTCGTTGGCGTTGCCGTGGTGTCCGCGGGAGGTATAGGCCTCGTTGTACTGGCGGCGGAGTTCACGGTCTTCGGTGGAAGTCATCCTGTCGGGATAGGCTGATACGCTGAAGCCGAATTTCTCGCTGAACGCATTGGACTCGGCGAGGATGTTGTTGCCTATCTTCTGGGTAAGTTCGGCCATACGGGTGTTGATTTCGCGAAGCTTGGCCTGCTCCTCCTCCGGGAGGCCTATGCCCTCGCGCTCGAAACCGTCGTAGAGTTTCTTGAGCACTATCTGCTGCTCGCGGGTGAGTGCGGACTGGTCGGCATTATATACGGCTGCCACGCGCTTGTAGAGGGCCTTGTTGAAGGAGATGTTGTCGCTGTGGGAGCTGAGCATCGGGATGGCCTCCTCCTGCACCGCGTCGAGAGCGTCGCTGCGGTCGGTCTCGCTGACGTTGAACAGCACGCCCTGCACCTTGCTGAGCGTGCGCCCGGAGAGCTCCAGCGGAGTTATCGTGTTGTCGAAGCTCGGGACGTCGGGATTGGAAACGATGGCCTCGATCTCGGCGTTCTGCTCCTCGATGCCGGCCTTGATTGCGGGTATATAGTCAGATGTCTGAATCTTGTCGTAAGGAGGTATCCCGTAAGGGGTGTCCCACTCCGTGAGGAAAGGATTGGTTCTGCTGCAGGCTGTCATGGCGATTGCGATTGCCGCGATTGGAATGATTCGGTTCATATTGTTTTTTCGTTGATTACGATATCGTCTATGTTGTTTACGACTATCTGCACCTTGCCCTGATAGAGCGAGAGTATGCCGGTGACGTTGATGGATTTCTCTCCATTCAGCACGGCCTCGGGGATCTCGGTGTCCGCAAACTTGGAATAGCCGCTGGTGCGGATCTGCACGCAGCCGCCATCCCGTGTGGAGAAGTACTGGCTCACCGAGCCGGCCGCCTTCTCTATGTCGGGATACGACACCTTTCCGCTTTCGTCCACCACCCTGTGGTCGCCCACGGTGCCGTAGGTCTGGTCGTTGGCGTTGCCTATCCGGACGTCGTCCCAGATTCCGGAGAGGAGATATTCGCTCATCCTGGCCTTGGACATTGCCCAGGTGGTGACTCCCGTATCCTCGCCGGAGATGAAAATACGGTTGGAGGAGAGGTCCTTGTCCTTGTTGGAGTCGAGGTAGAGAAGCACGAAGGCCTCGTTGAGCTCACTGTAGCGGGTGTCGTACCAGCCGTAGTGGAGGTCCTTTATGGTGACGAGCCTGCCTATGTTCGGATTGTTCGCCTGGGTGTCGTTCTCTCCTGGGATCTCGGTCAGCTCTACCGGAGCCGGCACGCCCTCGACTTCCCCCTTGTAGATATGGGTGTCGATGAGCAGGGTGGATTCAAGATACGAAGTCTCGTATTCCCCGGAAGGGTCCTTGAAGCCGATCTGCACCATACCGTTGCCGTAGTTGCTCTTGTAGCCGTACATTCCAAGGCTCAGGTCGCGGCAGTCAATGTAGATTCTCTGACCCTGCTTGTAGTCGTTGTAGAGGCCGTTTTTCCCGACCTTGATTTCGATGCCGCCGGTCTCGTCCTGGATATAGAAACTCTTGTAGAAGTTGCCCGGACGGTCGGTGGTGCTGACCACGCCGGAGATGACTATGTTCTCGTCCATCACCCAGGGTGAACCCGTCTTATATCTGGCCGCGAGCTGCCCTATCGTGTGGGTCGCGGTCATCTTGACGGGCTGTTCCCTGTCCGGATTGTCGTATCCGCCCGGAACTACCGGCTGAAACTCCTCCCTGAGGCTCTCGCACGAACAGAGGGCGAGAAGGGATGCGGACATCAATATGATAAGTGACTTTTTCATGCTGCTAGAATCTGAAATAGAGATTCAACATATAATTGGCCCCCTGCATATAGAAATACTTAGGGTCAAAACGATAGTAACGGTCTTTGCCGTAACTGCTTATAAGACGGGTCTGCTCATAGCCGCCGGTGCGTACGTCACGGTTGTTGAGCATATTCTTGACCTCGAGCGAGAAGCCGAAGTTGTACTTGCGGTTGATGTACCAGCTCTTGCCGACGCTACAGTTGAGCAGGAAGTACGGGCTGAACTCCTCCTGCGAGGCCATATACTCCACTTCCTGCGGAGTCTCCACCCCGTCGCCGCCACTGCAGGCGAAACTCGTCCTGTAGAGCGGGTTCATATCGAGGTAGGTCCTCGCGAAATACTGAGCGTTGAGTTCGAAGAACCAATAGCTCGAAGTGCGGTAGTTGAGCGCGAGTTCGGTGGCGAGCTGAGGGGTGGAAGGCACGTAGTGCCGCTTCCAGCCGGTGATGACGTAGTTGCCGTTGACATCCAGGTCGTAGATCGGGCTGCCGTCGTCCCCGTAGCCGGCAATCTTGTAGATCGGGTGGCTCTTCCAGTAAGGTACGTCGTCGTCGCGGATGATTTCGGCGCTGTTGTCCACGGTCTGCACCATATGCGGGTTGCTGGTGTAGCAGTAATTGCCGTAGCTGACCACCGCGCTGGCGCTCAGGCCGCTTACGAACAGAGGCAGCTTGGCCCCGAATTCCACTCCGAGGTGACGCTGGTCGATGCCGGTCATCGCGAAGTTGGTGAAGGAGTTCTGCGAGTCGTCATAGAAGCTCATCACGTCGCTCTGGTCCTTGATGCCGGTGTAGAATCCGGTCAGCCGGAGATTGACTCCGTCGGTGCCGCTGTACTGGTAGCTGACGTCGGCGGAGAGGGTCTTCGTCGTCGTGAGGCCGTCCACGATGGAGTTGCGGGTACGGGCGGAGATGAAGGCCTGGCTGAATGTCGGAGCATCGTTGAACCAGCCGGCGTTGAGCGAGAACCTGTGTCCCGCCTTGAGGTCATAGGAAGCGCCAAACTTGGCGGCTCCGGTGACGAAGCGGCTTACTTCGGATTTGCCCTTGGAAGTGATTACGTCGCCATTGCTGTCGTAGCTTGTCAGCACGCGGCCCTGGTAGCTGATCTCGTTGCCGTTGTCGTCAAGCCCGGCGAACAGGCCCTTGCGTACGAGACCGTCGCGCCAGAAAGCCTCGTATCCGAGGTCGCCGGCGAGTTTGAGAGTCAACGGACCACGAGCGTAAGTGCCGCTGGCCCATACCTTTGCGCGACGTATCTGCGCGAGATAGTCGTAGCCGTACTTACCGCCCTGAGCTATCTGCTCGGCAGTGTTGCCGTGGGCGAAGAAGTAGTCGAGGTCATTCTGCACGAGGGCCTCGTTGGAAGCGAAGTCGCGCTCGGCGAAAGAGTCGATGTTGAGGTAGTACTGCCCTCCGAGGAGGTCGTTGAGCTTCTTGTAGTTCTCGGTCCTGTTGAGCTTGAAGTTCGCTCCGGCGCGGACGGTGAGGCCGTTGGCCGGCAGCCATTTGAGGTTCGCCACAAGGTTGAGCTCGTCCTGGTCCACGCGGCGCTCCTCAAGGGCGTATTTGCTGCGCCCTCCCTCGCTGGCGTAGTTGACGTTGTAGAGACGATCCCAGTTGAGGTGCTGGTAGTTGGCCATCGCGGAAGTATGATGCGTCCAGGAATAGCGGGCCCACTCGGCCTTCTCCTCGTTGGTCCTGTTGTAGTCGCTGTCCTCCAGATAATAGTAGGACGGAAGGTTGCGGTAGTAGTCCGGACGCGGATCCTGGGCGTCGTACCAGTCGAGCGCGGTGTAGCCGTTGTAGCCGCCGCGGTAGAGCAGGGCCGCACCGGCGCTGAATTCCTCGTCCGGGGTATAGTCATATTTCAGCGCGACCACAGGCTCGAAAGTCCGGCGCACGCGGGAATTGCGCACGCGTCCGTTCTGGTATCCCCAGTTGGAGTTGTACATATTGTCGCCCATAAGGTCGTAGACCTCCTGGGTGGAAGCGTTCTGCGCACCCCTCTCCCCCGGAGCGGCGAAGGCGATGAGGGCGAGCTTGTGGGAGTCGGAGAACTTCTTGCTCACGCCGGCATAGGCCGAAAAGGCACGGTAATATACACCCTCGACCCAGTCGTTGCCGCCCAGACGGGTGGAGACGTTGAAGGCGTACGACCAGCCGTTGTCCATCTCGCCGGAGGCGTAGGTGGCCATAAGTCGGAGACGGTAGAGAGCCGAATTCGAGAGAACGGAGAATCTCCATCCGGTACGCACCGCCGAAGGCACGGCGGCAATGTTGACAAGGCCGTTGTAGCGACCGTTGCCGAAATCCGAAGTCTCAAGTCCTATCGTGGAATCCTTGGAGCGCATGGCCTCGTTGAGCCCGGTCCAGAGGGAATACGGAGAATACCCGGTCAGGGCGTCGTTGAGCGGCACGCCGGCAAGATAGACGTCCTGGGTCTCGGAGTTGTATCCCCTGTTCTTGAAGCGGACTGCGCTGAATCCATAGCCGGCCACGCTCGTATAGACGTCGTTGGAGCCGAAGAGTATGGTCGGAGCATCGGAATATCCGCTGTCGTCGAGGTCGAACTCGGCGAAGCTGGACGCGTCGGCATCCTCACCCCGCAGACTGCGGGACAGGGTGACGAACATCAGGTCGCGCACCTTGCCGTCCTCGACGGTCACGTTGACCTGGGCCGGCAGGAAGTACGGAGCCGAAACCTTGAGCGAATAATTGCCGTCCACGAGCGACTCGAAGAAGAAGAGTCCGTCCGAGGGGGTCGTAATGCTGCGGGTGTAGCCGTCCGCACCCGTAATCTCGACCAGCGCCCCGGAGATCGGGGCACGGTCGCCACGGCTGACGACTGTAGCCTTGATTCCGCCGCCGATGCCCTGGGCGAACGCGCTCAGGGAGAGCAGCAGAGTGAGAGAGAATAAGCCTATCTTTTTCATTATTTACCTATTACTATGTAAGTTGGATAGTGATCCGAGTAACCTCCGATAAAGGCCCCGTTGGAGAAGGTGCGGAACGGGGTATCCTTGTACTGCCCGCTCTGCTGGGTCATAAACGGCTTCTTGAAGACGCGGCCGTAGTAACCCTTGCGGTGTATCTTTCTGATCTGCAGCCCGCCGTCCGGAGCCGAGGCGAGGTTGTAGTTGGCGAGGATGATGTCGTAGATGTTCCAGGTGCCCTGATATGCAAGCGAGCCGTAGCCGTCGGCGAGCATACGGGTGAACGGAGAGAAGAAGTCCCCCTGCCGCACTTCCCTGATGTCGCCCTTGCCGTGCAGCCATACCACTATGCTCTCGTCGGTAGGGTTGTCGTTCATATCCCCCATCACCACTATCTTGATGCCGGGATACTTCTGCTGCATCATCTGCGAATGTTTGTAGATGATTTCGGCCCCGAGCGACCTCAAATCGCCGCCCTTGCCTCCGACACGGGAAGGGAGATGCGCCACGTAGAACGCGAACTGCTCCCCTTCGATAGTGCCGTGCACCATCAGTATGTCGCGGGTGCGGAAAGCCTCCTGCTCGGCCTTGTCGAGAGTGAGCGGAACCTGCGTACCCTCGAACGAGAACGGAATCGACTCGCTGTCGAGGTAGTCGAACTGGTCCGGACGGTAGAGCAGCGCCACGTCGATACCGCGGCGGTCGGGACTGTCATAGTGGACTATCTGGTAGTTGGCCGCCGCTATGTCGGATGCGGACACGAGATCCTCCACCACGAGGCGATTCTCCACCTCGCTGAGTCCGAGTATGGTGTGGAAGACTCCGTTGTCGTCCTTCATCGCCTTGATGACGCGGGCGATGTTGTTGATTTTCTTGTCGTACTTCGCCTGCGTCCACTTGTAGCTGCCGTCGGGCAGGAAGTCGTTGTCGTTCTTTATCGGGTCGTCGTAGATGTCGAAGAGATTCTCGACGTTGTAGAAGCCTATGACATAGTTGTGCTTCTGCGCTCCGGCGCTCAGACTCACGAGCAGCAGGGCGATTATGTAAAGTATCCTTTTCATCGTCTAATTGTTTTTCCACCAGCTGTCGACGGCGGACTCTACCTCGGCGGCCCGCTCGGAGCCTATCTTGTCCGGGAGATTGTGGAAGAAGTCCACTCCTCCGAGCTGCTCCTCCAGGGCGTCGATGCTCATCGACTGGGACATTATCGCGTCGTTGGAGTATTCCTGATGCCTGAAGTAGAACGCTATGCCGATATAGCCTCCGGTGGCCGCCCCTATGCTGCCGCTCTTCTTGTAGCCGAGAAGCGCCTTGAAGTAGCCGACAGGGACCTTCACGGCGGCTCCGAGGTTGTCGTAGGCGTATTCGGTGGAGGACTTGTAGTCGGCTCCCGTCACCACATAGAGCGTGTCCATCTGGTAGCTCCAGCCTCTGACTTTGCCTTCGAGGTTCGCCCAGGCTCTCTCGTTCAGAACGCCGCGCTGAGGGGTCATATTCGTGAAGTAGAAAGTGGAGACGTTGCCACTCAGCCTGTCTGCGGAGGGCAGCTGGTGTCCCCGCTGATAGCCTGCCGAGAAGCCGCTGTAGAGGCAGGGCTGGTCTTCCGCAGGCAGCAGAGGGTCATATCCCCACTGATTGGTGCGGCTCCCCGAGCCGATGAGCCCTTTGTTGAGAGGGTAAGCCACACAGAACGAAAGCTTCGCCTCCCGGTCGTAGAAGAAGGAATAGTTGCGCACCTTCTTGCCGGAGACTGTCATATCGTGGCTGTAGAACTCCAGGGTCCCGTCGCTCAGGGCCGGAAGCTCCAGCCAGCCCGCATCCTGCGAAGGCTGCGGGGTCGGGTCGGGAGTGGCGCCCTTGCCGCTCTGGGAGAGTGTGACGCCCGACTCCTTGCCGGAACACTTCAGAAGCAGGGTGCAGCTGCGTGCACTCTCCCCGGAATTCTCCTCCCAGGAGAGAACCAGCCCGGATGCGCTGCCGCTGCCGGAAGTCTCGTCCACGCTCGCCCACGCCTGAGCGGAGTCTTCGAAATCGAAACTCAGAGTCCAGGAAGAGAAAGCCGTGAGCCTGATGAACTGCCGGCCCGAAGCGGAACTCAAAGCGGGATCAGGTACGGTCAGAAGCACTTCGCCCTGCTCCACAGCCCCCTGTGTGGAACCGCAGGAGGCTATGGACAGCAGCAGCGAAAGCCCCGCCGCAGCAAGTCTGAAGAGTCTGTTACTCGGCAGCAAAATATACTACTTTGGATATCGTGATGACTCCATTGCTCTTTGACTGCTTGCAGTCGAATACAAGCTCGTAGTAGAGACCTGCCGCCTGCTTGTCGGCGTCAATGGAGATCTCGACAATGCCTGTCTTGAGGTCTTCCACGGCCTTGGACAATACCGTGGCGCTCTTATTGGCGTCACTATAGACGTTGAAGGTCACAGAATTTACGTAGTCAGTGTTTATGGCGTCGACGGAAACCTGCAGTTTTGCAAGTTTTGCAGCGATAGGAGTGGCCGTGAAGATGCTCGCCTTTGAGTCTCCGTTCTTGGTGCCGCACTTGATATAGGACCAGTTGTCCCATTTGTTGTTGTTGAAATTGGCGATGGTGAACTCGTTGGCGCCGATTTTGGCCGTCCAGGTCTTGGCGTAGCTGCTTATCTTGTTGCTCTCGCTGTTGTCGTCCGGGAATTTGAGTATCACGGAACCCTCAGGATAGGTCACCCCCGCTCCGGCCTCGTGGGACTTGTAGATGGCAGGGGCACTGCTGCCGCCCGCCTGTGGGGTGCCGTTGTATTCCGAACGGAGCGTCCACATGGTCACCACGTCGGTTTCCTTGAGCCCGATGGACGCGAACGACTGGTCGTTCTTGCCGTCCGCCCAGGCCTTGACCAGGCCATAGACATATACGCTGCCCGTTTCGTCCTCGATGGTGAAGTTGCCGTACGCAGCGCTTGCGATGCTGATGATTTTGCCGCTGAGTTCATACCAGTCGGTGGTGTTGACCGGCTTTGCGAGGAATTCCTTGATGCTCACTTTGGTGGCGGATGTAGGTTCCGCACCCTTCTCGCCGCCGTCTATCGCACCCTTCTGCGTGATGGTCAGAGGGGCTTTGCAGAGGATGTTGCCGTAGAATACGATGTTTGCGCTGCGGTCTGCACCCTCGTTCGGGAGGACCTTGATGGCGATGGTCTGCGCATCGGCTGAGGCCTTGCCGCTCTCCGGAGAGATGCTGAGCCACTGCTGCACGGCGGAATCATAGCCCTGAAGCGCCCAGTCCACCGTAGCGGTGAGCTTGATTGTGAGTTCCCCGCCTTCCTTAGGGATTTCGACGCTGGCCTCGGAATCTATCTCGACCTTTTCAGGTCCGAGGTCTTCAGATTTCTGGCAAGCCGCGAGAGTCGTCGCAGCAGCCGCGATAATCGCTAAAAGATGTTTTGCTTTCATTGTCGTATAATAGCTTGTTGTTTTTCCTTAACCTACAAAGGTAGTTATTTTCCAACACTTCGCCAATATGCGCAGAGCGTTCGCCCGGCGCATGAGGGATACCCGGTCAGGCCGGGTATGACGGCGGGGGAGGTAGAGATTGCCGGTCGGAGCCGGCAATGACGAAAGACGCAGGCCGGGTATGACGATTCTCGTCATGCCCGACTCGATCGGGCATCTTGCGTGGCGGGGAGGGAGATTGCCGGTCGGAGCCGGCAATGACGAAAGGCGCAGGACAGCAATAACGCAAGCAGTCCGGCGGGGGTGCCGCCGGACTGCTTAGGATTTACGGCCGGAATGCCCGGCGCACAAAAGAGTCAATTGCTACTTCGCAGGAGCAGTGTAGGAGAGAACCACTCCGCCTGAAGCCATCTGGGCGGAGCCATCGTACTCGTCCCTCTTGCCCGCGACAACGATCGTTCCGCCGACCTCGGGATTGAGGACTGCTACATCAGACTTGTCAAAAGTGGTGACACGGAAGAGATAGAGAGTGTTGTCGCCATCCTTGATGGTGATGTTGACATTGTTGTACTTGGACTTAGGGCTCAGACTCTCGACCTTGGTAATCTCGCCGCTTACGGCATACTCCTCACCCTTGGCGGCCGCAAGGAATTCTGCAACCGAAGCGGAAGCGTAAGTCTTGACAGACTCGCACAGGCCGCCGGCAGCCATCTGGGCGGTGCCGCTGAATGAACTTCTCTTGCCGACCACGGTGACTATATCGCCCACCTTGATGCCGAGGTCCTCTATGTTGCCCTCCGCAGTCACTGCACGATAGAGCAGCACGCTATGTGCGAAATCGCCTGAAGATACGGTGATGTCGGCATTGTGATATTTGGAGCTGGCGGAAATCTTGGTCACAACTCCGGAGACGCGATACTGCGTGTTGCCCTCCTCGGCTGCCAGGAACTCCTCGACGGTAGCTTCGATGATTGCACCCTTCTGGGAGAGAGAGGCGGAAGCGCTGTACTCCTTACCGTCGGAAGTGGTGGTGAAACTGATGGTCGTCGCACGATCACCGCCCTCGTTGGCTGCGGCCTCGAACTTGACTACGGTTTCGGTTCCTGAGGTTGAAATGCCCTCGAGGGTAAGCCAGGACTTGGCATCGGCAGGCACGCTCACGCTCACACCGTCTCCCTTGTTGGTGAGAGTGACGGTGAAAGATCCGCCCTCAACCGGGAGCTCGGCAGATTCAGGCTCCACGCTGTCCACCTTGATGAGGGACTTCTCTATGGCGATTACGCTCACGTTTTTGAGCTCGATAGTCCCGCTGTAGGTTATCCTCGGACCCTCGACGGTGACGATGTCGCCGGCTTCGATACCGAGGCTCAAGAAGTTCTTCTCTGCGCCGCTGGCATCGAGAGTTCCATATACGTAAACCTCATCAGTACCATCGCTGACATACATGTTGCCATAGGTGGTGTTGACGATTCTGGTCACTGTACCCTTGATGCGGTAGGTCACTCCGTCTGTGCCGGAATTGACTTCCTTGCAGGTGGAGATAGGAAGATCCACCTTCTCGGTCTGCTGGAGAACGTTCAGCTCCTGAGTCTTGCCGCTGCAAAGGAGACGCAGGGTAACCTCGTTGGTGGAGGTGGCGGCGTCGGCCTTGAAAGAGACTTCCGTCTCGCCCGCCACTCCGGAAACCGGAGACACGGTAAGCCAGCTTGGAACATTCTCGATATTCCACTCAGCGGTGGCGGTGACGGTGATGGTCTTGCTGCCACCCTCCGCAGGAATCGCCACATAGGATGACGACACCTGAACCTCGGAGAGATGTCTCTCGATATCTTCCTGACAGGACGTCGCAAGAACGGCCGTTGCCAGAAGCGTAGTGATTATATACTTGAGTTTCATTTCCTGCAATGTTTATTAATTGAACATATACTTGATGCCGATGGAGGCGTACCAGCACTGGCCGATTGCGTGATATGGCACGAAAGTCTGGGTGTCGGCGCCGTAAGCGGCAGCGGTGGAGAAGGTGGCATATCCGTCAGCGTCCACTCCCTCATACTTGAGGATACGTCCGCTGCCGAGAGCAGAGTTCATATACTTGCTCACGCCCCAGTTGGAGTTGAAGAGGTTGAGCAGGTTCTTGATGTCGAAGCTGAGCTGCAGGGTGTTGGTGCTGCCGGCCACATTGACCTTGAAATCGTGCTTGTAGCTGAAGTCAAGCCTGTGAACCCAAGGCGAGTACACGCTGTAGGCCTCGGCATACTCTCCCTGGTGCTTGCTGAGGTAGCTGTCGTTGTGGACAAAAGCCATGAAGCGGTCACGGTCGTCTTCGCTGACGAAGCGGAACTCGTTGTTCGCAACCTGCGCATCGGTAGGGATGTAGATGGAGTCGTAGTTGTAGCCGTCGCCGTTGATGTCATTGACGGTCATATAAGAGTAGTTGTAGCCGCCTCTCCAGGCCTCGTAGATGAAGCTGAAGTGGTTGCCGGACTTGTCGTCGTGCGTGAGGGAAGCAACCACGCGGTCAGGGGTGACGTACTCGGAGTTGTGAAGACCCGGGTCGTTAGGACCGTTGACGGTGGCCATATAGTTGAGCACGGATGAAGCGTTGCTTCCCGGCATACCGGTAAGCTCCTTGGACACCGTGTGGGTGTAGGCAGCCATGAGGCTGAGGCCCTCTACAGGACGCATATTCACGGTAACGTTGGCGGAGTAGCCGTAGCCCTTGCTCGTATTTTCAAGCACGTATGCGTTAGGCATGTTGGCCGTGGTGCCGTCCGCCTTGGTGTAGGTGAGCTTGTAGTTCTGATAGATGGCACGGTTGTCAGCTCCGTTGAACCTCGCGAAGCCCTCGGTTCCCTTGATGCTCCAGTCCGTGAGGCATACGCCGTTGATCGTCTTGTTGAAGATTCCCTCAGCGGTGACAGAGAACGGGAATGATGTCGGGAAAGCATAATCGAATGCGAGAGAGGTCTTCCATACCTGCGGCATCTTGAAGTTAGGGTCAACCGCAGAAATCTCGGATGGAGCGGTACCCTGCTCCGGAGAGATGGTGTCAGGATAGCCCATAGAGATGAGCTTGTTCTTCAACTCGTTGCGGGTGAGGATATTGCCGGCGAACTGTGACATGTCGGTCCTGGTTCCGCCATTGGCGCCTGTGGCGTTGAGCTTGGCCTGGTACTGAACCATACCGGAGTTGGTAGGCATATTGGTGAAGAATACCAGAGGCAGACGTCCGGAGAAGAGACCGGTACCGCCACGAACCTTGAGGCTCTTGTCTCCGAGCACGTCCCAGGTGAAACCTACGCGCGGAGAGAAGGTGACGCTGCTGTCCGGCCACTTGCCGGTGTCGATGTGCCTGCCATCGTAATCAAGATCGTAGATGGCCTGGTTGGTCATCAGATCGGAGTTGTCGAAGAAGAGTCCGTCGATACGCAGACCGTAGGTGAGCTTGAGCCTGTCGGTGGCTGACCAGTCGTCCTGTGCATATACGCCCAGCTTGTTGAAGCGGACGCGGGCGGCAGGATTCTCCTCGCCGTTGTAGCCGTAGGTGAGGCAGACAATCGCCGGAGCTGCTCCGTTGAGGAAGTCATCGACAGAATTGTACCTGTAGTAACCCGTACCGTTGCGCATATAGGAGTTGTCGGCCATCTGGTACTCGTAGCTGATACCGCCCACGATCTTGTGGTTGCCGTAGTTGTAGGTGAGGTCGTCCTTGATGCTGAGCACATTGTTGTGGACGCCGTTGTTCCAGGTGAAGAGCTCGTATCCGAGAGCCATATAGGTGTTGGACCCGTCGGCGGCCGTCGTCCCGTCAGGGCTCATCTTGCCGCTGTCCATGATGTCGATGAACGGGAAATCGGAAGAGTTGGTTCCGCGGGTGTCATCGAGCTGGGAGTATGTCGCGAGGAACTGGTTGGACAGCTTGTCGTTCAGACGGCTGTTGAGGTCGAGTGACCAGGTGTTCACCAAGTTGTCGAGGGAGTACATCGAATTGGCGAAAGACATCGCATAGAGGGAGGTACGTCCGTATGCAGAGCGGGAACCGCCGTCCATTGAAGATGAGTTAGGAGCATTCCAGGCCTTGTTGAGCGTGTAGTTGTAACGCAGGGCGAGGTGATGCTTGTCGGAGATGTTCCAGTCGATGCGCGCAAGGAGCTTGCGGTTGCTCTCGTCGGCAGGGAAATCCGTATATGAACCGGTATCGTAGCCGTATTTCTCTTTTACGAAGTCGGAAACCTTCTGGAGGTCGGACAAGGTGGTGCGGGAGAGATAGGCGTTGGAGTTGCCGATTCCGTCCTCTGAACCTCTCCAGTAGTTGGCGACGGTAGGAGTCTTCTGGGACTCGAAGTTGACGAAGAAGAAGAGCTTGTTCTTGACGATAGGGCCACCGAGGGTGAAGCCGTAGGTGGTGTTGCGGTCGGTGTCACGTGCGCCTGACACGGTCTCGCCGTCGACGGTGTCACCGCGCATATTCTCGTTGCGGTGATATACGTAGGCCGTTCCCTTGAAGGTGTTGGTACCGGACTTGGTGATGGCGTTGACACCGCCGCCGATGAAGTTGGTCTGGCGTACGTCGTACGGAGAGATCACGACCTGAACCTCCTCGATGGCATCCAGGGAGATAGGGCTGCCGCCGCCCGGGAGGTTCTCGGAAAGTCCGAAGTTGTTGTTGAAGTTGGCACCGTCCACGGTGAAGTTGCCCGTACGTCCGTCAGAGCCGGCGAAGGACATTCCGTTGCCTCCGTAAGGAGAAAGACGGGTCACATCGGTGATGCTTCTGCTGACGGTAGGGAGAGCGGTAATCTGCGCGTTGTTGATGTTGGTCGCGGCACCGGTCTTCTCGACGGCGAACTTGCTCGCTGCGGTAGAAACCACAACCGCTTCCGAAAGCATCTCCTTGTCATCGTTCAGATAAGCGTCCAGCTGATAGCTCTCGGCGAGCTGAAGGGTGACGTCGGTGAAAGTTACGGTCTGGTATCCCAGACAGCTGATTTCCACCGTGTAAGGACCGCCGGCACGCATACCGTTGATGAAATAGCGACCTTCAGCGTTGACAATAGAATGGTACTGTGTACCTGAAGGCGTGTGGACAGCGACCACGGCCGCGCCCGGCAGAGCCTCTCCCGTCGAATCGGTAACCTTACCGTTCAGGGAGGACGTTGTTACCTGTGCAGAAGCAGAGATAACGAAAAGCATTGCCGCGAAAGACAGCAAAAGGCTTTTGATTGTTTGTTTCATACCGTTTTATTATGATAAAGTGATAGATTTTCCGCACGCAAATATACGAAATTGTAAATATTATGGAATATCAATTCCGCCACTACCAAGAAACTGCTTAAAAATTCGCCGCAAAGGTAATGCATCTGAAGCAATCAGCCAAACGTTTTGACCTGCGATATGTTAAATTATTGTTATATTTGCCGCCGAAAAACTACGAGGAAAGATTTGTATGCTTGCAACCTCGTATTAAAAAATGCTAAAAATGAACTATCTCTTTACATCGGAGTCAGTCTCCGAAGGTCATCCCGACAAGGTCGCTGACCAGATTTCAGATGCAATCCTCGATGAATTCCTCCGCCAGGACAGGGAGGCCAAGGTCGCGTGCGAAACTTTCTGCACGGCAGGACTCGTGATTGTGGGCGGTGAAGTCCGCTCCGAAGACGCTTACGTGGACATCCCGGGAGTCGCCCGCCGCGTCATCCGCAGGATAGGCTACACCAAGGCAGAATACGGATTCGACGCCTCCTCCTGCGGCATCATATCCACCATCCACGAGCAGAGCGCGGACATCAACAGGGGCGTGGTGCGCTCCGAGCCGCTCGACCAGGGAGCCGGAGACCAGGGGATGATGTTCGGCTACGCCAGCATCGACACGCAGGAATATATGCCTCTCGCGCTCTCCCTCTCACACCGCCTGCTCCGCATCCTTGCGGACATCCGCCACGACGAGCCGGAGCTGATGCCCTACCTGCGCCCGGACGCCAAGTCCCAGTTTACCGTGGAGTTCTCGGAGAAACACCGGCCTGTGCGCGTACACACCATCGTGCTGAGTACGCAGCACGACGAGTTCGACAGCGATGAGAGGATGCACGAGCGCATCGAGAAAGATGTGCGCGGGATTGTGATTCCCCGCCTGGTCGCATCCCTTCCGGAGAAGACCGCACGTCTGTTCGACGACAAGTTCATCCTGCACGTCAACCCTACCGGCAAATTCGTCATCGGCGGTCCTGCCGGAGACACCGGTCTGACGGGGCGCAAAATCATCGTTGACACCTACGGCGGACGCGGAGCCCACGGCGGCGGAGCGTTCTCCGGCAAGGACCCTTCCAAGGTGGACAGGTCCGCGGCCTACGCCACACGGCACATAGCCAAGAATCTGGTCGCAGCCGGAGTGGCCAAGGAGTGCCTCGTGCAGGTGTCCTACGCCATAGGCGTGGCGGAACCGGTGAGCGTGTTCGTGGACACTTACGGCACGGCGGCCATCCCTGGCCGGTGCGGAGAAGAGGCCGACGCCTTCATAGCCGACAGGATAAGGGGGATGTTTGACCTGCGCCCGGCGGCAATCATAGAGCGCTTCGCCCTCAAGAACCCTATCTACGAACCTTGCGCCGCCTACGGCCACTTCGGCCGCGAGCCTTACGTCAAGGACGGAATGCAGTTCTTCGGCTGGGAGAAGCTCGACAGCGTGGACGAAATCAGACACGAATTCGGGATATGAAACGGGACAAGGCCCCGAGGGTCAACATAAACAACAAGAAAGCCTCGTTCGAATACGAGTTCCTCGAGCAGTACGATGCCGGCATAGTGCTGGTGGGTACGGAGATAAAGTCCATCCGCGCCGGCAAGGCATCGCTTCAGGATGCCTATTGCTACTTCTCGGGAGGTGAGCTCTATCTGCGCGGGATGAACGTCGCGACCTATTTCTGGGCCTCCGCCTGGAGCAGCCACGAGCCTCTGCGCGACCGCAAGCTGCTTCTCACCGCACGCGAACTGCGCCACCTTGCGCAGGCCGTCAAGACCAAGGGCCTCACCATAGTCGCCACCAAGGTCTATATCTCCGACAACGGCTACGCCAAGGTCCACATCGCCCTCGCCAAGGGCAAGAAGGAATACGACAAGCGGGCCAGCATCAAGGAGAAGGACATACGTCGCGAACTCGAAAGAGGATAGCCGGCCATGCCCGCACGCAAGCCCATAATAGCCGAACTGCCATCACCGGAGACCATCGACTTCGGAGCTCTCGCCCGCGAATACCTTGACGGTCAGGTGGATCTTATAGTCGTACTCGGCCCTACCGCTTCCGGCAAGACGCGCTATGCGGTCGGTCTCGCCAAGGAGATCGACGCCTCCGCCCAGCTCGGCCTCTTCGAGGGCTGTCCGGGCAGGATGACGGACGGGGAGAGTATTGGCGGTGCGGAAATCATCTCGGCCGATTCCAGACAGGTATATATAGGTATGGACATAGGTACCGGGAAGGATCTCGCCGAATACGAAGACATCCCCCATCACCTCATCGACATACTGCCTGCCGGGGAGCAATATAACGTCTATCAATACCAACAGGACTTCCGCCGCGTCTGGGCCGATGTCCGCTCGCGCGGGATGGTGCCGATACTCTGCGGCGGCACGGGGATGTATATCAACGCCGTCACAGCCGGCTACGACTTCACCAACACGTCTCCGCTCAGCTTAAAGCGAAGCCCTGCCGAAGCAGACGG
The DNA here is from genome assembly GCA_963643135.1 of Alloprevotella sp. Lineage (GTDB taxonomy): Bacteria > Bacteroidota > Bacteroidia > Bacteroidales > UBA932 > Cryptobacteroides. Next base: position 31,445 of record CAVIJA010000004.1, on the reverse strand, counting down.
CCTGCCGAGGCATCCTTTCTTCATCGGGACTCTCGTATCGCGGGAAGTGCGCAACGAAAGGATAGACCGCAGGCTCGACGCACGGCTGCAGGAAGGGATGATAGACGAGGTGCGCAGCCTTCTGGACAGCGGCATACCGTCGGAGACGCTCATCTCCTATGGGCTTGAGTACAAGTTCGTCACGCTCTATCTTCAGGGTTCGCTCGACTTCGCTCAGATGCGCGAACAGCTCGCCACCGCCATCCACCAGTTCGCAAAGCGCCAGATGACCTGGTTCCGCGGGATGGAGCGCAGCGGCGTGCGCATCCACTGGGTGGAGGTGTAGCGCAGCGGTACTCGCCTGCTAGTCTTCCACCGGCGTCGTCTTCAGTTTCTGGCGGCGGGTCTCGGCGGAGTCGTGGCCGAAGAGCAGGCGCGGACCCTCGACGGAGCGCCAGTAGGCGGAATCGAAATCCTCCGGATCGCGGGGGCTGACGAAAGGCCCTTCGTGGTCTATCACGAATGAGAGGTAGGTGATGTCGTATCCCTGCTCGCGGAACATCTTCTCATAGAAGGTCTGAACTTCACGAACTTCCGGCTCCACAAGAGCATCCTCGCAGCCGTAGAGATCCTCCGTGCAGGAAAGCATCCTGAGAGAATTGGCCTCGCAGACGGCGCGGGTATAGCGGTGCAGGAACATCGAATCTGTCTTCAGATGCACCGTGCCGCCCTTCTTGAGTATCGAGCGGTAGCGCTCAAGAAACAGAGGCGAAGTAAGCCGGGAGTTCTCGCTGCGGAACTGCGGATCGGAGAACGTCAGCCATATTTCGGACACCTCCCCGGGAGCGAAAAACGCCGTGATGAACTCCACCCGCGTACGCAGGAAAGCCGCATTGCCGATGTGCTCGCGCGTGACCTTTCCGGCCCCTTTCCACAGCCTTGCGCCCTTGATGTCCACCCCGACATAGGCGGAAGACGGGTTGCGCAGCGCAAGGTCGACGGTATATTCCCCCTTGCCGCAGCCAAGCTCCAGCACGAGGGGAGCGTCGGCGGACCCTTCCGGAAACATAGTCTCCCGCCAATGCCCCTTTATCGGATGGTCCTTGAGATTGAAGAAGCCCTCGGAGAGAAGTTCCCGCGAAGAGGGTTGCAAAAGGCAGGAGAAGGTCTCGTTCTCCGCGAACTTTCTGAGTTTATCGTGTCCCATCGTTTTCCCTGCATATCAGACCGAGTCCCGTAAACTCCCTTCCCACGCCCACGGGACGCACGTTGATTTTCCATTCTCCGACTTCGGACAATCCCACCCCGCTGCGGTACAGTTCCCGGCTTCCCTTCGTGCCCGGATTCCTCATATAGACGGTCTCGCGGAAACTCTCCCCGGAGGGGGACAGCCAGAGCACGCGCAATTCGATATCATCCTGCCGGTCGAAAAGCAGCCTGCTGTAGAACCAGAAGTCGTAAGTGGCCAGAGAATCCGTCAGAGGCAGAGAAAAAGAATATACTCCGCCTCTTGCCCTGTCCGCACGGACAAAACTGTCCGTCTCCCCCGTCGGGGCTGTGCAGGCCACAAGGACAAGAGCGGACAATATGCCTGTCAGCGAGCGGCGGGAGACTCTCGTCATTTCTGCGGAGCTTCCTTTCTCGGCTTTCCGCTCCTCACCGCAGCGCCCTCGGACGACCTGCCGGAATTGGAGCCGCCCCTGTTGCCGCCGCCGTTCTGGCCTCCTCGTGAGCCGGCCTTGCGTGGATTGGCGGAGCCGCCATTGTTGCCTCCGCGACCCCGGGAATTGCGGCCTCCCTTGCGCCGTTTCGGAGAGTCGAAGCGGCTGATGCTGTCGTCCCCCACTGCGGTCACGAACTCCGGTGCGGACGGCTCAGGCTCGCTCCGGAGCGACTCCGGCTTGATGCCGTTGCGGTTCATCTTGATGATTTCCTTCACCTCCGAAGCGTCGAGCGGATAGAGCTGGGCGTCGGAAGACTTGTCGTAGGAGAAATACATCAGCTCCCTGAGGATGTCCGTCTTGCGAAGATATGCCGGACCGTCCTGGAAGTCAAGCGGTTCGCTCACCTTCGGGATACGGGACTGGGCGTCGAGATATGTCGCCACCTCGTAGTTGAGACAGCACTTCAGCTTGCCGCACTGCCCCGCAAGTTTCTGCGGATTGAGCGAAAGGTCCTGACAGCGGGCGGCGGAGGTGGATATGCTCTGAAAGGAGGAGATATAGTTGGCGCAGCACAGTTCCCTGCCGCACACTCCCAGGCCTCCGATGAGACCGGCCTCCTGCCGTGCGCCTATCTGCTTCATCTCTATCCTGATATGGAACTCCTCGGCGAAAGCCTTGATCAGCTGGCGGAAATCCACCCTCCCGTCGGCGATATAGTAGAATATGGCCTTGGTGCCGTCTCCCTGGAACTCCACGTCCCCTATCTTCATCTCCAGCCCCATCTCCGCAGCTATGGCGCGGGCCTTGATCATCGTCTCCTGCTCGCGCGCGATGGCCTCCTGCCAGCGCTCGATGTCGGTCTGACGCGCCTTGCGGTATATCTTCTTGAACACCGTGGTCTGGGGGTCTATCCCCTTGCACTTCATCTGGCGGCCAACTATCGGCCCTTCGAGGGTGACGATGCCGAGATCCAGACCCGTCTGGGCCTCGACGATGACCATATCCCCGAGACGGATGTTCTGAGGCGAGTCGTTGACGTATATGCCCTTGCGGGTATTCTTGAAGCGGACTTCGAAAAGATTGTCGCAGGAGCCGTCCCGGGCATCTTTCAGCCAGTTGTAGTCTCCGAGCTTGCAGCATCCCGCACGGTAGGTGCAGGAGGTCTCGCCCGTCTGATTGTCGTGCGTGACCACGCAGCCTCTGGAGCAGTCGTATTGTATTGATTCTCTTATGTCGCTCATATCAGTAAAAACATTCTGTTCACCATATCAGTAAAGAGGATTTTCGCATTGACGTTCCTCTCGGTCAGCGCATATCCACGGTCAAAGACCGCAAGAGCCCTGCGCGGGAAGCTCCTGGGGACAGCCCCGGCCCAGCGGAGTATGTCCTCTCCGACCTCCCCAGGCCCCATCAGCCCCTGCGAGGCGAGGAATATGAGGCGAAGCCGGTCAGATGCAAATTTACAAAAAGCTTTCGCACTTTCCCTCGACGGGAGTGCGGCTATCCTGTCGGCCACGTCCAGACAGGAGAGGAGATTCTTCGAGAGCAGCGCGTCCATCAGCTCCGTAAAGAGTTCCGGAGACGCGAAATTCACTTCACTGCCGCTCTCTCCCGAAGGCCTCACCCTGATATGCTGACAGCGGGAGGCTATGGTGGGCAGGACCTTCTCGGTCTGATGTGTGATGAAAAGGAACTCCGTCCCGAGGGGCGGCTCCTCTATCATCTTGAGCAGCCTGTTGGCGGCATCGGGGTTCATCCTCTCCGGAAGATATATCACCACCGAGCGATACCCCCCTTCAAGCGCGCTGAGCGAGAGACTCTCAAGCAGATGCTTGGCCTCGCTGACGGCAATCAGGGAATTCTTGCCCTCTATCCCGATGGCGGACATCAGGTCCGCTTCGGCAAATCGCGGATTGGAGGAGACAAGCGCGCGGAACTGCTCCATATATTGCTCCGAGATGGCCGAGGCGGCCGTAGGGAAGACGAAATGCACGTCCGGATGGATCAGCTTCCCTATCTTGTTGCACGACGGACAGACTCCGCAGGAGTCCCCGCCGTGGCGGGAAGCGCAATAGAGATATTGCAGAAACGCGATGCAGAGCGGGAAAGCCCCGCCTCCGTCATCCTCGTGGAAGATTATGGCGTGCGGAACCTTCCCGGAATCGACCATCCCGACGAGAGCCCTCACGACATCTCCGTTCCCCTGTATCTGCGCGAAGTTCATATCTGTCTGAATGCGTTGAAATGCGCTATTTCCACGAGAGCCTCCTTCGAAGGAGAATCCGGTATCGGGTCGAGAGCCCCTACCGCACGCTCGATATATTCTTCGAGGCGGGACGCGGCATATTCGATGCCTCCCCTCTCCAGCACGAAGGAGTGGAGTTCCCGGCAATATTCCGGATGGAGGCTTATGTCCCTGATTTTGCCGCGTATGGAGGATTCGTCGTCCAGAGTCGAGAGCGCGCCGAGCAGCGGAAGGGTTATCTTCCTCTCCTTCAGGTCCACTCCCACCGGCTTTCCGAGTCCCTCGGTGCCGGCATAGTCGAGTATGTCGTCCTTTATCTGAAACGCCACTCCGAACGCCGTGGCATATTCCTCCGCAGCACGGACAAGATGGTCGGGAGCATTGACGGAATAGGCGGCGGACACGCCCGCAGCCTCGAAAAGGGAGGCCGTCTTGCACCTTATGATGCGGAAATAGTCCTCTTCCCGCGTGTCTGCGCTCGAAGCCTTCTCCAGCTGGTACATCTCCCCCTCCGTAAGGTCGGTGAGGGTCTTGGAAAAGAAGCGGACCACCTTTTCGTAGTGCTCCGAACCCAGGACCATCTCCACGGCCTTCGCCAGCCAGAAATCCCCGACAAGCACGGCCGCGGAAGGCCCGAGAACGGCCGATACGGTCGGATACCCGCGGCGCTCGGCGCTCTCATCCGCCACGTCGTCGTGCATCAGGGTGGCATTGTGCAGCAGTTCCGAAGCTGCCGCATAGCGCAGACTGTCTCCGTTGGGTGTACCGAGAGCCTTGGCCGTCAGCAGGGATATCAGAGGGCGGAGCATCTTCCCGGAGTGCGAGAGGATGCCTGAGTTGGTCTCTTCGAGCAGGCCCACGTCGGTATGCAGACTGGAGCGGAGAAGAGCCTTCATCCGACCCCAATCCTCACCCAAAACCGATATGATCCTGTCCGCGTTCACAGCAGTTTCTTCAATTCTTCTATCGTATCCGGAAAGGCGACCCTGGCCCGGGACTCCGCGTCAAGAAATCCCCGCTCCACAAACAGGTCCAGCTGCCTGCGCAGCGGCTCGTAGAATCCGTCCATATTGAACACCGCCACACGGCCCGGGTACAGTCCCATCTTCGCAAGGCAGCAGGTCTCGGCGAGTTCGTCGAGCGTGCCTATGCCCCCGGGGAGGCCTATAGCAAGACTGAACCCCTCCTCCCGCATCGCGTCCTTGCGCTCCGACATCCTGTCCGTCCATATGCATCTGGTGAGCGACGGGTGTTCCAGACCCTTCATAAAGCGCGGGACCACGCCTATGACCTCAACCCCGTAGTGCGAGGCCTCGTCGCTGACGTGCCACATCGTCCCCTTGACGGTGCCGCCCGAGACTATGTCGTATCCAGACAAACAAGCCGCACGGACAATCTCCCGTGCAGCCTGATTATATTCACTTTTTATGTCTCCGCTGGCGGAGCAGAAAAAAACAGCCGCCTTTCTTTCTGTCATTTGTCAGTAATGATGAAAAAATAATTTAGAACAAAAAGACCAGCAAAAGTACCAAGTTATTTTTTAGGAATTACTTAGAATAATATTACCACGGAAGCCGCTATGCCGTCGCACTTGCTGGAGACGATTTCCTTGGTGACGTTTGCGATTTTTATCTCTTTGCCGTAGATGTCACCGAGATTCCAGAAATACCTCACCGCAACCTGCAGGCGCTTGAACACTTCCACACCGGCTCCGAGGCCGACGCCGTATTCGAAGCGGGACTTCACGTTGTCCCAATCATCGACGACCTGATTGAGTCCCTTGACCTCGTTGGTGATCGCGTATCCCACGAAAGGCTCGGCGAGTCCGTACGCCCTCACGATCCCGAGATTGAGCAGGCTGAGCTGCACCTGCACCGGGAGTTCGAGATAGCCCGTCTTATATTCCACGTTGACATCCTGCAATCCGGCGATATTGCCTATCGTAGTGCCTTTCATGTTGTAGATGAGAGCCGGCTGAATGGCGAGACTGCCGCCGAGAGCGAGCTTGTAGGTGAGACCGAAGTGGTACTGGTTGACGTTGTCGATGTCAGCGACCGCCGAATCGATGTCGGCTGCCGACGAGGTGATACCCGCGACAATACCGATCTGCGCATTTGCAGACCACGCGACGAGCAGAGCCGCCGCCAGGGTGATGATAGTCTTTTTCATTGTTCTTCCGTGTCAGTAAGTTGGTTGAACTTATCAAATCAGTTTGTCTATCCTTTCTGAAATCTCTTTCTTCGAGACGACTCCCACGGTCCTGTCCACGAGTTCGCCGCCCTTGAAGAAGAGCAGGGTCGGAATGTTGCGGATTCCGTACTTGAGGGAGATCTCCTCGCAGTCGTCGACGTTGCACTTGGCTACGACCGCACGGCCTTCATATTCCTCCGCCACCTCGTCCACGGTCGGAGAGAGTACGCGGCAAGGGCCGCACCAGGTAGCCCAGAAGTCTATCAGAACAGGCTGCGGAGAAGAAAGTATCTCGGAGATGTTCGAGTTGTTGACTACAGTTGCCATAATCCTAGAAATTAATTCGTTCCTTTTAAAAACATATCCGCCGACTCACAAGAAGCGGCGGATACAAAGTTAACAAATTAATAGAAAGTTTCAATATTCCAGACGAACGCCCGGAGTCCGAGTTCCGGGGAGGCCTCGTCCTTGGCCTTGAGCGCGGCGAGTATCGGCTCCACCTTCTCGTCCTTGAGCATCACCAGCACCGCGTGGTTCATCTCCGGCCAGGCGTGGCTGCCGAAACGCGGTATGCCGTTAAAACTGCCCTTCCCCTCTATGTCCTCCCAACGGGTGAATCCCCGCTGTCCGAACTCCGCGAGAGTCTCGACTATCTCTTCGTTATATGCCTGATTGTAGGCTATGAACATCGCTTTCATTTCTGTTTCCTCCTTTCCTGTCTGCTTGCAAATGAACAATATACCGTAGGTATCAGCACGAGGGTCACGAGGGTCGATACCGTAAGACCCCAGCACACCGTCACACCCAGGGAGCGCCACATCTCCGAGCCCTCGCCGGTGCCGACCGCCATAGGCAGCATACCCAGCACGGTGGTAAGGGTGGTCATAAGGATAGGGCGGAGACGGCTCTTGGCCGCGGTGGTGGAGGCGTCTCGGATGTTCATACCCCTCTCACGACAGAGTATCGTATAGTCTATCAACACGATACCATTCTTCACCACGACTCCGATAAGGATGATGATACCGATCATCGCCATCACTCCGAGAGCCGTGCCGGTGACGCGAAGTCCGAGCAGCACGCCCACGAGCGCGAACGGAACCGAGAACATAATCACGAACGGACTCATAAACGACTCGAACTGGGAAGCCATCACCATATAGACGAGTATCACCATCAGGACGATGAGTACGAGAAGATCCGCGAACATATCCTGCTGATCCTCATAGTCTCCGGCTATCACCGTGGAGATCCCGGTCGGCATCTGCGTGTCGGCTATCACCCTGCTCGCGGCGGCTACTGCATCGCTGAGGGCGGAACCCTGGGCCACGATGCCGGTGACCGTGATGAGTCGCTCCCTGTCCTTACGCTCGATGGTAGGAGGCACAAGGGTCTCCTCCACCGTGCCGAGGTCCTTCATCCTGATCTGCTGCCCCGCAGCGTTGGTGACGAGGATGTTCTCAAGGTCTTCGATGCTCGTGCGCGCCTCCGGGGAGTAGCGCACGCGGATCTTGTATTCCTCTCCGTCCTCCCTGTAGTAGGAAGACACGCTGCCGCTCATCGCGGCGCTGAACGCCGCCGCAGCCGTAGCGGAGGAGAGACCGTTGAGCGCGAGCTTGGTACGGTCGAAGTTCATCTGGAGTTCCGGAGTATATTCGTCGCGGCTGAGCGTAACCTGCGTGAAAGCCGGGTCCTTGAGCATCCCTTCCTGAAGCCGCTTGGCCACGAGGTCGGTGTTGTCGAAGCTGTATCCATAGACCTCGACCTTGATGGAGGATGCTCCTCCCATTCCGCCGCCGCCCTCGGTGACGAGCGCGCGACGCAGTTCCGGATAGCTCCCGACGATGCTTCTGACCACATCCGCAATCTCGGCGGAGGAGCGCTTGCGCGTGCTGCTGGTGCCGATGTTGAGGTTCATCGAGATGAGGTGCGTACCGTTGCTCTGCATACTTGCGAAAGTATTGTCGGAGTCGGCCTGACCGAAGGTTCCGTTGATGATGGTCGCCTCAGGAATCTCGGCCTTGAGACGGTCATAGACCTTGTTGTAGAAGCCCCTTGTCACCTCCTGCGCCGTACCCATAGGGAGTTCCAGCGTGACGCTGATGCGGTCGGAATCGGAGTGAGGGAAGTATTCTGTCTTCAAGCCGGGCACGAGCAGCACCATAGAGAGCACGAACACTCCGGCAAAGGTGAATATCACCGTCTTACGGCGCTTCGTCGCCCAGTGTATCACGTGCGCGTAGCCTCTGGAAATCTTGTCGATGAACTTGTTGATCGGGACGAACACCGCATTGTAGACCTTGCCGTGCCTGACGTCGGCGCGAAGCCAGCGCGAGCAGAGCATAGGCACGAAGGTAAGCGCGGCCACGGTGGACACTATCATAATGATGCTGACGATCCATCCTAGCTGACGGAACATTATTCCGGACATACCGCTGATCATAGTCAGAGGCAGGAAGACGCAGAGCATCGTGAGGGTGGAAGCGACTACGGAAATACCCACTTCGGAAGTGCCGTGAACGGCGGCCTCCTTAGGTTTCTCCCCTCTCGCGAGGTGGGTGGAGACATTCTCCAGCACCACTATGGAGTCGTCCACGACCATACCGATGGCTATGGCGAGCGCGGACATCGAGATGATGTTGAGCGTGTTGCCGGTCGCGTAGAGATAGATGAGCGAGGCCAGCAGGGCCAGCGGGATCGAGAGTATGATGATGATGGTGGACTTCCAGTTGCCAAGGAATATGAACACCACGAACGCCACTACGAGGAAGGTGATTACGATGGTCTCGAAGAGGGTGTGGATCGTGTTGATGATTTCCCTCGATCCGTCCACGAAAGTCACCACCTTGACGTCGGCGGGGAGGGTCTGCTCAATCTTGGTCAGCTGCTTCTTGACGCTGTTGATTACATTGACCGTATTGGCCCCGGACTGCTTCTGGATGATGATTCGCGCGGAGCGCTCGCCGTTGGTGTACGACTCCTGCTCCCTCTCCTCTCCCCCGTCACGCACGGTGGCGACGTCCCTGAGGTAGATGGCCGAGCCGTTCTGCGTGCCGACCACCACGTCAAGCAGTTCGGACGGATCGGTGAACTCCTTCTGCACGCGGAGGGTGTAGGTCTCGGAACCAATGTCGATGTTGCCCGAAGGGACGTTGCGGTTCTCCGCCGCGATGATGGCCGATATCGTGCTGACGCTGAGGTTGTAGGCTTGAAGTTTCACCGGGTCGCAATAGACCTGTATCTCACGCGTCGGCGCGCCGCTGATGGAGACCGTGCCGACTCCCTTCACGCGGGCGAGAGGGGTGGCCAGCTTGTCGTCAAGTATCTTGTCGAGACCCTCGAGGCTCTCCGTCGCCGTGGCGGACAGCATCATGATAGGCATATCGTCGGCGCTGAACTTGAATATGACAGGCATAGAAGCGCCGTCCGGGAGGGACGAATTGACCATATCCAGCTTGTCGCGGACATTGTTGGTCGCCGTCTCTATGTCGGTGCCGTACTCGAAGGTGAGCGTCAGCAGGGAGATGTTCTCCTTGGACTGGGAGTTGAGCTCCTTGAGGTCCTCCACGCCGTTGAGCGCGTTTTCGAGAACCTTGGTGAGGTTGGTCTCGATATCCTGGGCGTTGGCTCCCTGATACGAGGACATCACCATGATGGTATTTGCGTCAAATTCCGGGAACTGCGCAATCGACGTCCTGCTCACCGAGAAGATGCCGAGTACGGCGAACGCGATGAAAACGAGGGCTGTCGTTACCGGCTTGTTGACAGCGGAACGGTAGATACTCATTTCGCAACCTCCACTTTAATGCCGGACTTGAGCGCCGACTGTCCTTCGGTGACCACCCTGTCGCCCTCTTCGAGGCCGGAGAGAATCTCATAGTTGCCGCCGAAGTGACGGCCGAGCGTAACCACCCTGATGGACACTATGTCGGAAGAGTCGAGTACATAGACGAGCCTCTGGCCCGAGCCCTGCTGCTTCACGACGGCCCCGTCAGGAACGACGATGCTGTCGCGGTCGCCCATATTGACGGTCACGCGGGCATACATCCCCGGACGCACGAGCCTGTCGGCATTGGGGATGAGAACCTCGACCTTGACCGTATGGGAGGCCGGGTCGATGACAGGATAGACGCGGGAGACGCTTCCCTCGAAAGTCCTGCCCGGGAGCGCGTCAGCCGTGACGCTGACCTTGTCGCCCTTGGCGACCCTGGTGTAGTCCACCTCGGAGACTCCCACGAGGATCTTGACCGGAGTAATCTGCTGCACGGTATAGATGGGCGAAGCCATCGCGTACATGTCTCCGCTGTCGTAGTTGCGGGCGCTCACGACTCCGCTGAGGGGAGCGCGCAGTATGGTGTTGTCCTCGAGGTTCTGATAGCTGGACTTGGACACGTTGAACGCGAGTTCCAGTGCGTCGTAGTCGGACTGGGAGATGCCTCCCTCGCCGAGGAGCTTCTTCACGCGGGAGAGTTCCGTCTCATCGTTCTTGAGCTTGAGCGCGGCCTGGTCGAGCTGCACGCGATCCATCTCGGCGAGCACCTGCCCGGCGGTCACGAAGTCCCCGACTTCTACATTGAGCTTCTTGATGCGGTTGCCGCTCTGCGGGGCGATGTTGTTGACCGCATTGGCCTGCACCGTGGAGGAATACACCTCTTCCTGCGGCACGATCTGCCGCGAGGCTCTCACCACGCTGACAAGAGGGGCTTTCTCCTCCACTGCCGCCGCGGCGGAGTTGTCGTTTCCATTGCCGGCGCAGCCGCATACGGCTGCCGCCGACAGCGCCATCATCATTATTATCAGATTCCTATTCATTGTCGTAAGATGTTTTATTCAGTTGAACGTTCCCGCCCTCGTCTATGAAGTCGGCACCTATCGTGCCTTCGAGGTTCGCCTTGGCGGTGACGAAGTTATATACGGCCTGCGATACCGAGAGCCGGGCCTGGGTGAGCGCGAGCTGCGCGTCGTTGAGGTCGGTGAGAGTGCTCCGGCCCACGCCGTAGGAACGGCTCGCTATGTCGTATGCCTTCTGCGCCGACTCCAATGCGCTCCGTGCGGAGCCGCAGCTTTTCATCGCCGTCTCCATCTGGTTGAGATACTGGCGGACGGATATCCTCAGCTGCCTCTCGGTGTTCTCTCTCTGGATGGCAAGTTCGGCACTCTGCAGCTTGGCCTGACGCACGTCGCTGTGGCGCTTGCCTCCGGAGAATATCGGGATCTGAAGACTGATTCCGACATAAGAATACGGCGACCAGCGGTACTCGCTGAAGTTGAAGTCGTTGGTCATCGCGTTCATACTGTAGGAAAACGACAGCGCCAGACTCGGCAGGTAGGCGTACTGCTGCATCCTTACCGTGGAGGCGAGCTGCTCCGCCTGAATCGCAAGCTGGCGGAGGGTGGAGTTGTTCTCCAGCCGGAGATCCTCCGACCTGTTTATGTCGTAGAGCATAGTGTCGGCATAGTCGCCGAGGGCACCCGCCACGTCTATATTCTCATCGAGGCTCACTCCCATCACGGCCTTGAGCTGCCAGAGGGAGAGCACTACCGAACTTTCGGCATCGTAGACGTTAGGAATCGCGTTTGCGAGAGTCGTCTTGGCCCTTGCGAGGTCGAGTTCCGAAGCGCGCTGCGCATTGTATTTGCGCTGCGTCTGCTCCATATTCTCCAGGGCGTTCTCGTAGACGGACTTGTATGTCTCGAAGACCTCCCTGGCGAGCAGGCAGGAGAAAAACGCCTGCTTGACCTGGTTGACCGTCTCAAGCCGTGAACTCCGGGCCTTCTCCACGGCGAGCTCCACACTCTGGCCGCTGATTTTGAGGCTTTCCCAGAGCTGGGCGTTCACCAGGGGCATAGAAGCGGAAACACCTGCAGACCAGGTGTTCCAGCGTCCGACCTCGAAACCGTCCCGGGATGTCGCCGATGAGCCGCTGTCGGTGGCGGCATCAGCCTCACCGCCGGTCTCGCCACCGCCCATGGAACCCATATCGAAGTCCATATACATCACCTGCTTCTTGATGGTGCGCTGGTAATTGGCCGTTCCGCTGACCTGCGGGAAGAGGGAGGCGTATGTGCCTCTGCGCTCGTATCCGCTGCGCTCCACCTCCATATCCGCCACTTTGACGGAGGCGTTCTCACTGACGGCTATCTGAAGAGCCTGCTCGAGAGTGAGAAGTTTCGGCGCTGACAATGTGTCGGATGGCTGCACAGACTCCTCCTGAGCCCTCGCCAGACCGGCTGACATCAACGCCAGAACAGAAAAAACTATAATATTCTTCATACACTAATATAACGCAGGGGCGGGTTACGCAAATTCCATACCACTCCGCGCCATATCAGCGGGGCCTAATCACCTTCCTCCTATCTTCCCGACAGCCGCCGGGGACTTGCGTACAAACGACCACACGAGTATCGCGACCCCGGCTACGATGAAAGGTATCGAGAGCAGCTGTCCCATATTGAGGGCCATACCCTCCTCGAAGCCCACCTGCGGCTCCTTGATGAATTCTATCAGGAATCTCATCCCGAAACATCCTATCAGGAACGCCCCGAAGAAAAAGCCGCGGTACACCTTGTCGAGCCTGGTTCTGTACACCCACACGAGCAGCAGTCCGAGAATCAGGTACGAGAGAGCCTCGTAAATCTGGGTCGGATGCTTGGGGACGGTCTCTCCGCGAAGTTCGAAGACAAATCCCCACGGAAGAGAGGTGACATCGCCGTAAATCTCAGAATTGAAGAGATTGCCGAGCCTTATCATACAGCCGGCGAAGGCCACGGCGATGCAGAGCCTGTCCATTATCCAAAGGAAATCAAAACCGTTCTTCTTGCCGTAATGCGCAGAATACCACCACATTGCCAACAGCAGGGCAATCGCCCCGCCGTGGCTTGCGAGACCGCCTTTCCAAGGCATGAAAATCTCGAGGAAACCCGACCACGAACCGAGGTAATAGTCCGGCTGATAGAAGAGGCAGTGCCCGAGACGCGCTCCGACTATCGTCGCAATGAGAAGGGTGTAGAGCAGCGGGTCCAGCAGCTGCCGGTCGACCTTCTCCCTACGGAAAAACCAGCTGAAAAGATACCATCCTATGATGAATCCGGATACGAACAGCAGCGAATACCACCTTATCTGTAGTCCGCCGATATGGAAAAGTACTGGATTGACGTGCCAATGAATGAAAAGCAGATCAAGCATAACAAAACTTTTGCGGCAAAGATAGTCATTTTTGCACACTGTCATCCGCCCGACAGTTACGACGGACGGATGACAGCATACAATAATATATTGGTATTATTTTTTAGGAATTACTCCTGGATGGCAGCGATGCCCGGGAGGACCTTGCCTTCGAGGGCCTCGAGCATAGCGCCGCCGCCGGTGGAGACGTAGCTTACCTTGTCGGCATAGCCCATACGGGTCACGGCAGCAACTGAATCTCCGCCGCCGACCAGGGTGTAGGCACCCTTCGCGGTAGCCTCAGCGAGGTCTTCGGCAATCTTGAGGGTTCCGCCGGCGAACTTGGATATCTCGAACACTCCCACAGGCCCGTTCCAGAGAATGGTCTTGGAGTCGAGGATGATGTTCTTCCAGTTCTCAAGTGACTTCGGACCGGCGTCCACGCCCTCCCAGCCGTCAGGAATCTCGTGGGACGGGACAATCTGGGTATTGGCCTCCTCGCTGAACGCATCGGCGACGAGGGTCTGCACTGAAAGGGAAATCTTCACGCCCTTCTCCTTGGCCTTCGCGAGGATTTCGAGCGCCTGCGGGATAAGCTCGTCCTCGTGCAGAGAGTTGCCTATCTTGCCGCCCTCGGCCTTGATGAAGGTATATCCCATACCGCCGCCGATGATGAGGTTGTCCACCTTGTCGAGGAGGTTCTCAAGCACGGCAAGCTTGGAAGACACCTTGGAGCCGCCGATGATGGCGGTGAAAGGACGCTGCGCGTTCTTCAGCACGTTGTCGATGGCCTTGATCTCGCCCTCCATCAGGTAGCCGAACATCTTGTCGTCAGGGAAATACTTGGCTATCAAAGCAGTAGAGCCGTGTGCGCGATGCGCGGTGCCGAAAGCGTCGTTGATATAGCAGTCGGCGTAGGAGGCGAGGGTCTTGACGAACTCCTTCTGGCTCTCCTTGACGGCAGCCTTGGCGGCCTTCTTCTCCTCATCGGAAGCATCCTCGGCGAGTCCGCGAGGCTTGCCCTCCTCTTCCGCATAGAAGCGGAGATTCTCAAGCAGCAGGGCCTCACCCGGCTTCAGGGAGGCGACCTCCGCCTGCGCCTTCTGGCAATCAGGGGCGAACTTGACATCCACTCCGAGGCACTCGGAAACGTGAGCGACAATATGCTTGAGGGAGAACTTCGCATCCACTCCCTTCGGACGTCCGAGATGGGACATAATGATGAGGGAACCGCCGCCGGCGAGCACCTTCTTCAGAGTCGGGATTGCGGCGCGGATGCGCGTGTCGTCGGTAATTTCAAATTTTTCGTTGAGAGGGACGTTGAAATCAACGCGGACGATGGCCTTCTTGCCTTTGAAATCGTAAGAGTCAATGTGCTGTTGCATATAGAAATGATTTAATTGTCAATCCTGCAAATTTAGCAATTCCTGAAAAATAACTTAGCATTTTTCTCCATATCTTTGCATCCGCTATGACAGAATACCCCCTCAGTTCCTGGAAAGACTACGAGCTGCTCGACTCCGGAGACGGCGAGAAGCTTGAGAGATTCGGCGCCTACTGCCTGATTCGCCCTGAGCCCAAGGCCCTGTGGTCCAAATCGATGAGCGACAGGGAATGGGAGAAGACCGCCCATATCCGCTTCCGCCCGGGAGCCGGATTCGCCAGGGCGGGCAAGGAGGACAGCGGCACCTGGGAGCGGCTCCGCCGCAGCGAAGACCAGTGGTACATCCGATACGGCGGGTCCCAGGACGGCCCGGAATTCACACTCCGTCTCGGGCTCACGTCCTTCAAGCACGTGGGAGTCTTCCCCGAGCAGGCCCCCAACTGGGAATATATCTACCGACACACCCGCAGCCTATGCGGCACTCTAGGGCGCAAGCCGAAGATACTCAACCTCTTCGCCTACACCGGAGCGGCATCCCTCGCGGCCAGGGCCGCAGGTGCGGACGTGACCCATCTCGACTCCGTACGGCAGGTCGTCACCTGGGCCAGAGGCAATATGGAGTCGTCGGGACTCGACGGCATACGCTGGGTCGTGGAAGACGCGATGAAGTTCGTCAGGAGGGAAGAGCGCCGCGGCAACGTCTACGACGGCATCATAATGGACCCCCCGGCCTACGGACACGGCCCTGACGGAGAGAAATGGAAACTGGACGAATGTCTTTTCGATATGCTCGGTTCGGTCAACCGCATCCTCTCCTCCAAGGACAGCTATCTTGTCCTCAACCTCTACTCCAACGGATTCTCCCCGCTGCTCGGCGAGACCGTGCTCAAGTCGGCCTTCGGTCTCTGGAATGCCGGCAAGGGAGCGTCACTTGAAATGGAATCGGGAGAACTTGCCCTCAGCGACCGCTTCGGAAAAGCCCTCCCGTTGTCCGTGGTGGTAAGGTTGGCCCGTTAGGAAGCCTCCCCTTCAGAAGAGAGACCCAGCATCGAAAGGAGATTGTCCGTCAGACTCTTGGCAAGTTCCGTATCTCCTCCCTTGCGCATCTCGTCCGAGAGGAAGTAGATATAGTTGCCGACAAGCTCGAACTCATCCTGTGCGACATCGTAGAACCTGCTGTAGAAAGCCGCAGATATGAGCAGCTGATCCGCCAGACGCTTCCCGAGGTCGCGGGCCTTGTCGCCCTGACCGAGCTTATAGTAGTCCTCAACCATACTTACGACCATATAGTCGTTGCCGGAGAAACCGAGCGGCACGGTCTCCAGAGGGAAATGCTTCATCACCTCCTGGCACTTGTCCAGCATCTCCAGCGCACGGTCGTTCTCCCCCGCCTTGATGAAGGCGTCGGCAGCCGTCACGAAGAGACTGCGCAGCGACAGCACGCCGAGGTGGGTGTACATATTCTGATAATCGATGAAATAGTCTCCGGCTGAAACCGCATCCCACTTGTAGACCTGAGTCATCTTGCGGTAGAGTTCGTCCGTATCCACGAACCCCGCCGAAGTGCTGCTGGTCTTGCTGCGTATAGGCACCAGTTTGAACGAATAACCCTCGTGCTCCAGGTACTCCTTGATGCCTATATTGATGTCCCCGCCCATATTGAGCATATTTATAGGCCTGTCCCACTGATAGTTGGAAAGCAGGTCTAGCATAAAGAGCTCCGGCTTGGTGAGCATATCCTTGTCCTTCGGAATCGTGATGATGATGGAATCCGGAATCTGCCCGGCGTACTTCGCGTCGAGGATGCCGGACTTTATCACGTTGTCCCTGTTGACCGGGATGGAGATTTTGCGCGAAGCGATATAGTCCACCCTGCGGCCGCTGGTCATCGGGGCTTTCACCTTAGGATTGCGGAAGAGGGCCATTACGTCCGAGATGGAGGTGACTTCGTTGCGGGTATCGTATACCGGGACATATTCGTTGGTGCCGTAGAGGTACTGCTCCGGCCCGACGGAGAGCGGAAGCGGAGCGGACTCGTTGACCGCCCACTTCATCTGGTCTATGTGCCAGTCCGTGCCGAGGAGTGAAGTGTTGACGATGCGCACGTCAGGACGCACGTTCTCCACCTCCTGCGCATACCAGAGAGGGAAGGTGTCGTTGTCTCCGTGAGTGATGAGAATACCGTTCTGTCCCGTGGAATTGAGATAGTTGCGCGCCATCTCGACCGCCGTGCGGCGGTTGGAGCGGTCGTGGTCGTCCCAGTTCTGCGCGGCCATCAGGACCGGAACGCAGAGACAGCAGACGCTCACTGCGGCCGCAGCGATGCCGCCCCTGTCCTTCAGGGCCTTGTCCAGAAGGCTGACGATTCCGGCCACGGCCATACCGATCCAGACGCTGAAGAAGTAGAACGATCCGGCATAGGCGTAGTCCCTCTCCCTGACCTGCAAAGGCGGCTGGTTGAGATAGATGACAATCGCGATGCCCGTCATGAAGAACATCAGGAAGTTGAGCCAGCAGCCGCGCCTGTCCCTGTCGTACTGGAAGAACAGGCCTATCAGTCCGAGAAGCAGCGGCAGGAAGAAGTAGTGGTTCTTGCCCTTGTCCTCGGAGAGCGTGGCCGGTGCGTCGCTCTGGTCGCCTAGGCGGAAGTCGTCGATGAACTTCACGCCGCTCTCCCAGTTGCCGTGGAAGAGGTTGCCCGGACTCGGGGAATGTATCTGATTCTGGCGGCCTGCGAAGTTCCACATAAAGTAGCGCCAGTACATCCAGTTGAGCTGATAGTCGAAGAAGAAGCGCAGGTTGGTGCCCATCGTAGGCTTGCGGTGCGTGGCTCCGGCCACCTTCGTGCCCTTGCCGTCCATATACGCCTCGTAGAATTCCTCATATCTCCCGTCCGGACTCGAACTCCACATCCTCGGGAAGAGCATCTTGCCCTCGGGGAGGTATTTCGCGTCCACAGGGCTGTCCACCTTCTTGTATTTGCCGTCGAGCGGAGCCCAGTACTTGGAGCTCGTCAAATCGAACGGAGCGTCGAAATACTGCCCGTAGAGCAGCGGAGTGGAGCCGTACTGCTCGCGGGAGAGGTATCTCACGAGGGTGAAGGCGTTGTCCGGCTGGTATTCGTTGGTCGGGGTCTTGGCGCAGGAGCGGATGATGTCGATGCTGAATACCGAGAAGCCTATGATGACCGTGGTAAGGCAGAGAAGGGATGTATTGAGGAAGACCTTCTCCTTCTTCATGCTGACGGCTATGCCCCAGAAACACAGGGCGAGCAGGGCCACAAGGAAGAACGCCGCGCCGCTGTTGTACGGCAGGCCCAGCACGTTGACGAAGAAGAGGTCGGTGTAGGCGGCCATCTTCGGCAGGTACGGGATGATCACGAATATCATCAGAGCCAGAATCACCACGCCGACAAGGAATATTCCGAGCAGCTGCCTGAAACTGTAGCACCTGTCTTCACGGATGCGGTAGAAGTACATGAACACCAGCGCCGGAATCATCAGCAGGTTGAGCAGATGCACGCCTATGCTGAGTCCCATCAGAAAAGCAATCAGCACTATCCACTTGAGAGAATGCGGCGCGTCGGCACGGTCGTACCATATGGTCATCAGCCAGAACACCACGGCGGTGAAGAGGGAGGACATCGCATAGACCTCGCCCTCAACGGCGGAGAACCAGAAGGTGTCGGAGAAGCAGTACGCGAGCGACCCCACCAGTCCCGAACCTATTATGGCAATTGTCCGAGAGAGCGTGTAAGTCCCGTCAGGAGAAGGTTTTACAATCCTCCTGACGAACCATACTATCGTCAGGTAGAGGAAGAATATGGTGAAGGCCGAACACAGCGCGCTCATCGCATTGACGAGAATCGCGGCGTGCATATTGTCCCCGAACATCGTGAAGAAGCGGGCAATCAGCTGGAACATAGGGTTTCCCGGCGGATGTCCCACTTCAAGTTTGTAGGATGATGCAATGAACTCACCGCAGTCCCAGTAGGAGGCGGACGGCTCGATGGTGAGCAGGTATGTGACGGCGGAGATGACGAGCGCAGCCAATGCGCTTGCTCTGTGCCAGATTCCGAACTTCTTCTGATTCATAACCTACAAATATACGCTCAAAAATCCGTATCTTTGCAAAAATTGTCGAGAAGCTGCCGCGGGACTTCGCCCGAAGCCTGTGGCGCGGGATTTTCGGCGCAGCCGTGGCCGCGTGACCGACGACAAAGGTAAAGATGGCCGGAATGGCCGCACAAGCAAGAATATTACAGGCTTCTGAAATGGGAGAGCAGGACTGGAAAAAACGGCTCGGAGTGGTATATTCCACCGACCCGAACTATCAATATCGGACGGCGCAGCCGGAAGAGGCCGAGACGCTCGCGCCGGACAGGCAGCGGCTCATCGTGAGAATCGACCGCCGCCAGCGGGCCGGCAAGCAGGTGACTCTGATCGAAGGCTTCGTCGGGAAGTCCGACGACCTCGCCGCCCTCGCCAAGACGCTCAAGACGCGCTGCGGAGT
Source organism: Alloprevotella sp. (assembly GCA_963643135.1). Taxonomy (GTDB): domain Bacteria; phylum Bacteroidota; class Bacteroidia; order Bacteroidales; family UBA932; genus Cryptobacteroides. The sequence goes on along the minus strand of CAVIJA010000004.1, from coordinate 12,309 downwards.
GGGAGGCACGGCCAAGGACGGGGAGATCACCATCCAGGGCGACCTCCGCGACAAGATTGTCGCCCTGCTCGGCTCTATGGGCTATAACGTGAAAAGAGGCAACTGATGGCCGGAGAAGAGAGCATCTTCACGCGGGGCAGACTTGAGATGTCCGCGACTCCGCTCCCGGAGAGCGGAGATCTCGCAGCGTGGGGAGAGCTGCTCCCGAACAGGATCGCTGTCATCCTGTCAGTGATTCTCGTGCTGGCAAGCATCAAGGACTTCATCAGACTCGCCCCGACGCTGTTCTATGCGCTGGACCGCGTAAGGGGCAGCCTGAGCATAGAGTTCAACCTCAGTATGGCAAGGATGCGCAACAGTGTCGCCATAGCCTTCTTCCTGCCCTTCTGCCTGACGTTGGACCGGTATTCCGCTTTCCGGCCTTTCCCCGGATGGGACATCCCGATGGGATGCGGCTTCGCCGTCATCGCGGCCGTGCTGCTGGTCTACCTTGCCCTGAGGCGGCTGTGCAATATGGCGATTCGCATCCCGAAACTCGGGCAGGAGAGCCGTTCCGCCGAGTTCCGCGCACTATTCAATTACTTCATCGCGCTCTGTACGCTCGTCGTGCCGCTCGCCGGCATAATGTCCGCTTTCGGGTTCAGTGACAACGCGATACGGCTCATCATCCTCGTCTCCACGGGACTCGCCTACAGTCTCTTCATCATCAGGGCCGGAGAGATTTTTTTGAAAACCGGACGTTCCGCTTTGTCAACAATTTTGTATCTTTGCGCTCTCGAAATCCTGCCGGCCGCCTTGGTGGTGGCGAGTGCAGCAATATTATGACCTTTAGAAGATGAAGATACTGATTTCACAACAGGTCCCGACCAATCTCGCGCCGTTCGAGTCTCTCCAGAGCAGATACGGCGCGGAGGTGGATTTCCGCCCGTTCTTCATTATGGAGCCGCTGTCGGCCAGGGAGTTCCGCTCTGAGAGAATCAATCTTCCGGACTATACCGCAGTCGTATTCTCCTCCAGACTGGCGATAGACGCATATTTCAAGCTTTCCGAGGAGATGCGCTTCAAGGTGCCGGAGACGATGAAGTATTTCTGCTCCACCGAGGCCGTGGCCATGTATCTGCAGAAGCACATCGTCTACCGCAAGCGCAAGATATTCTACGGCAACGGCACACCCGCCTCGATAGTGGACCTCGTGGGGGCAAAGCACAAGGGTGAGAAGTTCCTCATCACCGCTTCGGTGGGATTCAACGCCGAGAGCGTGACCGCCCTCTTCGAGTCCGCCGGGCTGGACTACACCCTGGGCACTCTCGTGAAGGCCGTGCCTCAGGACCTGCACGGACTGGACATCCATTCCTATGATATCGTGGTGATGTACAACCCGTCCGACGTGGTGTCCCTCAAGGAGAATTTCCCAGACTTCGAGCAGAAGGACATCAAGTTCGTATCCTTCGGCAAATCAGTGGTCAAGGCGATGGAGGACGCCGGGTTCACGATTGCGGTCAAGGCCCCTACCCCGGAAGCCCCGTCAGTGGGCAGGGCGATAGAGATATATCTCGAAAACTCAGCAAAATAGCCTTATGCTCCCTGCTCCGGCCAATACCCTCCCGAAGGAGGAGAGGCTGTGCGGGAAAAATGATATTTCCGCACTCGTTTCCGAAGGGAGATGGGGCGGCACCGCGCATCTGAAATATTGCTGGAGAGTATCGGGGGAGGAGAGCGGCGCGGGGAGGATTATGGTCTCCGTGCCGAAGAAATTCTTCAAGCGGGCGGTGAAGCGCAATCTGCTGAAACGCCGCATACGCGAGGCCTACCGTACGCAGAAGCGGCTGCTTGCCACAGGAGGCGTCGACATCCTCTTCGCCTGGGCCGTGAAGGAGACCGCCGACTTCGGGACGGTCAGGGAGGAAGTGGCCGCCATACTGGAGCGCATCGGCAAAGCCGCCCAGTCCCGATAAGAGCTGCTGCAAGATGACCGGAACTCCACGCCCGAAGAAAGCTCCGCACCCGAAGGAAATCTCACAGTCCCGATGAAAACCTCCGTCATATTGAAAAAGGCGCTTTCCCTGCCTTTTGTCATCCTGATAAAGTTCTATCAGCTGTGCATCTCTCCGCTGAAGCCGCCGACCTGCCGCTTCAGTCCGACCTGTTCGCAGTATGCGCTCGAAGCCTTCCGCAAATACGGCCCGCTGAAAGGGCTGTGGCTCAGCATCAAAAGAATAATCCGCTGCAACCCCTGGGGCGGCAGCGGATATGATCCCGTACCTTAGTAATCCGGTACTTTACCGGTCTTTTTGTTCTGAATTCTACAAAAATCCTTTATTTCTTGCGGGCGACGGCCTTGCGGGCGGCCTCGGCAAGATGTGCCGCATCCAGTCCGTATGCCTTCATCAGCTCGGCAGGAGTACCTGACTGTCCGAAACGGTCCGCACCGTTGATGAGCTCGAGCGGAGCCGGAGCAGAAGCGGCCAGTACGGCGGCGACGGCCTCTCCGAGACCTCCGGCCATATTGTGCTCTTCGGCGACTACGGCGCATCCGGTCTTGGAGACGGAGGCGATGATGGTCTTGGCGTCGAGCGGCTTGACCGTGGCGACGTTCAGCACTTCGGCGCTGATGCCCTCGGCTTCAAGAGCCTCGGCGGCCTGGAGAGCCTCCCATACGAGATGTCCGCAGGTGATGATGCTCACGTCCGTGCCTTCGTTGAGATTGTAGATCCTGCCTATCTCGAACGGCTCGTCGGCTCCGGTGAAGTTAGGCACTGAAGGACGGCCGAAACGCAGGTACACCGGGCCGTTGAACTTGGCGGCGGCGACGGTGGCGTTCTTGGTCTGGTTGTAGTCGCAAGGCACGATTACGGTCATCCCCGGAAGCGCACGCATCAGAGCGAGGTCCTCCATCGTCTGATGGGTCGCTCCGTCCTCGCCGAGAGTGATGCCGGCGTGGGAGGAGGCAATCTTGACGTTGGTGTGTCCGTATGCCACCTCCTGACGGAGCTGGTCATAGACGCGGCCTGTGACGAACTCGGCGAAAGAACCGATGAACGGCACCTTGCCGGTGATGGCGAGACCTGCGGCCACGCCCACCATATTGGCCTCGGCGATGCCGCACTGGATAAATCTCTCAGGGAATTCCTTTGCGAAAGCGCCCATCTTGAGCGAACCCTTGAGGTCTGCCGTGAGGGCGAGTACGCGCTCATCGGCGCGCCCGGCAAGCACGAGGCCCTCGCCGAAACCGCTGCGGGTGTCGATCTTGCCTGTATCTGTGTACTTTTTCATTCTAATAATCTCCTAAAGTTTCGTCCAACTGCTTGAGAGCCGCCTCGCACTGCTCGGCTGAAGGCGCCTTGCCGTGCCACTCGTGGGTGCCGGCCATAAAGTCGACTCCGTGACCCATTTCGGTCTTGAAGAGTATCATCTTAGGCTTGCCGTTGGCGTTGTGGGCGAGCTTGAAGGCGTCGAGGATGCTCTGATACTCGTTGCCGTCGGCGATGATCACGTCCCAACCGAAGGCACCCCACTTCTCGCTGAGGTCTTCGATGCCGGTGATGGTCTTGGTCGGGCCGTCGATCTGCTGGCCGTTCCAGTCGGTGAAGGCTATGAGGTTGTCAACCTTGTGGTGCAGAGCCCACATTCCGGCCTCCCAAATCTGACCTTCCTCGCTCTCTCCGTCTCCGCAGAGGCAGTAGACGCGGTGAGGGTCACCTGACATCTTCTTGCCGAGAGCCATACCGGCCGCCACTGAAAGTCCCTGTCCGAGCGAGCCTGACGGCTTGAATATGCCCGGGAGAGAGTCAGTGATGCAAGGATGGCCCTGAAGACGGCTGCCGAACTTGCGGAGAGTACCGAGTTCGGACACCGGGAAATAGCCGGCGCGGGCGAGTTCGGAATAATAGACCGGGGCGAGATGCCCTGCAGAAAGGATGAAGGCGTCCTGACCCTTGGCGCTGCGCGTCCATGTCTTCGGGTCGTGCTCCATCTCGTTGAAATAAAGAGTCGTCATCACGTCGGTGATGCCGAGCGATCCGCCCGGGTGACCTGACTTGGCGGCAGTTACCATCCTTACGATGTCCCTGCGCACCTGGGAGGAAATCTTTGAGAGTTCTTCGATTGTTGCCATATGAGTAATGTTGTGTTTCCGAACCGGGAACACAAAGTTAAGAATAAAAATTGACTTATCTTTGTACCGGATATGGAAATGAAGAGCATTCGCAACTTTTGCATCATAGCGCACATCGACCACGGCAAGAGCACTCTGGCCGACAGGCTGCTCGAACTCACCAGCACCCTGGGCGCGAGGGATATGGAGAATCAGGTTCTCGACGACATGGATCTCGAAAAGGAGAAGGGCATCACCATCAAGAGCCACGCCATCCAGATGATCCACAACTACAAAGGGGAGCAGTACAAGCTGAATCTCATCGACACTCCGGGCCACGTGGACTTCTCCTACGAGGTGTCCCGCTCCATCGCCTCCTGCGAAGGGGCGCTGCTCGTGGTGGACGCCTCACAGGGAGTGCAGGCGCAGACCATTTCCAATCTGTATATGGCCATAGACCACGGGTTGGAAATCATCCCGATACTCAACAAGATAGATATGGAGTCGGCCCAGGTGGACGTGGTCACGGACGAAATCTGCGATCTGATCGGCTGCTCCCCGGAGGACGTGTTCAAGGTGTCCGCACGCACGGGAGAGGGGGTCGCCCCGATTCTGGACGCGATAGTGGAGAAGATTCCGGCCCCGCAGGGTGACCCGCAGGCCCCTCTCCAGGCACTCATCTTCGATTCCGTGTTCAACTCCTTCCGCGGAGTAATCGCATATTTCAAGGTGAGCAACGGCAGCATACGCAAGGGGGACAGGATGAAGTTCGTGGCCACGGGGATGGAGTACGAAGTGGAGGAGGTGGGCCATCTCAAGATGAAGCTTGTACCCTGCGCGGAGATAGGCTGCGGGGACGTGGGCTACGTCATCACCGGCATCAAGAGCGCGGCGGAGGTCAAGGTGGGAGACACCATCACCAGCGTCGCAAACCCCTGCGAGAGCGCCATCTCCGGATTCGAGGAAGTGAAGCCTATGGTGTTTGCCGGTATGTATCCGGTACAGGCCGACAAGTTCGAGGAGCTGCGTGCGGTGCTGGAGAAGTTTCAGCTCAACGACGCTTCGTTCGTCTATGAGCCGGAGAGTTCTCTCGCCCTCGGCTCGGGATTCCGCTGCGGATTCCTGGGACTGCTGCACCTCGAAATCGTGCAGGAAAGGCTGTTCAGGGAGTTCGATATGGACGTGATCACCACGGTGCCCAACGTGTCGTACAAGGTATATACCACACAGGGGGAGGTGCTTGACGTGCACAACCCGTCCGGACTGCCCCCGCAGACGATGATAGACCATATCGAGGAACCATACATCCGGGCGCAGATCATCTCGAAGTCGGAATTTTTCGGCCCGATAATGAAACTCTGCCTCGATCGGCGCGGCATCCTCATAGGACAGCACTACATCACTGCCGACAGGGTGGAATTGAGCTATGATATGCCCCTCTCGGAGATAGTGTTCGACTTCTACGACAAGCTTAAGACCATCTCGAAGGGCTACGCCTCGTTTGACTACCACCTGACGGATTTCCGTCCGGCGAAACTCGTGAAACTGGACATCCTGCTCAACGGGGAGCCGGCGGACGCACTCTCGACGCTGATTCACGAGGACAACGCCTACGACTTCGGACGCAAGATGTGCGTCAAGCTCAAGGACCTGATTCCGCGTCAGCAGTTCGACATCCCGGTACAGGCCGCCATCGGAGCGAAAATCATCGCCCGCGAGACGGTCAAGCAGGTGCGCAAGGACGTCACCGCCAAGTGTTACGGAGGCGATGTGACGCGCAAGCGCAAACTGCTCGAAAAGCAGAAGGAGGGCAAGAAGAGAATGCGCCAGATAGGCACGGTGCAAGTGCCTCAGAGCGCCTTTATGGCAGTGCTTAAGCTCGACTCCTAGCGCAGGGCGCGCATAGCGTTGAGTACCGCCAGCACGGTCACTCCCACGTCGGCGAAGACGGCCATCCACATCCCCGCAAGGCCGAAGCCGGCAAGTATCAGCACGAGAACTTTGACACCTATCGCGAAGACAGTATTCTCGCGGGCTATCGTCAGCGTGCGCCGCGCCACCGAGATGACGGAGGCTATCTTGGACGGGCGGTCGTCCATCAGCACCACGTCCGCGGCCTCGATGGCGGCATCCGAGCCAAGGCCTCCCATCGCTATGCCTATGTCGGCGCGGGCAAGCACCGGCGCATCGTTGATGCCGTCACCGACAAACGCGGTGCGGCCCCCCTCCGGAGTGAGGGACATTATCTTTTCCATCTGCTCCACCTTGTCCGCAGGCAGCAGCTCGGAATGGTATTCGTCGAGACCGAGTTCCGCGGCGACGCTGCGCGCCACGTCCTCGCGGTCGCCCGTAAGCATCACCGTACGGTCCACCCCCGCCGCCTTGATAGAGGATACGGCCAGCCGGGCGTCGTCCTTCACCCTGTCCGAAATCACTATGTGTCCGGCATATTCCCCGTCGATAGAGACGTGGATGATGGTGCCGCTCTTCTCGCACGGATGCCATTTCGCCCCGACGGCATCCATGAGCCTGGAATTGCCCACGCACACGGTCCGACCGTTGACACAGGCGCTGACACCCTGCCCGCTCAACTCCCTGACGTCCGTGACGCTGCAGTCGTCGGCCTCGTCGGGATAGGCGTTGCGCAGCGAGACGGCTATCGGGTGGGTGGAATACCGCTCCACGTGGGCCGCCAGATGCAGCAGAGTGGTCTCGTCTATGGCTTCGGGATGCACGACCGTCACTTCAAAGACTCCCTCCGTCAGGGTCCCCGTCTTGTCGAAGACGACGGTGCGGGTGGCGGCGAGCGCTTCAAGATAGTTGGAACCTTTCACGAGGACTCCCCTGCGCGAGGCCGCACCGAGTCCTCCGAAGAATGACAGAGGCACGGAAATGACGAGGGCGCAAGGACAGGATACCACAAGGAAGGTCAGCGCGCGGTAGAGCCAGGTCGGGAACGCGGCCCCGAAATCTCCGGACAGCAGCGGAGGCAGCACCGCCACAATCACGGCGCAAGCGACCACTATCGGGGTATATATCCGCGCGAAACGGGTGATGAAGTTCTCGCTGCGGGACTTGTTGCCGGCGGCATTCTCCACCAGATCCAGCACGCGGGAAGCCGTGGATTCGCCGAAAGGCTTCGTGACCCTGACTGTCAGCAGTCCGCTGACGTTGACACAGCCGGAGAAGATTTCATCCCCTGCGCCCACTCCGCGAGGCACGCTCTCCCCGGTCAGGGCCACCGTGTCGAGGCTCGACTTTCCGTCGGTGACCACTCCGTCCATCGGCACCCTCTCACCCGGCTTCACCACCACGCTTTCTCCTACCTGCACCTCTTCAGGATTGACCGTCAGGATCTTGCCGTCACGGACAACGTTTGCTACATCGGGCCTGATATCCATCAGATGCGAGATGGAGCGGCGGCTCCGGCCTTCAGCCACGGACTCGAACAGTTCGCCCAGCTTGAAGAAAAGCATCACGAACACGGCCTCCGGGAACTGGTGTTCCGCCCCCGGAAGGAAGCCTATCGCGAGAGCGCCGAGGGTGGCCACGCTCATCAGGAAGTCCTCGTCCAGGGCCTCCCCTTTCAGCAGGTTCTCCCCCGCCTCCCTGAGGACGTCGCCTCCGGCCACGAGGTATGGCACGAGATAGATGAGCAGCAGCTGCCAGGTCTGCATCGGGCAGAGTTTCTCGATGATGACGGCTGCGGAGAGCAGCACGGCGGAGACTATGATCCGCAGCAGTTCCATTCTGTTTTCCTTTTCCATAAGACTGTGTCTGTTTGCGTTGTCTGTCAGAGGCAAAAGTATATATTCGACCAGGCGGCGGCAATCATCATTTGTTGGGATTTGTGGAGGCTTTTTGCCGGGAATTGCTACCTTAGCATCCGTGTTTGGACTTGAAAACCTCGGACTTCTCGGACTCTTTCTCGGCAATGTGCTTGCCGCGACGGTGGTGCCGTTCAGCTCGGACGCGCTGTATATTGCGGTGCTGGCCGCCAGCCGCCAGCCCGTGGCCTGCCTTGTCGTAGGGACTGCCGGCAACTGGCTCGGAAGCCTCATCACCTATTATATGGGGCGGCTCGGACGCTGGGAATGGATAGAGAAGTGGTTCAAGGTCAAGCCGGAGACCCTCGAGAAGCAGAAATCCAAGATAGACAGGTACGGCGTCTGGCTCGCGCTGATAGCCTGGGTCCCGGTGGTCGGCGACGTGTTCGTGATCGCGCTCGGATTCTACCGCACCCCGCCGGGATGGACCGCTCTTCTGCTGCTCATAGGCAAGGCTCTGAGATTTCTCGCTTGGACGCTTATTTTCGGTCTGTTCTGACGACCCCGCCCGTCATTGCCGGCTCTGACCGGCAATCCCCTTCCTACCGTCATTGCCGGCTCGACCGGCAATCTCTTCCCTACTGTCCGACAGTGCAAGATGCCCGATCAAGTCGGGCATGACGAAGGGCAGGGTGCAAGATGCCCGATCAAGTCGGGCATGACGAATTAGCGTATGGCACGACGAATTAACGTATGGCATGACGAAACCTCCCGTCATTGCCGGCTCGACCGGCAATCACTTCCCTCCTGTCAGCTCCGCCATCTTCTTCTGGAGCTGCTCCGCCAGTTCCCTTTTGCTCTCGTGCGGGTCGAGCGTCGGGTTGTACTCGACCGGTTCGCCTATCCTGAAGCTGCGGCTCTCCCTGTCGGAGAAGAGCGGATAGAATAGCAGCGGCTTCCCGCAACGGTCGAAGTACATCTTGCCGATATGCGCGAATCCCGTATAGAACGAACGCACGTTGTCCGGGTTGTATTCCCCGTCGGGAACGGCTTTCAGCAGATTTCTCGGTTTCTCCGGGAATATCAGGATGTTATCCCCGTCTTCCAGCGCCTTGAGGCTCTCCTCGAAGGTGGTCATCACGTCCCGGGACGCACCCCGGATCACGGGTATAGGGTTGCAGGAATTCAGGGCCCAGCAGGTGGCGCGGCACAGCTGCCGTATCAGGAATCCTCCGAGGTGTTTGCCGAGTATCTTCTTGAGGAACGCTAGCGATTTGGACATCTCGCGCAGCGCGGTCTCCCGGTCGAGCATCACGTTGTGGATCCACGGGCGGAAATATGTCGGGAGATAAATCACGGCCGAAATCGGGCCGTAGATGAAACCGTGGTTGCAGACGAATACGGACGGATAGTCTTCGCGCCTCAGGTGTTCCCTGCCCGCGACCTTGAGGTGGAAGAACGGGCGGGCCATAGTGCAGAGTATCTTCACTCCGAAGCGCATACGGTACTTGCGCACGAAGAGGTTCTGGAGGTTTTCGCGCATCTGTTCCGTCTTGGAGCGGGCCTCGATAAAGCGCATCAGCTTCTCGCGGTTGCGGTAGTCGAGCGGCTGGCGGAAGGCGAAGAACACGGCCACCAGCATAAAGAGCAGCGGTATCTGGAGCAGCCACACGCCGACGCCCTCGGAAGGACGCCCTTCCGGCACGAGCGGCACCACGTATGTCCAGAACGCCATCAGAATCAGCATTATCACCGAGGAGATGATGGAGGCGACCGTGGCGGCTATGGTGTTGCTTATCTCCAGCTCCGTGCGGTCGAATCCCCCTTCGGCTATGCTCCCGACGGCTTCGAAGTCAAGATGGAACTTCCTGATGGCCGACGAGATGAGAGCCATCCCGACTCCCCATATCACCGTCCAGACCATACGCGGAATTAGCCCGGTGCTTCTGAACATGAATATAGCTCCGAGACACCAGGTCACGGCCCCGAGTATGAACTCCGCGAGCGCAAGTCCCGCGAGACGCTTACGGATAAATACCGACGAGAGCAGAAGCACCGCATATATCGTCAGCAGCCAGATGGCGAGGCTCAGGTAGATCTCCGGGCGGAAAGCCGGAACGGACGGGGAGAGGATGAAGAAGAAGAATACCATCACGCCGAGATTGAGCGCGATGGTGGAGTAGAGGTTCATATCCTCGAATACCCGATAGGAGGCTATCGCTTCATATTTGTTTTCCAGACAGATGGAGTCCGTGGGGATGTGGCGCTCCGGATAGAAGAGCCGAACCGCCCCGGTGAGGACGACCGTCGCGACCATCACGACGAATTCCGTCTGCCCGACCCGGCCGGCAAGCATATAGGCGCAGAAAGCGTCGAAGCACAACTGCACCAGTATGAGAAACGGCCAGCGTCCCGTGCGGACAGACCTGGCCTTGGCGGCATCAGCGCCGCGACGGGCATCATCGGAAAGAGTGTCGGCGCAGAGATAGTCCCGCAGCAGGAGCGAGAGCGCGAAGAGGGAGACGTAATTGGCCTTGGGCTGGCTCATCAGGGCCGGGTACAGGAAGGCCACGGCCATTCCTCCGATAAACACGAGCGAGAGCAGGAAAACGGAGAAATAATGTGCGCCGCCCCGGTGCCTGAGCTTGGCGAGATTGCAGAGATAGAACGCCTTCACGATGTCGGCGAAGAGATATACCGCCGCACCGAAGAACGGATTGCCTATGACGGCGTGCGCCGCCGCCATACAGAGCAACAGCGAGAAGAAATCGATTCTGTAGACGCTTCCTTCCGGATAAACGCTTGTCTTCTCCATAGTAACCTGAGAGTCCGTGTTCTGCCTGCCGTCCGTGCGACAGCCTAAATTTCAAAAAAGGGCCGGCCCGGAAAGGGTCAGCCCTCAAAGTCGGGGTACTGTGACTCGAACACAGGACCCTCTGGTCCCAAACCAGATGCGCTAGCCAACTGCGCCACACCCCGAATCCCCATTTGGGACTGCAAATATACGCCGCTTTCGGGAGAAAAACAAAACTTTACCGGTTTTTCTTTTGGTTACCGGTTTTTATGCGGAGTTTTCTAGGCAAATCCAGGCTACAGGAAAGCTATTATTATGGGGCTACCGCCCCAAACCCCTGCGTCGCTCAAGTCGCTTTCCGACTTTTGCAAGCAAAAGTCCCGCGACCGCGCCGGTGCTCTGATGAGCACTTCTAGGCAAATCAGGCTACAGAAAGGCTCCGCGTTCCTTTGAGGCGCAGCGCAGACGGAACAGTTCGGGAAGGCGGGAGAGCAGCTCCGGGGCAAAGCGCAGGGGTGCGAGGGAGAAGTTCTTGAGGGACATTCCGACAAGTTCGAAGGGAAGAAGGCAGAGCCGGAGCGCGAAAGAGCGGCGGGGGTCGCTGAGGCGCACCGTCACCGCGATGCACTTCAGTCGCATACGCCTCTCCTTCGGGTCGGGACGGGATGAGCGGTCGTGTACGGCTGCCGCCGCCGGGACCACGCCGCAGCGCAGACCGTTATAATGGAGTCGGTCGATATAGTTGTCATCCTCTCCGTACTGCCTGAATGCCGGGGAGAATCCCCCCACCCGCCGTATCGTCTCAACGGACATCAGCCAATGCGCAGCCATCACGAAAGGCACTTCGACCGCTTCAGCGCCGCCAGCAATGGCTGCGGTTGCGGTTGTAGAAGCGGCGGCTGCGGAAGCGACTGCTGCGGAGTGTGTGGTTGTAGAATCGGCTGAGACTGAGGCGGTGGCGGAGAGATAGCGGCCGCATTTGCGTTCGAATTGACGGTCAAGCCCCTCGGCGGCATTCTTCTGCACGGGGCTGAGAATCCCGAAGTCGGGCCTCATCCTCATCGCCCGGACAAGAGTCCCTATCGTGTCGGGAAAGACCCAGGCGTCCTGATTCAGGAGGTAGACGAATTCGCTGCCCCTCTCCGCAGCCAGCCTCAAGCCTATGTTGTTGGCCGCCCCGAAGCCGGGATTGCCCTCGCACAGCACGAGTTCGGCCCGAGGGTAACGGTTCCTGACATAGTCCCGCGTGCCGTCGGTCGACCCGTTGTCCACCACCAGCACGTCCGGCCGCTCCGAGCTGTCAAAGAGACTGCCCAGACATCCGTCAACCCACTTCATAGCATTGTAGGTCACCACTATGGCAAGAACCCGCGCCATAGTGCAAAGGTAGTCAGTTTAGTAATTCCTAAAAAATAACTTGGTACTTTTGCAGGTCTTTTTGTTCTGTATCTACAAAAATCCTTCACAAAACTGTAGCCATGCAACTCTTCGGGGGCGAACTGAGCAAATAACAAGATAGCTTGCAAAGATTTTGGTATTCAGATAAACTATACTAAATTCGCAGAGTCGTTGCGGATATTCCGAGAAAATCCGCAATTATATTGAGGAAATTCAGAGCTATTATGTACCATAGGATATTTGACATAGAGAATCGG
>CAVIJA010000003.1:0-88495 GCA_963643135.1 Alloprevotella sp. | reverse complement strand
GGGACTTTTGCTTGCAAAAGTCGGAAAGCGACTTGAGCGACGCAGGGGTTTGGGGCGGCAGCCCCAATAATAAAGGTTTACCAGTGGTCCCTGCAGGGCATGATCCTGCGACTCCCTGATTATGAGTCAGGTGCTCTAACCAACTGAGCTAAGGGACCGAGGGGCGGCACGAAGACCGCCTTATATCAGACTTTGATTTCGACCTCTACACCGGACGGGAGCTCGAGCTTCATCAGAGCGTCAACGGTCTTGGCGTTGGACTCTTCGATGTCGAGAAGCCTGCGGTAAGAATCGAGCTCAAACTGCTCGCGAGCCTTCTTGTTGACGAAGGTGGAGCGGTTGACCGTGAAGATCTTCTTGTTGGTAGGAAGGGGAATTGGACCGTTCACCTTCGCACCGGTAGCCTTCACCGTCTCGACGATCTTAGCGGCTGACTTGTCCACCAGCATATGATCGAAAGACTTGAGTTTAATTCTAATTTTCTGACTCATATCAAAAGATTTTTCTATTCGTTAACTATTCGTCGTCAGACGGGAGCTTGTAGCCGCTCTTCTCTATGATATCCTTCGCCATCGATGCAGGAACTTCGGCATAGTGGTCAAATGACATCGTGCTGGTGGCGCGTCCTGAAGACAGGGTGCGGAGCACGGTCACATAGCCGAACTGCTCTGAAAGCGGTACATAGGCCTTGACGATACGGGCGCCGTTGGAGGTCGAATCCATCGCGACTATCTGGCCGCGACGGCGGTTGAGGTCTCCCACAATCTCACCCATATAATCCTCCGGAGTCACAACCTCGAGGTGCATAATCGGCTCGAGAAGTACCGGATGACACTTAGGGCAGGCGTGGCGGAAAGCCATACGGGCCGCGAGTTCGAATGACAGCTGGTCTGAATCCACAGGGTGGAAGGAACCATCGATGAGCGTGACCTTGAGGGAAGGAACCTCATATCCGGCAAGTACGCCGTTGGCCATAGCGGCCTCGAAGCCCTTCTGTACGCAAGGGACGAACTCCTTCGGCACATTGCCTCCCTTGACCACGTTCTCGAACTGAAGTCCGGTCGTACCCTCGTCGGCAGGTCCTACCTCAACGATGATGTCAGCGAACTTACCGCGACCACCGGTCTGCTTCTTGAAGACTTCACGGTGCTGGACGGAAGAGGTGACAGCTTCCTTGTAGTTGACCTGAGGAGCGCCCTGATTGATTTCCACGCCGAATTCGCGGCGCAGACGGTCGACGATGATGTCGAGGTGGAGCTCACCCATACCGCTGATGACGGTCTGACCCGTGTCCGGATCGGACTTGACGGTGAAGGTAGGATCCTCCTCGGCGAGCTTCGAGAGCGCGATGCCGAGCTTGTCGAGATCCTTCTGGGTCTTAGGCTCCACGGCGATACCGATTACCGGATCCGGGAATTCCATCGACTCGAGAGAATACTTGCAGTTCTCGACGCATATGGTGTCGCCCGTGCGGAGATCCTTGAATCCCACTGCCGCGCAGATGTCTCCCGCCTCCACGAACTCGATAGGGTTCTGGTGGTTGGAGTGCATCTGATACAGACGGGCAACTCTCTCTTTCTTGCCGGAACGCGTATTGAGCACGTAAGAACCGGCATCGAGATGTCCTGAATACACTCTGACGTAAGCGAGACGGCCCACAAACGGGTCTGTCGCAATCTTGAACACGAGACCGCAGAACGGAGCGTCCGGAGACGGCTTGAGCATCACCTCCTTGTCAGTGGCAAGGTCGGTAGCCTTGGTGTCGCCGATGTCAAGAGGTGAAGGGAGATAGCGCATTACGGCATCCAGAAGGAACTGGACTCCCTTGTTCTTGAAAGACGAACCGCAGCAGGCCGGTACAATCTGCATAGCGATGGTCCCCTTGCGGAGAGCGGCTATGATCTCCTCTTCCGTGATGGATTCCGGAGACTCGAAGTACTTGTCCATCAGAGTGTCGTCGCATTCTGCGGCAGACTCCACGAGCTTGTCTCTCCAGAGAGCCACTGCGTCCTGCATATCGGCAGGTACGTCCTTGATCTCGTAATTGACAAGTTCCTCGCCGGAATCATAGTAGATGGCCTTGTTCGCAATCAGATCGACGATTCCCTCGAACTTCTCCTCCGAACCTATAGGGAGACAGATCGGAACTGCGGTCGCACCGAGTTTCGTCTTTATCTCCTCGACACAGGCGAGGAAGTCCGCACCTACACGGTCCATCTTGTTGACATACGCAATCTTAGGGACGTGATACTTATCCGCCTGACGCCAAACGGTCTCAGACTGAGGCTGTACCCTTCCCACAGCGCAGAATGTCGCGACGGTGCCGTCAAGAACTCGAAGCGAACGCTCAACCTCCACGGTGAAGTCCACGTGGCCCGGAGTGTCAATCAGGTTGATCTGATAGGTGTCCCCACCGTAATGCCAGAACGCCGTAGTGGCGGCCGACGTGATGGTGATACCCCTCTCCTGCTCCTGGACCATCCAGTCCATCGTAGCCGCACCTTCGTGAACCTCACCTATCTTGTGGGTCTTTCCGGTGTAGTAGAGGATACGTTCCGACGTAGTCGTCTTGCCGGCATCGATGTGGGCCATGATGCCGATGTTCCTTGTGTATTTAAGATCTCTTTTTGCCATCTGACGAAATCAACTAAAAACGAAAGTGTGCGAATGCCTTGTTGGCCTCCGCCATCTTGTGCATATCTTCCTTGCGCTTGAATGCACCACCTTCGTTATTATACGCGGCGACAATCTCTGCGCAGAGTTTTTCTGCCATCGAGTGGCCGGAACGCTTGCGGGCGAAGCTGATCATATTCTTCATAGAAAGCGAAATCTTCCGTTCCGGGCGCAACTCAGTAGGCACCTGGAAGTTGGCACCGCCGATACGGCGTGACTTCACCTCAATCTGAGGGGTCACGTTCTCGAGAGCCTTCCTCCAAATATCTAAAGGAGCCTTGTCAGAATCTTTCATCTTCTCGCCTACCAAATCAATGGCATCGTAAAAAATAGAATACGCGATACTCTTCTTCCCCTGCAACATAAGGTTGTTCACGAAGCGGGTAACCTGCGTGTCGTGAAACTTAGGATCAGGAAGTAGAATCCTCTTCTTAGGCTTTGCTTTTCTCATTACTTGAAAAAATTAAATGTTTAGACCATCCTTCAGGCAATTACTTTGGCCTCTTGGCGCCGTAGAGGGAACGCGACTGCGTGCGTCCTTCAACACCGGCGGTATCCAAAGCTCCTCTAAGGATGTGGTAACGTACACCTGGAAGGTCCTTTACACGGCCTCCGCGCACGAGCACGATGGAGTGCTCCTGGAGGTTGTGGCCCTCGCCAGGGATGTAGGCATTGACCTCTTTTGAGTTGGTGAGACGTACACGGGCAACCTTACGCATTGCTGAGTTAGGTTTCTTCGGGGTCGTCGTATAGACCCTGAGGCATACGCCACGCTTCTGAGGGCAAGCATCCAACGCACGAGATTTTGACTTCACTTCAATAACCTCGCGTCCTTTGCGAACCAATTGTTGAATTGTTGGCATAAATGGTTTTAACAATAAATTATAAAAGCCCCCAAAAAATTGGGGGCTGCAAATATACGGAAAATTAAATTATTTGCAAAATTATCTGAAGTTCGCGAATTCCACGTCCTTCTCGGCTCTCGCCTTGAATGCCGGACTCTTCTTCGCTACTTCGAGATACTTGGCGACGTCTGCGGAATTGCCGCGACGGGCTGCGATGATGGCGCGGAGGTAGTTGCTCCTCGCGCAGTTGCAGGTGATGCTCTCGGAAGCCTTGTCGAGCTGGCCGGTGAGGATGTAGGCTACGGCCGCATTGTGGCTGCCGGTGCCGGCGAGTTCGGAAGCCGCCTCGGAATACTTGCCCTGGAGGAGATGCACGGTGCCGAGATTGGCCTTGGCCTCGGCGCTGCCGGACTGCTTGAAGAGCTTGGCAGCCTCATCGTAGTTGCCCTTGCGAAGCTCGCAAACGCCCTTCGCGTTGACGACGTCAGCATCAGATACCTTGACTTCTGAAAGATACTTCGCAGCCTCGTCCACCTTGCCCGCATTGAGTGAGAGCACGGCGAGATTGAAGACGGCCCTGTCGGAAGAGAACTTGTCGGCGGCTATCTTGTAGAGTTCGGCCTGGCGTGCAGAGTCCTCTGACTTGGAAGCCACTCTGAGAAGAGCCTCTTCGTCAAGCACGTCGATGGCCTTGCGTGAGAGTTCTTCAAGCTCGGCCTCGGAGAAGTTCCGGTAATCGACCTCGGCGATGAAACGTGCGCGGCGGAGTTCCGGGAAGACGTTCTTGTTGATCTCGGTGTAGACCTGGGACATATTCCTGATTTCGCTCTCGCGGACTGCAGGGTCGCTATACATCGAAAGCACGCGGAGGATGAGCTCCTTGTCGGTGATGTTGGAGTTCTTGACGGCCTCCTGGAATCCCTCCCAGTCCTGACCTACGCTCTGTACTTCGAGATTGTCGGCCTCCATTCCTCCGGTCACCTTCTTCCATACCTTCTTGGCGGAAGCGGCGCGCTTGTCGGAAAGCTTGGCGTTGTAGCTCTGTCCTCCTTCAGGAGAGGCGTATGCGATGACCTTGGTGCCGGTCACCGTGTAGCGCGGGTCGGAAGCGATCTCCTCGAGAGCGGCCTGAAGCTCCTTCACGGAAGCGGAGCGGAGCTGGCTGTTCTTGACGTTGGCGGAGTTGTAGTCGTAGAGAATCTGGCCTTCGGCGTTCTCCTTTATGACATCCTGGTATGCGTCCTTCTTGAAGCCGAACTCGCCGCCGGCAGTCGCGAGCAGCTGGGTTACGTTGCAGCCGTCGGCAGCCTTGATGGCAGGAATCTCGATGCCCTTGCCGTTGTAGTATGCCACGCTGCGGAGTTCAAGGTAAGACTTCTCCATTCCCTTCTCGTAGCTGAAGGACACCTTCTCCTTGACGGTGCCTCCCTCGTAAGGTACTACGGTATAGTTGTCCTTCACCTTCTCGCCCTGATAAGTGAACGGCTTCGCAGCCTGCTCGCCGCCCTCGTAAACGAGAACCGGGGTGACTACGAGGGTCGCCTTCGGGTGGAAGTACTTGGCCGGATAGGTCACGCTGATGTCGGCATCTATCTTGTCTCCGACGAGAGCGAGAACCTCCGGAGTGCATTTCACATCAACTTTCTCGGCAAGCTTCATCTGCTCTGCCCTTGACTTGGAGCAGGAAGATGCGGCCGCCACGAGAGCGCAGAGCGCAAAAATCTTAAAAATCCTTTTCATAAAAAACAATCAAATTAGATTTACGTGTCCTAATTTTCGCAAAAATACTAAATTTTCCCGAACACGGAAGATGTTTCGATTTTTGCCAATAGAAATTTTATTGGTTATTTTTGTAGGCTTGAAAGGAGTTCAAAGACTTATGGACGCACAGGATCTGCAAAGACTCAAGAACAAATTCGACATCGTGGGCAACGATGCCGGCCTTGTACGCGCCATCGAGACGGCCGTGGCGGTCGCCCCGACCGACCTGACGGTGCTGATTACCGGCGAAAGCGGTGTCGGCAAGGAGTCGATTCCGCAGATCATCCACCAGTTCAGCCGCAGGAAGACGGGCAAGTATCTGGCCGTGAACTGCGGGGCCATACCGGAGGGGACGATAAACGCGGAGCTTTTCGGACACGAGAAGGGGGCGTTCACCGGCGCTGTCGGGGAGCGGAAGGGTTATTTCGAGGAAGCGGACGGCGGGACCCTGTTCCTGGACGAGATAGGGGAACTCCCGAAGGAGACCCAGGCCCTGCTGCTCAGGGTGCTGCAGAACGGAGAATATATCAAGGTGGGTTCATCGAAGGTGGAGAAGACGGACGTGCGCGTCGTCGCGGCCACCAACGTCAATCTCGGATACGCCGTGGCTACGGGGAAGTTCCGCGAAGACCTCTACTACCGGCTCACCGGCATTCAGATACAGATGCCTTCGCTGCGTGACCGCAACAAGGACGACATATATCTGCTCTTCCGCAAGTTCTCCTCGGATTTTTCGGAGAAATACGGCCTCTGCAAGGTGAGTCTCTCGCACGATGCCATCAATATGCTGACCGCCTACAGGTGGCCGGGCAATATCAGGCAGCTCAAGAACGTGGCCGAGACCGTGACCGCGATCGAGTCCAGACCCGTCTCTCCAACCTCGGAAAGGGTGGAAATCGGGCCGGAGACGCTGTCCCGCCATATTCCGCAGGAGCAGGGGGCGCTGATGGCCTCGCCGCAGGGAGAGGGCGGTTCGCTGTCCGACGACGAGAAACAGCAGCTGGTGAAAGCCATCTTCTACCTCAAGCAGGAGGTGGACGCGCTCCGCAGCGATGTGGACGCGCTCAAGACGGAGCGGCCCGCATCCGCCGGAGGGGCAGTGCCGAAGCTCATCGGGACGCGCCCGCTGGAAGATGAGGAGGAGAGAGAGCCGCTCCCCGCCCGGGAAGCGCAGGAGAGCATCTCCGCGGACGGACTCTCGATACGCAGGCTCAACGACGACCTCATCGAGAAGTGTCTCGCCAAACACGGAGGCAAGGTCAAGCCGGCGGCGGCCGAACTCGGCATCTCCGAGAGAACCATATATCGCAAACTCGCTGAAAGGAAAGGTAAATGAGAAAGCTCCTCGCACTGCTTTCCGCCATCGTGGCGGTATCCTCCTGCGGGATATATTCGTTTTCCGGCACGTCCATACAGCCGGACGTGAACACCATCACCATCAATTACTTCGAATACAAGGCCCTCAAGGTCAACCCGTCGTTGAGCAACGACCTCACCGAAGCCGTCAAGACCCGTTTCCGGCAGATGACGCGGCTGGAGCAGGTCGATATGGACGGGGATATGGAAATCACCGGAGAAGTGACCGGATACAACGTGGCGGCATCGGCCATCGCGGCCGGAGACCTCGCCTCCACCAACAGGCTCACCATCACGGTGAAGGTCACCTTCATCAACCGAAAATATCCGGAGGACGGCTTTGAGAACAAGGATTTCTCCGGCTACTCCGACTATGACGCCGTCCTGTCCCTCGACTCGGTGGAGTCCGGCCTCGTGGCGGAGATAGTGGACAAGATAGTGGAAGACATATTCAACGCGACGGTGGCCCAATGGTAAAGCGGACGGACATACGCGAACTCTCCCTGGAGGAACTCTCCGGAGTGGTGGCTCTCCACCCCTGGTATGCCGGCGCGAGGATGGAGCTGTGCCGCAGGATGTCCAAGCTCGGAGTACTCTCCGAAAGCCAGATAGCCGAGACGGCGCTGCACGTCGCCTCACGCAGGATTCTCGCCGACCTCGTACGGTCCGGACGCGGGACGGACTGCGCGGACAAGGACCTCAAAATCCTCTCCGACACCTATCTGCCGTCACCTCAGACCCAGGAAAAGAGAGTATATGTGGTGGGCGGGGACTATTTCTCCCAGTCGCAGTACAACGAGGTGCGCCGCGACGACGACGGCATCTTCCAGAGCTTCGCCGTAGTGTCGGAAGATGCGCGCCCCGCCGAGCCTGAAGAGGAGAGAGCGGAGGACTTCTGCACGGAAACTCTTGCAAAGATTTATCTTGAACAGGGTTACGGAGAGCGGGCGATAGATATTTATTCGAAGCTATGTTTGCGATATCCGGAAAAAAGTGTTTACTTTGCAGCCCTTATTGATGAAATAAAACAAAAAGAACAATAACAGATGAATATCGTATTTGTAATTTTGACCGTGCTCATCGTCCTCGCCGCGATTCTGCTGATAATCGTCGTGTTGCTCCAGAACAGCAAGGGTGGCGGAATGGCGAGCAATTTCGTGGCGGGCAACCAGACCTTCGGCGTACGCCAGACGGCGGACCTGCTCGAGAAGGTCACCTGGGGACTCGTGAGCTTCATCCTCGTCATCTCCATCATAACCTCGTTCACCACCGGTACCAACGGGGCGGACGTGGACATCACCGACAAGATAGAGAACGCGGCCACCAACCAGCAGCCGGCCTTCCCTTCAGCACCTATCCAGCAGGAGGCTCCGACTACCGAAACCCCGGCCAACTAAAGGCTTAGCTCAGCGCTGACAATTTGTCAGTGGAATGTGATTTGAACGGCGTATCGCCGGTTCCTCATATGGAGCCGGCGATTTTTGATTATGGAAAACAAATATGAATTCTTAAGTAAATATGCCATAGACCTCAACGAGGCTGCGGCAAAAGGAAAACTCGATCCCGTCATCGGGCGGGACGAGGAGATAAGGCGCGTGCTTCAGATACTGAGCAGGCGCACGAAAAACAACCCTATCCTCGTCGGCGAGCCGGGTGTGGGCAAGACGGCCATATCCGAAGGCATCGCGACCAAGATAGTCAACGGACAGGTCCCGGAGAATCTCAAGGACCGCAAGGTGTTCTCCCTCGATATGGGTGCGCTGATTGCCGGCGCGAAATATCAGGGTGAATTCGAGGAGAGGCTTAAAGGCGTCGTAAAGGAAGTCACCGAAAGCGACGGACAGATCATCCTCTTCATCGATGAGATACACACGCTCGTGGGAGCAGGCCGCTCGTCGGGCGCGATGGACGCTTCCAATATCCTCAAGCCCGCCCTCGCCCGAGGCGAACTGCGCACGATAGGCTCGACCACTCTCGACGAATATCAGAAGTATTTCGAGCAGGACAAGGCTCTTGAGCGCCGTTTCCAGAAGGTGATGGTGGACGAGCCGACCCCGGCCGAGTCCATCGCGATACTGCGAGGGCTGAAGGAGAAATACGAGAACCACCACCGCGTCAGCATCGAGGACGATGCGCTGATTGCCGCCGTCAACCTCAGCCACCGCTACATCAACAACCGTTTCCTCCCGGACAAGGCCATAGACCTGGTGGACGAGGCGGCATCCAAGTTGAGGCTTGAGATGAACTCCGTGCCGGAGCCAATCGATGACCTCAACAGCAAAATCCGTCAGCTGGAGATTGAAAAGGAGGCCATCAAGCGCGAGGGAACGAGCCTCAAGTCCGAGAAAATCGACGGGGAGCTGAAGAAGTGCAAGGAGGAGAGGGACGCCCTGACCAAGCGCTGGGACGAGGAGAAGGGCATTGTCACCGAACTCAACAACCTGCGCCAGAACATAGAGGACTACAAGCGCGACGCGGCCATAGCGGAGCGCTCCGGAGACTACGGCAAGGTGGCGGAAATCCGCTACGGCAAGATGGCCGACGCCCAGAAGAGAGTCGAAGAACTCAGCGCCAGGCAGGCCGCCATCAAGGACCCTATCATCACCGAAGCCGTCACTCCGGAGGATATCGCCGAGGTCGTGGCCCGCTGGACCGGTATCCCTGTCAACAGGATGCTTGAGAGCGAGAAGGAGAAGCTGCTCCGGATGGAGAGCGAACTGCACAGGAGGGTGGTCGGCCAGGACAAGGCCATCGAGGCCGTATCCGACGCCGTAAGGCGCAACCGTGCCGGACTCTCCAACGAGCACAGGCCTATCGGATCATTCCTCTTCCTCGGGACCACCGGCGTGGGCAAGACGGAGCTGGCAAAGGCACTTGCGGAGTTTCTCTTCAATGACGAGAATATGATGACCCGTATCGATATGAGCGAATACCAGGAGAGCCATACCGTCAGCCGTCTTATCGGCGCTCCTCCGGGATACGTGGGATACGATGAGGGCGGCCAGCTGACCGAAGCCGTAAGGCGCAAGCCTTATTCCGTGGTGCTGCTTGACGAGATAGAGAAGGCGCATCCGGACGTGTTCAATATCCTGCTGCAGGTGCTTGACGACGGCCGTCTGACCGACAATAAGGGCCGCACGGTGGATTTCAAGAACACTATCCTTATTATGACTTCCAACCTCAAGGAGGAGGAGCTGAGGCTGCGGATGCGTCCGGAGTTCCTCAACCGTATCGACGAGATAGTGACCTTCGACTCCCTCAGCAAGGATGACATACGCGAGATTGTGCGCATCCAGATGGATCTCCTGCGCAAGAAGCTGGAGGGCGACAACGTCACGCTGAGCTTTACGAAGGCCTTCGAGGACGATATGGTGGAGAACGGCTACGATCCGGAGTTCGGAGCAAGGCCTGTCAAGAGGCTGATTCAGCGGGAGCTTGTCAACCGGCTTGCCAAGGAAATCCTTGAGGGCAGGATACGCAAGGATTCCGAAATCGTGGTGGACAGCGAGAACGGGCAGACCGTCCTGAGGAACGGATAGCCCCGGAAATCCCGACCGCGACACAGTAAGAGAGGGTGACTGATTCGAAAACGGATTAGTCACTCTCTTTTTTGTGGGTTTATGTATTATCCACAAATCCGAGGGTGGCGACGGAGATCCGGGTGCGGGAGTCGAAGACGGTGCGCAGGGCCGCGTGGCAGGCGGCGAGGGTGGAGCCGGAGGTGAAGACGTCATCCACGAGGAGAATATGCCGGGGCGTACCGGGTAACGGGCCGGAACCGGATAACAAGCCGTCGGGTGACAAGCCGGAATCAGGCCTCCCGGCAGACTGAACGGATGACCGTACAAGCTGCCGCTTCGATACGGCGAAAGCGCCGGCGACGTTGCTCCGCTTCGCTTCTCCGGAGAGCCTGGTCTGGGTCTCGGTGCGCCTGACGCGCCGCAGCAGCCCCGGCACGCACTTGCAGCCAAGACGTCGCGAGAGCTGCGTGGCAATCAGCTCCGCCTGATTGTACCCCCGCCTCCGGCGCCGGGTCCAATGGAGCGGGACAGGCACCGCCACATCCACGTCGGCAAACAGCGGAGAGGCCGCAAGTTCCCTTCCCAGCATCGAGGCGAAGTGCTTCCCGGCGGCGAAATTCCTCCTGTACTTGAGAGCCTGCGAGATGTGAGTATATCCGTTGTCCGAGGTGTAATAAAAAAGAGCCGCAGCATAGGCATACGGCTCATATTCGGATTCTTCCCGACAGATGGCCGCATTGAATTTGTCGGCCATCGGGTTGTGACTCTGTGCGGCGAAGCGGGTGCGGGGCAGATCTGAGAGACAAGTCAGGCAGATATGCTTCTCCTGGAGCAGGAGCGCCCGTCCGCACACAACGCAGACTCTCGGCAGGACAAGGTCCGCAAGAGCCGAGAGAGAAGTTTTCAAGTCAAGTCCGGTAAGCCGAGGGTCCATCAGCAGTTCATCGCGCCGCAACAGTGGATGACTTGCCCGCTGACATAGGAAGAAAGGTCGCTCGCGAGGAAGAGGGCCACCTTGGCCACATCCTCCGGAGTGCCTCCCCGGCGCAGAGGG
Organism: Alloprevotella sp.; assembly: GCA_963643135.1. Taxonomy (GTDB): domain Bacteria; phylum Bacteroidota; class Bacteroidia; order Bacteroidales; family UBA932; genus Cryptobacteroides. The sequence continues at coordinate 77,285 of CAVIJA010000003.1, read as the reverse complement.
ATATTCTTGACCCAGGCCTCGCGCACCTCCTCGGGAAGGGCGGCGGTCATATCCGAAATGATAAATCCGGGGGCTATGCAGTTGGCGCGTATCCCGCGCGGCCCCATCTCCTTGGCGATGGACTTGGCAAGACCGATGAGTCCGGCCTTGGAGGCGGAGTAGTTGCACTGCCCCGCGTTGCCGCTCACTCCGACGACTGACGACATATTGATGATGCTGCCTCCCTTCTGGCGGGACATTATCGGAGTCACGGCGTGGATATAGTTGAACGCCGACTTGAGGTTGACGTTGATCACCGCATCCCACTGCGCCTCATCCATACGGAGCATAAGGCCGTCGCGGGTGATGCCGGCGTTGTTGACAAGGATGTCTATGTGTCCGAAATCCGCGTGGATTTTCTCCACAGTGGCCTGAGTGTCGGCGAAATCGGCGGCATTCGAGGCATAGGCCCTGACCTTGACGCCGAGAGCGGAGAGTTCCGTGACCGTATCTTCGTTGACTTTGATGTCAGTGAAAGCTATGTCCGCACCTTCGGATGCGAACTTCAGGGCGATGGCCTTGCCTATGCCCCGGGAAGCGCCCGTGATGAGGGCGACTTTTCCTTCGAGTAATCCCATATACTAACTGTTTGACATTGCGGCTTCGACCTCATCTGCGGCTATAGGAAGCCTCCGGGAGCCGAGACGGCGCGCACCGTCTGCGGTCACAAGGACGTCATCCTCAAGCCGGATGCCGCCGAAGTCAAGATATTCTTCCAATCTGGAGTAGTTTACGAATCCCTTGTCCGTCCCCTCGCGTTTCCACTCCGCGATGAGCGCCGGGATGAAATAGATGCCGGGCTCGTCGGTGATGACGTTGCCGGGGACGAGGCGGCGAGCCATCCTCAGACTGCCCAGGCCGAGCTGCGGCGAGCGGCTCTGGTCGTCGTCATAGCCCACGAGATCCTCTCCGAGATCCTCCATATCGTGTACGTCCAGACCCATATTGTGTCCCAGCCCGTGTGGCATGAAGAGTCCGGCTATGCCTTCGCTGACCATATCGGATACGTCGCCCCGGACAAGCCCGAGGGCCTTGAGGTTTTCGAGCATATGTCCCGCTACGGCAAGATGCACGTCGCGATATGCTACGCCCGGACGGATAAGACTGAACGCCAATTCGTTACATTCGTATACCGTATCGTAGATGTCCCGCTGTACCGGGCTGTAGCGACCTCCGGTAGGATAGGTGCGCGTGAAGTCGGACGCATAGTGGTCGTTGCTCTCGGCGCCGGCGTCGATTACCATCAGTTTCCCCGGTTCGATGACGCAGTCGTGACTGTGGCAGTGGAAAATCTCTCCGTGCTGGGTAAGAATCGTGGCGAAGCTCGTACCCCAGCCCTTGCCCAGCGTGATTCCTTCCATTTCTCCGACAATCTCCTGCTCTATGCGCCCCGGACGTATGCCCCGACGGGCTATTGTGTGCATCTCGTAGCCGAGATTGCAGGCCTTGTCGATGAGGGCTATCTCCCTCTCCTCCTTGACAAGGCGGAGCGACACCACCGCCCTGACCAGGGCTGTCGAGGCCGCGGCGCAGCCCTTCTTGCCGGAAGAAAAGACCTCCGACGGGGCAATTCCCAGCAAAGAAGAGAGATATGAGGCATTGTAGTATCTGGATACGGGGAGGAAATGCACCTTGCGGCCTTTCACAGCCTGCGGGAGCGCATCGTAAGAGGCCGTCCTGCCGACTCCGGCCTTCTCGGCGAGAGACTTCACGGAAGGCATCTGACCCATCCAGATGATGTCGTCGAGACTGAAGTCGTCCGCATAGATGACTTCGTCCCCGCTCTCAAGGTCGAGAGTGGCCGCGAAGCGCGGCTCGTCAATGCCGAAGAAATACAGCCAGTTGCTGTCCTGGCGCCATTTGTAGCAGTTGTCCCGATACTGAGCGGGAGCATCCACGTTGCCGAGGAAGAGGACTATCCCCTTCTCGCCCCGGAGTTTCTCCACCAGCGCCCTGCGGCGCGCCACATAGACTTCTTTTTCGAACATAAGGCATCTGAAGTCCCGCACAAAATTGCGGGCACACGGGAGCAAAGGTAAGAAAATTCTGCATAAATTCGCGGCGGGCTTCCCAGCGGAGTCCGTTGAACAGTATGTTGGAAAAAGTTATCGAGACAGTCAGGCAGGCCGCCTCCCTGATGGACAGCTCGCATATCGAGATTAACGAAAAGGGCGGATTGGAAAACATCGTCACCTCCGCCGACATCGCGGTGCAGCATTTCCTGACCGCAAGGCTCGCGGAGATTCTCCCCGGCTGCGGCTTCCTCTGCGAAGAGGAGGACTTCAGGGACACGACGGAAGAGTATGTGTGGATAGTGGATCCTATCGACGGCACGGCCAACTTCTCGCGCGGGATAGCCGACTGCTGCATCTCCGTGGCTCTCTCCAGGCGCGGGGAACTTCAGCTCGGAGTGGTGTACAGCCCTTGGCGCGGGGAGCTCTTCACCGCCGAAAGGGGGAAGGGGGCCTTCCTCAACGGCAAAGCCATCAAGGTGTCGTCACGCCCTTTCGAGAGCGGAATCTTCTGCTCCGCGATGTGTGCCTATTACAAGGAGGAATGGGCGAAACTCTGCTCGGACGTCATCTTCGACATCTATATGCGCTGCAACGACTTGCGGCGCTTCGGATCGGCGGCCCTGGAGATATGCGACCTCGCCGCGGGCAGGGCGGAACTCTATTTCGAGATAAGGCTTCAGCCCTGGGACTATGCCGCCGCGACGCTTATCCTGCTCGAGGCAGGAGGCTTCATCTGCGGCCGTGACGGGAAGCTGCCCTCGCTGGACGGGCCTTCGACGGTGATTGCCGCCAACACTGAAAGCAGCTGCGCGGAGATCCTCCGCACCGTCAGGAAACATCTGGAGAGGCAGGGCGCTCTTACTCGCCCTTGAGCCTTGTCATAAGGAAGCTGTTGGTGTCGTTCAGTGTCTTGATGGTCAGTTCGTGGGCCTTGATGACGTCGTATAGCGAACGGAGTTTCTCATCCGCTGCGGAGAGCCTGTTTTCGTAGTCCTCGACGATGGCCTTCTTCTCGTCCTCGAAGCTCCGACGGTCACTGAGCAGGCTGTCCGAGGGCCTGTCCCCGCCCGATATCACCTCCTCTTCGCTTATCCCGAAATAAGCGGCGAATCTGCTGAGGGTCTTGCTGAAGAGCTTGATCTTGCCTTTCTCGAAATTGATGTAGGTCGTGCGTCCGATGCCGAGTTCTTCCGCCATCATTGCCTGTGAGAGTCCCGCCTTCTCGCGGAATTTCCGGATGTTGGTATATATCTTGTCGTCTCTAAGCATCGGGGCCATTTTTTGAACGGTCAAAATTAAAGAGGATGCCCGTATGGGGCGTGTCCGCTTTTATGGACAGCGTTTATAAAAAATGAACAAAAGACATAAAAAACGTATATTTTTTCATCCGTGTCCCGCTCTGCCGCGAACGGGATGTTGCATATTTCAGTACAAGAATTCATCTTTGCAGTAAATGATTCCTAAAATTACTTTGGAGAAAGCGACAATTCGTTATGAAAGGCAAAGAAAGAATTTTTGAGGAATTCGTCCGCATTATGGACGAGTCTCCGGATTCCGCGGAGCAGAGCCTTGCACGGCTCGGCATTCCGCTCCGCTCACTTGATGAACTTCTGCTCGAAGAATTCGGAATGACCGCGAACGAGATTCTTGCGGAATGTCGGCGCAAAAAGCGGAACGCTATTGATATTGGCGACAAATTTTGTTAGCTTTGTGAGCTTTGCGCTGGAAAAGAATCAGCAAACATAATTATACACTGTAAAACGATGAAAGAATACACAACCAAAGAAATCCGCAACGTGGTACTTCTCGGAGCTGCAAAGTCCGGCAAGACCACGTTGGCTGAAGCTATGCTCTATGAAGGCAAGGTCATCGACAGGCGCGGCTCCGTAGAGGACAAGAACACCGTCTCCGACAACAACGAACTGGAGAAGATCAACCAGAGGTCCATCTATGCCACTCCGCTCTATGCCGAGTTCCTCGGATATAAGACCAACTTCATAGACACGCCGGGTTCCGATGACTTCATCGGCGGCGCATATTCCGCAATCAAGGTCTGCGAGGCCGGAGTGCTCGCAATCAACGCCCAGCAGGGTGTCGAGGTGGGTACGGAGAACCTCATCCGCCTCGCTACCGACAAGAAGCTCCCGCTGGTCTTCGCGGTCAATCAGCTCGACTCCGAGAAGGCCGACTGGGACAATATCCAGAACTCCATCAAGGAGGCGGTCGGCTCGAAGGCCATCTATATACAGTTCCCGGTCAACGTCGGCCCGTCCTTCGACGGCTTCGTCGACGTGCTTATGATGAAATACTACCATTTCAAGGATGCCAACGGCACCCGCGAAGACCTTGAAATCCCCGCGGAGCTCAAGGACCAGGCGGACATTATGCGCCAGGAACTTATCGAAAAGGCCGCCGAATACGACGACACCCTGATGGAGAAGTTCTTCGAGTCCGGAGAACTCACCGAGGACGAAATCCGCAAGGGACTCAATCTCGGAATCGTGGCCGGCGACACCTATCCGGTATTCTGCGTCAGCGCAAAGAAGGACATCGGTGTCAAGAGGCTGCTCGAGTTCGTGAAGAACGTAGCTCCGGCCCCTTCCTGCAAGGAGGACGGCCCGGCATCCATCTTCATCTATAAGAACGACGTCGAGCCGCATCTGGGCGAAGTGTCATTCTTCAAGGTGATGAGCGGCACCGTCACGACGGGTATGGACCTGGAGGATTCCGTATCGGGCAACAAGGACCGCATCTCAGCCCTCTATGCCGTGGCCGGTCTCAAGAAGGAGGCCGTCACCTCGATGCACGCCGGAGACCTCGGATGTACGGTGAAGCTCAAGAACGGCAGGTCCAACATCACCCTCGCGCTTCCGGGTTCGGGCATCAACTGCGAGAAGATCGTGTACCCTGCCCCGAAATACCGCTGCGCAATCAAGGCCAAGGTGCAGCAGGACGAGCAGAAGCTCGGAGACGCGCTGAAGAAAATCGCGTCCCAGGACCCTACCGTCATCGTGGAATACTCGAAGGAACTCCGTCAGACCATACTCAGCGGCAACGGAGAACAGCATATCAACATCGTCAAGTGGAGACTGAACAACGAGTTCAAGCTTGAGGTCGAACTCTTCGCGCCGAAGATTCCGTATCGCGAGACCATCACCAAGACGGCCAACGCCACCTATCGCCACAAGAAGCAGTCCGGCGGAGCGGGCCAGTTCGGAGAAGTCTCACTGCTCATCTGCCCTTACGAGGAGGGGACGGAACCGCCGAAGGTGTTTAAAATCAACGGCAAGGATCAGGTTATGAACATCAAGACCCAGGAGTCCTTCGACCTGGAATGGGGCGGAAAACTGGAGTTCTACAACTGCGTGGTCGGAGGCGCCATCGACGCACGCTTCATGCCTGCCATCCTCAAGGGTATCAACGACAAGATGAGCGAAGGCCCGCTGACAGGCTCATACGCCCGCGACATCCGCGTCTATGTCTATGACGGCAAGATGCATCCGGTGGATTCCAACGAAATCTCCTTCGTGCTCGCCGCACGCAACGCCTTCAAGGAGGCGTTCCGCAATGCGGGTCCGAAGATTATGGAACCTATCTACAACGTCGAGGTGATGACTCCTGCGGAATATCAGGGCGCCTGTATGTCCGACCTCCAGAACCGCCGCGGAATTCTCGGCGATATGGGTGCGGACAAGGGTTTCTCCATCCTGAAGGCCCGTGTGCCTCTCGCGGAACTCTACCGTTATTCCACGACCCTCAGCTCCCTGACTTCAGGCTCCGCCACTTTCTCTATGGAGTTTGCGGACTACCAGCCTGTGCCTGGTGACGTGCAGACCAAGCTCCTCGCCGAGTACGCTGCCGCCGAAGGCTCGGAGGAATAGCCTCTCTATGTTGAACAAACTCAAATTTTTCTGTGTCGGTCTGGCCGCGTTCATTGGCGCGGCGCAGGCCGATGCTCAATTTGCGCTCAGCGCCGGCGTCTCCTTCCCCGGCAGCGCATATACGGACAACGGTCAGGGCAATTACTACTCCCAGCTCCGCATCGGCGTCGATATCGGGGCGCAGTACAATCTCGCCCTCACCGAACGACTTGACGCGACGGGAAGCGTGAACCTTATCCGCCACACTCTCGGCAAGATGGCCAGGAACGAGATGGGCTACAACTACTCCGTCTATCCGTCCTACGTCAACTGCGCAATGATGCTGGGGGCGGCCTATAAAATTGATTTCGAAGGGGAAGGCTTTCTGAATCCCGGACATCACGCCTTCATCGACGCCCGCTTCGGGGCGAATTATTCCAATCTGAGCCGGGCCGTCCATACTTCTGATGACGGAAGCGAACACACTACAAGATACGACGGAGCGTGGAAATTCTGCTGGGCGGCCGGCGCCGGAATCAGATTCTCCGAAAAGAGCAGCATAAGCCTGAGGTATCTTGATCTCGGCGACGTGCAGGTCTCCGAAAAGGGCAATGCCGACAGCAGGGTCAGCTATACTCCGAGAATGGTCGAACTGCTCTATTCTTATTGGTTTTAGTAATGATGAAAAAAATAAGTTGGTAAAGTTTTGTAAAGGATTTTTGCAGATTAGAACAAAAAGACCAGCAAAAGTACCAAGTTATTTTTTGGAATTACTTAGTTATCTTTGCCGGGTGATTCCACGGGAAATCCATCTTCTGGGCAATATGCACCCGGACCTCGTCGAGGCGGGATGCGATGAGGCGGGACGCGGGCCGCTTGCCGGGCCGGTCTTTGCGGCGGCGGTGATTCTGCCTCCGGACTTCTTCCATCCGCTGCTGAACGACTCGAAGAAGATGAGCGAAAAGGCGAGGGATATCCTGCGGGAAGTCATAGAGAGGGAAGCCGTGGCCTGGGCCGTGGAGGAGGTGAGCGCAGAGGAAATAGACTCGCTCAATATTCTCTGGGCTTCGGTGACGGGGATGCAGAGGGCCGTGCGCAGGCTTGCGACAAAGCCGGATTTCCTGCTTGTCGACGGCAACCGCTTCCGCCCGATGGAGGGCTACGGGTACGCGACCGTCGTTCACGGGGACGCGACCTACGCTTCCATCGCCGCCGCTTCCGTATTGGCGAAGACCTGGCGGGACGAGAAGATGAGGGAACTGGACAAGCTCTATCCACAGTACGGATGGGCCCGGAATATGGGGTATCCGACTGAAGAGCACATCGCCGCCATCCGCCGCTACGGACTCACCCCCGAACACCGCCGCTCCTTCCACCCGAAGGCGTTGGAACCAAGTTTGTTTGATATTTAAACATATAATATGATTTTGAGTTTCGCAAATGCGAAACACGGTTTTAGAGGCCCATAGGGCCGAAAGAAAGTCCCTTTCCCGAGGAAAGGGATTTAGGGAAAGGGTAATATAATAACAATAAGCGAAGCTTGTGCGGGAGGAAAAGTTTTGCAAGTACCTGCACAATGCTTATTTTTCAACAAACTTTATTACTTGCAAAACTTGAGTTATGATGAAGAAGTTTTTTCTGACACTTGCCGCGATGGCGGCGCTGCTGCCGTCGGCACGGGCTGACGAGGGAATGTGGATGCTGCCGCTGCTTGAGAAAATCAACGCGGACGCAATGCGCAATCTGGGCTCCAGACTCACTCCGGAGCAGATTTACAGCGTCAACCATTCATCCATCAAGGATGCCATAGTGCAGTTCGGCGGAGGTTGCACCGGGGAGATCATCTCCGGAAGCGGACTGCTCGTGACCAACCATCACTGCGGCTACGGCAGCATACAGGCCCTGTCTTCCGAGGAACACAACTATCTCGAGGACGGATACTGGGCAGCTGACCGCAGCGGAGAGATTCCGGTGCCGGGACTGACGGTGAAGTTTCTCCAGAAGATGACGGACGTCACCGGCAAGGCGGACGACAAGGAATCCCGCGATGCGCTGATTGCCAAGGCATTGGAGGAAAACCCGCACTGCGAGGCGAGAATCGTGAGCTTCTTCAACGACAACGTGCAGTATCTCATCATCTCCAAGATATACCGCGACGTGCGTTTCGTAGGCGCTCCGCCGGCATCGACGGGCAAGTTCGGCGGCGACACGGACAACTGGATGTGGCCGCGCCACACCTGCGACTTCTCCATGTTCAGGGTCTATGCCGGCGCGGACAACGAGCCGGCGGACTATTCGGAAGCCAACGTGCCGCTGTGTCCGAAACAGTTCCTTAAAGTGTCGCTCAAGGGACTCGAAGAGGGGGACTTCGCCATGATTATGGGCTATCCGGGACGCACGCAGCGCTACCAGACCGCCTCCCAGCTGGAGGAGATGCTCAGCATCAACGACATACGCATCGCCGCCAGAGGAGTGCGCCAGGACGTGCTGTGGAAGGAGATGAGGGCCGACGACAAGGTCGGACTGCAATACGCGAGCAAATACGCCTCATCGTCCAACGGCTGGAAGAAGTGGATAGGGATGAAGGAGGCCTTCGGCAAGCTCGACGTCATCGGCAGGCAGGAGGAGAAGGAAGCCGCACTCTCCGCGTGGATAGGAGAGAAAAAGAAGCGCGAAAGCAGATACGGCAGCCCGATGGCCGACATCAGGGCCGTGACGGAGAGCCGCGCCGCCGACTATCGCGCCTACACCCTGCTCTCCGAGACGATAGGCCGCATAGAGCTGCTGGGTCTTGTGAGGGCCAAAGACGCAAGCGCCTACAAGGACTACAATGCCGAGGTGGACAGGAAGGTGGCGCACGCCATGGTCAGCCACTATCTCGCCAACGCCGCCCCTGAGGGCAGGCTGGAAATCAGCGAGGAGATGATTGACTCTCTGTTCGATGCGAGCGCATTCACCTCTGCGGAGAGGCTTGAGGCCGCCAGGGCTGCGGGGGTCAATCTGGAGGAAGACCCTGCGGTAGTCTTCCGGGCCGCATACCTCGACAGGACAGCTCCGCTGGGTAAGGCCGTGTTCGGTTCCGCGGAGAAGCTCGAAGCCCCGGCCAAGGCTTATGCCGCCGCACTGCTGGAATGGCAGAAGGACAGTCCAAGCTATCCTGACGCCAACTCCACCTGCCGCCTCACCTACGGCACGGTCAAGGGATATGAGCCTAAGGACGGAGTCGTCTATAAATACTACACCACACTCAAGGGCGTGATGGAAAAGGAAGATCCGGGCAATTATGAGTTCCGTGTTCCTGCCGGACTCAAGAGCCTATACCAGGCCGGGGACTTCGGCCAATATGCCAACGAAAAAGGGGAGCTGGTGACCTGCTTCCTCGCCAACCTCGACATCACGGGAGGCAATTCGGGCAGTCCGGTGATGGATGCCGACGGCAATCTGGTCGGACTCGCCTTCGACGGCAACTGGGAGGCGATGAGCGGTGACGTGATCTTCGAGCCGGAGCTGCAGAGATGTATCTGTGTGGATATCAGATATGTGCTCTTTATGATGGATAAGTTCGGAGGAGCCGGATGGCTGCTTGACGAAATGGATATCGTGAAATGACAAGCAAAGAAGAAATACTTCAAATCCTGCGCGAGGTTCACCATCCGGCGAAAAAGGACGCGGACATAGTGGAGCTCGGAATGGTGAACGGCATCGAAATCTCCTCCGGGGAAGTATGCGTGACGCTCGGATTCCCGAAGAGGCGCGATCCGCTTGCCGAATACCTCATCGGCAGCGCGCGTGCGGCTCTCATCAGGCATCTTCCGTCGGAAGTCAAGTCCGAGGTGAAGACCGTGGTGGTGGACGAGGCGGAGAAGGCTAAGCCGAAGAAGACCAATGTCAACGATCTCGGGATGGAGCAGCTGACCAACGTGCGCCACATAATAGGCGTAGCCTCCGGCAAGGGAGGTGTCGGCAAATCCACCGTCGCCGTCAATCTCGCCTGCGCCCTCGCAAGGCTGGGCTACAGGGTCGGACTCGCGGATGCGGACGTCTACGGCCCTTCCGTCCCCGTTATGACGGCGACGGAAGGCCTGACTCCGCAGGCCGAAGGGGAGGAAGGAAAGGAAGTGATCATCCCGATAGAGAAATACGGGGTGAAGTGGATGTCCATAGGCTATTTCGCCCAGAAGGGACAAGCCCTGATATGGAGAGGCCCCATGGCCTGCAACGCCCTCAAGCAGATGATATTGCAGGTCAAGTGGGGGACGCTGGACTTCCTTCTGATAGATATGCCTCCGGGAACGGGGGACATCCACATCAGTCTCGTGCAGGAGATCCCGATGGAGGGTGCGGTGATTGTCACCACTCCGCAGACGGTCGCCCTCGCCGATGTGGAGAAGGGAGTGAACATGTTCCGCAACCAGAGCATTTCCAGACCTATTTTCGGCCTTGTGGAGAATATGGCCTGGTTTACCCCGGAGGAGCATCCGGAGGAGAAATATTTCATCTTCGGCAAGGACGGCGGAGCGAAGATGGCCGAAGAACTCGGCATAGACCTTCTCGGACGCATTCCGCTCGTGCAGGGCATACGCGAGAGCGGAGACAGCGGGGAGCCGGCGGCGCTGAGTTCCCGTCCGGACGGGCTTGCATTCCTCGACCTCGCCGGCAGACTCGCGGAGAAGCTCTGATATGGAAGTTCGTGCAAAAAAGGCTCTCGGACAGCATTTCCTGACCGACCGCAGTATCGCCAGGACCATCGTGGACTCTCTGACGGCGGGCGGAGTGCGAGACGTGCTGGAAATCGGCCCCGGTATGGGCGTGCTATCCGGACACCTTCTGGAAAGGAAGGACATTGACCTGAAGCTCGTGGAGATAGACAGGGAGTCGGTAGATTACCTGCTGAGCAATTTCCCGGACATTCAGGGGAAGTTGTATCAGGCTGACTATCTGAAACTTGATATGCGGCAGCTCTTCGAGGGACAATACCGCGTGATAGGCAATTTCCCCTACAACATCTCCTCGCAGATATTCTTCAAGATCCTCGACGACCGCAATCTCGTGCCGGAAGTGGTCTGTATGATACAGAAGGAGGTTGCGGAACGCATTGCGGAGAAGCCCGGTTCCAAGACCTACGGCATACTGTCCGTGCTGCTGCAGGCCTGGTACGACATAGATTATATCCTCACCGTCGGCTCGGGCGCGTTCTGTCCGCCCCCCAAGGTGCAGTCCGCCGTCATACGGCTCAGGCGCAACTCCCGAAGCGAACTCGGCTGCGACGAGAGGCTGTTCAGACAAGTGGTCAAGACCGCTTTCAACCAGCGCCGCAAGACCCTGCGCAACGCACTGAAACCCATCCTGCCGGAAGGCTTCGACAGTGCTGCGGAGATCTTTGACCTGAGGGCGGAAAGGCTCTCGGTGGAGGACTTTATCGCCTTGACCCGGACAATCTCGGCTGCACGGCAAGAGCAATCGCCAGCAGCACCACTATCAGAATGACTATAGAGCTCGCGCGTGAAACGGCCACTCCCGTCCTGTAGGACGGCGGGTCGAAGCGCATCGTGAGGCTGTGTTCTCCCGCAGGCACTTCCGCGCTGCGCAGAACCTTGCCTTCCGGTATGATGTCGAGAGTTTCCGCTCCCGAGTCGAGAGTGAGACTCCAGCCGACAGGATAATAGACTTCGCTGAATACCAGCTTCCCTCCGGTCGGGGAAGAATACCTGTATTTCAATTCATTGGGAGCATACGAGAGCAGCTCCACCTCTCCCGCGGCGGCAGAATCGGCAAACCAGGCGTTCCCCTTGGCATAAGGATAGCGCAGGGGCTGGTGCTGCGCGCTGACGATGATGTAGCGGCAGTTCATCTCGGCGAGTCCCGGCAGATAAGGCAACGCGGCCTCCATCTCCTCTATGCTCTCCTTGCCGGAGATGGCCGAATAGAGTCTGGAGATCTCTCCGCTGAGAGTGTCGGTGATGAATTCCTGATAGCGCTGCAGCTTTGCCGCAGAATATCCGCCTATGTTCTTGTGCCAGTAGGACGGGTGCGAGTCGTTGAATACGTTGACGGTGAGGTCCAGCACCCGGTAGGACGGGTCGGTGTCGGCGAGGATGAATTCGTCCGCAGGACGCTTGTTGAACTGGGTCTGGAAGTTGCGCGGGGTGACGAAGTCGTCCGAACTCAGATACCTCTTGTCGAGAAGGAAGAGATCTCCCAGGACAAGCAGGCAGACGAGCAGGGCCGCCGTGCGCCGGCGGGAGATTCCCATCTGAGGCTGCGCGGCGAAAGTCTTCTGCGCCGACTTGGGAACTGAACATCCCCAGAGAATCAGCAGATACGCCGCCCCTATCAGAACCGCGGAACGCAGGGCGTCGACGGCGAGAAGATGCCGGCGGTCAGCGGCGAGCGCGTCCACGAGAATGTCCGGATACGAAGCGTCGGAAGCCCCGATGAAAGACCCGGCTATTCCCGGGAATGCCGCACAGAGCAGACAGAACCCGCCCGTCAGGGCCAGTGCAATCCAACCCTTGGAGCGGAAAGTCGCCGCAGCATCCTCCGAGCGGACTATGCGGTCAAGCATCAGGAACGCGAGCAGAGGCAGGGTGACCTGAAGCACCACAAGGGCCATCGACACGGTTCTGAACTTATTGTAGAACGGCACATAGTCGTAGAACAGTTTTGTGAACCACAGAAAGTGGCTTCCCAATGCAAGCAGCACGGCAAGCAGAGTCGCCGCCGCTATCCACCATCTTTCCTTCCCCCTGTAGCAGAAAAGCCCCAGCACAAAAAGGAATATGGTAATGGCTCCCATATACATAGGCCCTGCGGTGAACGGCTGCGGTCCCCAGTAGAGAGGGAGGCTCTTTGCGGTCTCACGCAAGTTGGTCTGTCCGGCGGAGCGGAGAAGCTCTATGGTCTGCGAATGTTTCGGATTGACCTCCCCGGCGGAGGAGCCGCCGTTGAAGTTGGGTATCAGCAGATTGGGAAGTTCCTCCCATCCGTAGGACCAGGCAGTGGCGTAGTCTATGTCGAGGCCTTTCGTGCCGCTGCCGTCTCCGGATGCCGCCGAACTGCCGCCGCGCATTGAATACGGGGTGTATTCATAGGTAGGAAGGAGCTTGACCGCGTTGGTCGCGATGCCGGTGCATCCAAGCACCAACAGCAGGGCCGACGAGACAAAAAAGCGTCCGAGCATCTCCCTGCGGCGTTCTCCGTCGAGCAGTATCCATATCAGAAGAGCCAGCACGTAGATGAATATCATCAGGGCCAGATAATAGGTGATCTGCGGGTGGTTGGCCTTGACCTGGAAGCTCAGGGCAAGCCCGAAGAGGGCTGCGCCGAGACAGGCGGCGGGGAGGCCACGCTTCCGCCCCGACAATGCCCTGCGGTAGGTGAAGACCAAAGCCGCCAGCACCCAGGGGAGGAAGGCTATGGCCTGCATCTTGGTGTTGTGTCCCACCTGGATTATCTGCATATTGTAGGAGCAGAACGTCACGGCTATCGCGCCTCCGACGGCCAGCAGCGGATGTATCCCCATCGCGAGCATCAGCAGCCAGGCCCCGAACAGCGAGACGAAAAGGTAGGTGGCGGGACGGCGGCCGAGAAGCAGCGCGTCATAGAGGGTCTGGGTCCAGTCCCCTTCGACAGGGGCGTGGATGGTGGCCGTAGGCATCCCTCCGAACATCGACCCGGTCCAGGCCGTCTGGTCGTCCGGGTGCGCGGCATTCCAGTCCATCATCTCCTTGGACATCCCCTGCCATCCGGATATGTCGCTCTGATTGACAATCTTTCCGGAGAGGACTTCCGGCACATATGCGTACGACAACAGCAGAAGCCCCAGCACGACACAGAGGCAATAGATTATTTTCTTCTTCATAACAGTTCCACAAGTCTTTCCGTCAGGCGGCGGCGCGAATACCTGTCCGCTCCTGATGGTGACGGATGGGATTCCGCAATAAATTCCATAAGGCCGTCCTTCTCCTCCCAATCGAACATCTCCCCCGCCCCGGCATCGCGCAGCACAACGGCTGCGGCCCCGTCCTTCTGCCCTATTCCCAGTACCGGACGGGCGGCGGCGAGGTATTCGAATATCTTGCCGGGCAGCACCTTGGCGTATTCCGGTTCCTGCCTGAGCGGCAGCAGGAGGATATCCGCAGCCCTCTGTTCGCGCACGGTCTGTCCGTGCGGCAGATAGCCGAGATTCACGAGATTGTCCCCGAGTCCCCTCTCCGCTATGGCGGATATTATCTCCGTGTCGGTCTTGCCGGCCAGCCTTATCTCGAGACGGGAGCGGAAGTCGCCGTCCTGCCGGCATCGCTGCGCAAGGGCGTCCCAGAGATTGAGCGGATTGCCGTCTGAGGCGAACAGTCCGGTGTGCACGATGGTGAACTTGCCATCTCTGCGCTGCGGAACCTCCCCGGAGAAGTCGTCCTCGTCGAAGCCGTTGGTTATCAATTCCACGGGAGTGCGTGTCCTGGAGGCGAAATCCCGCTGCACCGGCGGAGACACGGCGATCACCATATCCGCCCCGTCCAGCACGCTCTGCTCCAGGCGGCGGTGCTTCCTGTCGGAGAATCCCGTGAGCGACAGATGCTTATAGTAGAACATCTCCGTCCACGGATCCCTGAAATCGGCTATCCACCTCAGCCCCAGCTTCTTCTTCAAAGCCTTGCCTATCAAATGCATAGAATGTGGCGGACCGGTGGTCACCACGGCATCGACCGGATGCTCGCGGAGATATTTCTGAAGATGGCGCACGGAGGGGCGCACCCACAGGATGCGCGGGTCGGGGATGAAAAGGTTGCCCCTCAGCCAGAGGGACAGCCGCTTGAGGGGGCTTTTCTTCCGGGCGTTGAGGGGATTGACTTCCGAGGGCTTGCCCGACGAAGCGCTGAGACGGCGGTATATCCCGTAGGGTTCGGTGATATGCGTCTTTATGATTTCCGCACATTCCGGGATGTCGGAGAGCAGACTTTCGTCCACGGCCAGACGCTCCGGATTCTCCGGAGTATATATGACGGGCTGCCAACCGTATTGGGGAAGATATTTGCTGAACTTCACCCATCTCTGCACCCCGGAACCTCCCGTGGGCGGCCAATAATAAGTGACTATCAGCAGACGTTTCATAGGCCCAAAGATAGTGAATCATCGCCAAAAAACACTAAATTTGTGGAATATGCCAAAACATACCGCTAAATGAAAAGAACACTGACCACAATCTGCATCGTCCTCTCGGCTCTGCCGGCAATGTGCCAGATCAAAAGCTGGGAAGGAATCCAGGACAAGGGAGTGGAGGAGCTGCGACAAGGCTATGCCCTGCCTCCCGCCGAATACGCCAGCCACATACTCTGGGGCTGGGAAGGAAAAATGGACGCCAAAATCATCAAGGAGGATCTGGACCTGATGCAGAGTGTCGGAACTCGTGTCATCAACATAGAACCGGGCTACGATTTCCCTTACGAATACCTCTCGAAAGGCTGGTTCAAAATGGTGAAGACCGCCGTCGGGGAGGCCAGGTCGAGAGGAATGAAAGTATGGCTCATCGATGATGCCAAGTATCCGAGCGGCTTCGCCGGAGGCAAGTTCTCCCGCGAAAGGCCGGACCTCAAGATGTGGGCCCTGGTTCAGCTGGACTCCACCATTGAAGTCCTTGCAGGAGAGGAAATTACCGACACCCCGATACCGGCGGGGGCGGTGAGTGCGGTGGCCGTGTCCGAGGGACAGACCAACCGCATAATCCCGATAGAAGAAGGCAGAATCAGTTTCAATGCCGGAGGACACGGCTGGAAGATACTCTTCGCCGGCTATGCCCACAAGAGCGGAGACACCCGCGCAGTCAACAACCCGACTCACGGCAAGGACACTTCCAACTTCCTCCACGACCACCTCAACCCGGAGGCGGTGGACCAGTTCATAGAATGGACCCACGAAGCCGCGAAGAAGGCGCTCGGAGCGGAAATGGGTACTACCGTGATGGGATTCCGGGGAGATGAGCCGGAGTATATGTACACGCCGTGGACCCCTGCAATCATCGAAGTGTTCAAGGAGAAGAAGGGTTATGACCCGACGGCGTATTTCGCTTCTTTCTTCGCCCCGGTCAAGACCGAGCAGGAAAAGAGGGTCAAGGCCGACTATTGGGACGTCTGGTCGGAGATGTTCGCCGACGTCTTCTTCAAGCGTCAGGCCGACTGGCACGAGAAAAACGGAATGGCACACATCACCCACCTCAACAACGAGCATATTATGCCCGTCAACATCGAGGCTAACGGAGACTTCTTCCGCGTCCTCAACAGGGTGCAGATTCCGGGAGTGGACGTAATCAATTCGCACGTGGCTCCGGGAGTGGACAATGATTTCCCGAAACTGGCCTCGTCCGTAGCGCACGTTTACGGCAGGCCGCGCGCATTCAGCGAGACTATGGGGGCCGTCCGCTCCGACCTCGCCACCAGCAAGCAGGTGCTGAACTATCAGTTCGCGAGGGGCATCAACTTCTTTGAATACAATTTCTGGAGCTCCAAGTCCCAGACGGCGGAGAGCCTCTCGAAAAAACCGCATATGCGGGAGCTTTCCGACTACATAAACCGCACTTCATACCTGATGTCGATGGGTGTGCCGGGAGCCCGGGTGGCGATGTACTACCCTACTCTGTCGATGTGGCTGGGGAACAATGAGACATACTGGGAACTGTCAGAGCTTTCGCAGATGCTGCTGCGCCACCAGGTGGATTTCGACTACGTCGACGACGACGCATTCTTCGAGGCCCTGACGGTGGGGCCGGGCTATCTGGAAAACCGCAGCGGACAGAAATACTATACCCTCATCATCCCTTCCGCCGACGTCATCTCGAAGAAGGCCTGGGCCGTGATAGAGGATTTCGTCAATCTCGGAGGGAAACTTCTTTTCTGGGGTTCGATGCCGGGCAAGCTCGTCGACAGGACGTTCACCACGATGGAGGCCTTCCCGGACTGCCCGAAAGCCGTCCACGAGCCGCTGCGCAGGTGGACTGCACAGGTGGAGAGCGTGATGCCGGAAAGAGAATTGCGCATCCTCGCCGAGCGTCCGGAGGGCAGCTACATATCCGGACCGACCGCCCCTTACAGAGTTCAGCCGGCGCCGAAACCGGCAGGCGGCCTGCAGGCTCCCGCCGCACCGCGCCGCCGCGCCACCGACTCCCAGGCCTGGGTCACGATAGAGTCGTTCAAACGCCAGATGGGAATGACGGAAGTCATCATCCCGACGGACAGCATACGCTACACCCGCAGGATTCTCAAAGATGCGGACCTTTATTTCATCTTCAACGAAGGCTCACGCGAGCAGACGTTCAAAGTGAGCCTTGATGCAGTGGGGAAAGTCCGCGAATGGGACGGATTCACGGGAGAAATCCGCAATCTGCCTTCGGAAATCAGGGATGACCGCACCGAAGTGGAACTCACCATAGAAGGATACGGCAGCCGCATCATCACGGTGGAAAAGAGCCACAAGATATTCAACGTCAAGGATTTCGGAGCCAGCGGAAACGGCTCTGACATTGACACGCGCGCCATTCAGAGCGCCTCCGACGCGGCGTATGCCAACGGCGGCGGCATCGTGGTGATCCCGTCCGGAAAGTATCTCAGCGGAGCTCTCTTCTTCCGCAACGGAGTGGACCTGAAGATAGAAGAAGGGGCGATGCTCATTTCCACCGTGGATTCGGATGATTTCCCGCAGATTCCCACCCGTTTCGAGGGTATAGAACGCAAGTGGCGCAGCGCCTTCCTCAATTTCGACAACTCCCGCAACGTCAGAGTCTTCGGAAAAGGCACAATCGACGGAAGAGGCCAGGAGTGGATGAAACACAAAAACAAAGACGGCCTCTGGGGCAGGCCGCGCATGCTCTGCTTCACCGACTGTCCGGGAGGCAGCATCAGCGGCCTTACGATGCTCAACCACGCTTCGTGGTGCCTGCACGTCCTCTACACGGACGGCTTCAGCATCGATTCCCTGCACATAAGCGTAAGTTCATATGTACCGAGTTCTGACGGCGTGGACATCGACTCTTCGAGCAACGTCAAGATGACCAACGTCTATACCAACGTGACCGACGACTGCCTCTCGATAAAAAGCGGCAAGAACGAGGATGGACGCAGGGTCGCCAGACCGAGTATGAACATCCTCGTGCAGAACTGCAATTTCGACGGGGGACACGGCGTGGCCATGGGCAGCGAGATCTCCGGATGCATACGCAACGTGCTGATTGAAAACTGCGTCTGCGGCGAGAAGAATCAGGCTCCGGTCCGCTTCAAGTCACAGCCGTCACGCGGTGGCATAGTGGAGGACATCACTTTCAAGGACTTCACCCTCAACGACTGCGGCACATTCATCTCCGCCAATATGATATGGCGTATGGTCGAGGACTACCCTCCGTTCACTCCGCGCACCATCCTGCGCGACATCAAGGTGATCAACGTCAACGGCACGGCGAAATCCGCCGGAGACATCATCGGAGACCCTGCGGCTCCGCTGCCTGAGGGGACGTTCAAGTTCGAGAACTGCAACCTTTCAGTACAGCACGGGCTTAACCTGTCGAACGTGGAGCAGCAGAATTTCGAAGGGCTGAACATCTACGTCCCGGCAGGAGAGAACAAGATAAACAGAATCGAAGTCGAGGCTGCAGGCAAGGCTTCAGGCAAGATAAAAAGACCATAAACCGAGACCGATGGCGAAGAGCGGAGAAGATACGCCGATGCTCAAACAATATTTCAGCATCAAGGCGCAGCATCCGGAGGCGATACTGCTGTATCGCGTCGGAGACTTTTACGAAACCTATTCCGATGATGCGCTGCTTGCAAGCAAGGTCCTCGGACTTGTGCTGACACGGCGTTCCAACGGGGACAAGGGCAGCACGCAGATGGCCGGCTTCCCGCACCACGCCCTGGAATCCTATCTGCAGAAACTCATACGCGCCGGATACAAGGTGGCGGTATGCGACCAGCTCGAAGACCCGGCCCTGACCAAAAACAAGCTGGTCAAGCGCGGAGTCACGGAAATCCTCACTCCGGGCATCGCCTTCGGCGCGGGTATGCTCGAACAGAAAGAACACAATTATCTGGCCGGACTCTGCTTTGAGGGTGAGTTGTGCGGCGTCGCTTTTCTGGACGCCTCAACCGGCACTTTTCAGCTGGCT
This sequence comes from Alloprevotella sp., assembly GCA_963643135.1. Taxonomy (GTDB): domain Bacteria; phylum Bacteroidota; class Bacteroidia; order Bacteroidales; family UBA932; genus Cryptobacteroides. The sequence goes on along the minus strand of CAVIJA010000003.1, from coordinate 58,224 downwards.
CAGGGTTCTGTCGACTACGTCCTCACCCTTGCGTCCTCATTCGCCCCCAAGGAACTGGTGGTGAAAAAAGAAGACGCCAGAAGGACGAAGGAATCCTTCGGGGACTACTACATCACGACTCTCGACGAATGGGCCTTCGTGAGGGAATCCGCCGAAGAAAGACTGCGCAACCAGTTCAAGGTCAAGAGCCTGAAGGGCTTTGCCGTGGAGCAGTTTCCGCTTGCCCTGTGCAGCGCCGGAGCGCTTCTCGTCTACCTCGAACAGACCTGTCACGCCGGTCTGGGCAATATCTGCTCCATCTCGCGCATAGACTCCGACAAGTTCGTGTGGATGGACCGCTTCACCTTCCGCAATCTTGAAGTATTCCAGAGCAATGCGGGCAGGGACGGCGTAAGTCTCGTGGACACGATAGACCGCTGCTGCTCCAGTATGGGTTCAAGACTGCTCAGGCAATGGCTCTCAATGCCCGTGATGGATCTCAAGGAATTGAACTCCAGATACGACATAGTACAATATTTCCTGGACGATCCGGCGGCCCTGGCAAGCATACGGGACGACATCGGCGAAATCGGAGACCTGGAAAGGGCGGTTTCCCGCCTTGCCACGGGAAAAATTCTCCCACGGGAGATGCTGCAGCTCGCAAGGTCTCTCGGGAAAATGACCCCGATAAGGGAAAGGAGCGTCGGGAGCGGCTGCGAGGCGCTCGCGAAACTCTCGGGCGGCCTGCACAACACGGATGACGCACTGCAGAGGATCGTCTCCACCCTCTCGGAGAACTCTGCCGCCCAGATCGGCAAGGGGGACGTGATAGCCCCCGGAGTGGACGCCAAGCTTGACGAACTCCGCGAAATCTCGCGGGGCGGCAAGGACTATCTGCTCAAGATGCAGGAGAGAGAGACGGAGAGGACCGGCATAGGCAGCCTTAAAATCGGCTACAACAACGTCTTCGGCTACTATATCGAGGTCCGCAATTCCTCTCTGGACAAGGTCCCGTCCGACTGGACGCGCAAGCAGACGCTCGCCAATGCCGAGCGCTACATCACCTCCGAACTCAAGGAGTACGAAGAGCGCATCCTCACCGCCGAAGCCACCATCTATGAGCTTGAGAGCCGGCTCTATTCGACCCTGGTTTCCGATGTACAGAAGTCCATACGCGACATCCAGGACAACAGCCGCATCATCTCCAAGATTGACGTCCTGCAGGGATTCGCCAGGCAGGCTTCCGACAGGGGATACTGCCGCCCGACGGTGGACAAGTCCTCCGCACTGCAGATTGAGGCCGGAAGGCATCCGGTGATAGAAACCCTGATGGGGCCGGGGGAGGAATACGTGCCCAACGACATCTCGATGGACAGCAAGGGCGAGCAGATCATCATCCTTACCGGGCCGAATATGGCCGGCAAATCCGCCCTCCTGCGTCAGACGGCCCTGATCGTGCTTATGGCGCAAATCGGCTCGTTCGTGCCGGCAAAATCCGCCCGTTTCGGATATTTCGACAAAATCTTCACCCGTGTCGGGGCTACGGACAACATTTCCAGGGGGGAATCCACCTTTATGGTCGAGATGACCGAGACGGCGATGATTATGCACAATCTCTCCGCCCGTTCCCTGGTGCTGCTCGACGAAATAGGCCGCGGCACGTCCACTTATGACGGTATGTCCATAGCCAGGGCCCTCGTGGAGTATATCCACAAGGAGGGGAAGGGGGCGAAGACTCTGTTCGCCACCCACTACCACGAACTCAACGATATGGAAGGCATCTTCCCGAGAGTGAAGAACTACCACATAGCCGTGAAGGAGGACGGCAGGAACGTCATATTCCTCCGCAAGCTGGAAAAGGGCGGCGTGGCCCACAGTTTCGGAATCCACGTGGCAAGACTTGCAGGGATGCCGCGCGAAGTGGTCGAATCAGCCGAGAAGACTCTACGGCAGCTCGAAGCGAGAGAGAAGCACGCCGACAGGATGACCCTGGAGGACGACGGAAGCGTGCAGCTGTCCTTCTTCCAGCTCGACGACCCGACGCTCTCCTCGCTCAAGGAGAAGCTCGAAGGGGCTGACCTCAACAATATGACCCCGATGCAGGCTTTCGACCTGCTCCGCAGCATGAAGGAGGAGCTGGGAGTCCGGGACTAGCTCCTGCGATAGACGATGAATTCGAATTCAAGCCCGCTCTGCGCATCCGTAAGGAGTCCGGAGCGGGATTCTTCCGTCCAGAGGGAGGGGTCTATCTTCGGGAAGAAGGCGTCGGCATCCGGCACGACGGTGTGGATGCGGGTCAGATATATCATATCCATAGTGTCGATGACCTGGGCATAGACCCGCGCTCCGCCTATCACGAAGCACTTCCCGGAGGGTTCCGCCGCCGCATAGGCCTGTTCGATCGAACTGACAGGGAATACTCCCTCCGGAAGATTCCCCCGGCTGGTGAGAACGATGTTTTTCCTGCCGGGAAGCGGCCTGCCGATGGACTCGAAAGTGGTGCGGCCCATTATCACCGGGCAGCCGAGCGTGACCCTCTTGAAATACCTGAGGTCTTCGGCCAGGTGCCAGGGCATCACTCCCCCGCGTCCTATCGCGTCATTGTCGGACGCTGCGACTATGATACATTTCTGCATAATCATACGGCCACCGGGGCCTTGATTGCCGGCCACGGGTCGTAGCCTTCGAGGGTGAAATCTTCGTAACGGAAGTCGAACACGCTCTTCACATCAGGATTGAGCAGCATCTTCGGCAGAGGACGGGGTTCCCTGGAGAGCTGTTCCCGCACCTGGTCGAAGTGGTTGAGGTAGATATGCGTGTCTCCGGTGGTATGGATGAATTCTCCCGGCTGCAGGCCGCAGCACTGCGCAATCATCATCGTGAGCAGCGCGTAGGACGCGATGTTGAACGGCACGCCGAGGAAGGTGTCTGCGCTGCGCTGATAGAGCTGGCAGGAGAGCCGTCCGTCCGCCACATAGAACTGGAAAAGGCAGTGGCACGGAGGCAGGGCCATACGGTCGACTTCTCCCGGATTCCACGCGCAGACCAGCATACGGCGGGAGTCGGGATTGTGCCTTATCATCTCTATCACTTCCGAGAGCTGGTCTATCTTCCGCCCGTCGGGTGCGGGCCAGCTGCGCCACTGATGTCCGTATACCGGGCCCAGGTCACCGTTCCCGTCGGCCCACTCGTCCCAGATGGAGACCCCGTGTTCCTTGAGGTAACGGATATTGGTGTCGCCGCTTATGAACCACAGGAGTTCGTAGATGATGGACTTGAGGTGAACCTTCTTGGTAGTGAGCAGCGGAAATCCCTCACCCAGGTCGAAGCGCATCTGATGTCCGAAGATGCTCCTGGTCCCCACCCCGGTACGGTCGCAGCGGACTGTGCCGCTGTCCATTATACGCTGAAGCAAATCGAGGTACTGTCTCATTTCTTTAGTAATGATGAAAAAATAAGTTGGTAAAGTATTGTAAAGGATTTTTGTAGATAAATTTGTTTGTGAAGAAGGAGCGTACCGGGGTACGTGACTGATGAACAAATGAATTTAGAACAAAAAGACCAGCAAAAGTACCAAGTTATTTTTTAGGAATTACTTATTCCGAATGCAAAGATTATCGCCTCGTGCATCACCTTGCCCGGCTTGAGTTCGGTCGACGGATAATCCTTATGGTTGGGACTGTCCGGGAAATGCTGACATTCGAGCGCCACGCCGCAGTAGTCGTGATACTTGCGTCTCCTCTTCCCCTCCGGGCAGCCCTCGAGCCAGTTGCCGGTATAGACCTGTATCCCCGGCTGGGTCGTATAGACTTTCAGTTCCCTGCCGCTCCGTGGGGAGTAGAGTTCCGCAGCCTCCTGAAGCTGCCCCGGCATATAGTCGTCGATTATCCAGCAGGCATCGTATCCCTTGCCGACTTTCAGCGCCGGGAAGTCTTTCTTTATGTCTCGGCTGAGGGTTCTCGCGGAGATGAAATCCATAGGAGTGCCCGCCGCCGGCTCCGAATCCCCGAGAGGAATCAGGGTGGAATCGGTAGGAAGGTATTCCGATGCGTTGAGCTTGAGGTAATGACGGAGTACGGAGCCCTTGCAGTTGAGGTTGAAGTAGCAGTGGTTGGTGAGGTTCACCACCGTGAGCGCGTCGCTCTTGGCGGAGAAAGTGAGCCTGAGTTCGTTCTCCTCGCTCCATTCGTAACGGGCCACTACGGTAAGATTGCCCGGATACCCCATCTCTCCGTCAGGAGAGAAGTATTTGAACTCCACGCCGCCCTTGTGTTTGCGGGATTCCCATATCTTGTTCTGGAAACCCTCCGGGCCGCCGTGCAGGTGGTTAGGGCCGTTGTTGACGGGCAGCTGATACTGCTTCCCGTCGAGGGTGAAGCGTCCGAGGGCGATGCGGTTGGCGTATCTTCCGGGGCATTTGCCCATACAAGGGCCGTCTCCGAAGTAGCTCTCCGCCTTGTTGTAGCCCAGCACCACGTCGCCCATCCGGCCTTCCCTGTCAGGCACGTTGACCGACACGATGCCCGCGCCTATGTTGCACAGGGTGACGGAAGCGCCGCTGCCGTTGATGAGGGTGTACCTGTAAACAGGGCGTCCACATTCGGACTTCGCCCACAGTCTTCTCTTGATTGTCATAGTGTTATCTGTTTTGATCATTTTCCTTCATCAGAGCGTCGAAGCGGAGCAGCACCTTCTCCACCGGCACGTCCTTATATATCACGCGCTTCTGCGAGTCGAGAAGATACAGGGACGGGATGGCCCGGACATAGTAGAGTTCACCGCCGTTGATTACTCCCCCGAAGTCATAGCCGTTCAGCCAGTTGCGCGGATAGTTAGGCTCGTATTCCCGCCATTTGTCCACTTCCTCGTCGATATAGACATTGACTATGGCGAGAGTCCCCTCCTCTATCATATGGTCGATATAGGGCCGCGAGCCTATCTGCTCTATTATTTCCTGGCAGGAATGGCAGCCGGGGTTGCTGAAGAAGAGCATCGTATAGTCCGCCTGCACCCCGTAGAGATGATGCCGCCTGTCGCGTATATCCTTGAAATAGAAGTCCGGAACCTTGCTTCCGTAAGGATTGAGCCGGCATTTCTCGAGTTCGAAACGGTATCCCGCACGCCTGTCTTCGCTCGTGAAACGCGAAGCGGTCATACCCTCCACGAAAGGCAGATAATAATCCTCGCTGCGCAGCGGAGAGTTTGGGTCATAGAGGTAATCGGAGAACGTTTCCGTCATCAGCAGATAGAATAGCGACGCCGTATCCAGCGCCTGACGGGCTTCTATCTGGGAGAATACGCCTTGCAGCCTTGCCTGCGCCACATCCATCGGGACATTGTCGAGAAGGCTTATGTAGCGTGCGACGTTTTTCTCTATCTCGGAGTTGCGCACGCCCAGCACCCTCCCGGAGTCCGTGGGGCCGTCTCCGCCGAAGAAGGCGTCCCAATAGTGGCTCAGCACGAAGTCGAGCCGCTCCGCCTCGTCGGTAAGCATCACCGGCACCTCCACCATGGGAAAAGGCCTGGAAGCGTCATCCGAGGAGCGTCCTCCCCTCTGGCCGCAGGAGAGCGGAAGCAGGAGGAGCAGGGTAAGCAGTATGAAGGCGGGCGTCTTTTTCATATGCTTACAAAAATAAAAATTTAGCGATGATGAAAGAATAAGTTGGTAAAGTTTTGTAAAGAATTTATGAAACTGCCCGACCCCCTCCTCGTCATGCCCGACCTGATCGGGCATCCCATACTGCCGGCAGGGCAGATTGCCGGTCGGAGCCGGCAATGACGGGGAGAACAAGCCGGCAATGACACGGAACTTTGAAGAAGGAGCGTACCGGGAGAACAGTTGAATTCAGACCGTAAAGACAGTCAAAAGTACCAAGTTATTTTTAAATTTGTCCCGTATGAAATCCAGACTGATACTTTCCGCAGCATTGTGCTGCCTGTCGGCATTGTGCGCGAGGGCACAGTTCTATACGTCGGGAAATGAAGGCTTCCGGGTGAAATGGAGCAGGATAGATACCGAACACTATAGTGTGATCTACCCCAGGGGTCTGGATTCCCTCGCCCGCAGCTATGCCGTGACGCTCGAGCAGGTGGCGAAAGTCGTGGGAAACAGTGCCGGATTCGCCCCGAACGAGAGTTACCGCAGGCGGATGAGCGTCGTGCTCCGGCCATACTCGGCCCGCTCCAACGGAATGGTGATGTGGATTCCGCGCCGTATGGAACTCCAGACGCAGCCCGATCCGGATTATCCGGAAGCGACCCCGTGGGAGAGGCAGCTTGTCGTACACGAGTCGCGGCACGCGTCCCAGATGCAGTTCGGAGCGGCCAGGCCGTTCAGAGTGTGGAACTTCCTGACGGGAGAACTCGCCCCCGGAGCAGCGGCGGCCCTCTATGCCGGACAGTCGTTTATGGAAGGGGATGCAGTGGTGGCGGAGACGGCCCTTTCCGGGGCGGGAAGGGGCAGGACGGCCGACTTCCTCGAACACTACCGGGTGAGTTTCGCGGACGGGGATATGCGCGACTTCTGGAAATGGCGCTACGGTTCGCAGAAGAAATACACTCCGGACTATTACAGGGCCGGATACGTGGCGATAGCCGGCATACGCGCCGTATATGACGAGCCGGATTTCACTGCGAAATATTTCGGCCGCATCGCACGGAAACACGGATTCTCCTTCCTGAACTCCGGCGTCTGGGAAATAACGGGGAAAAGTTTCAATGCCACGTTCCGCGAAGTGAGCGACACACTTGCTGCACGCTGGCGCGACGACGAAAGGGCCAGGGCCCCGTTCATCCCTTCCGCCCGGGCGGTCTCTTCCCCGAAAGATTTCACCTCATACGACGCCCTCACGGCGGCGGGTGACTCTTTCTACGCCGTGCGCAAGAGCCTCACGAGTCCGGACGAACTGGTGAAGATCTCCCCCGACGGCACGGTAAAGAGAATAGGCCTTTTCAGCTCCAACTATACGGGACTTCACTATAGCGGGAGCAACGGACTCCTCTACTGGAGCGAATACTCCGCAGATCCGCGCTGGGAGCAGGTCTCATATTCCAATATCCGTTGCCTTGACAGCCAGGGAAGGCGCCACACCCTCACCCGCTCGCACCGCTTCTACCATCCCGCCCCGTCGGACGACGGCAGATACCTGTCAGTGACCGAATACCCTATAGAAGGGGGCTGCAACGTGGTGATACTTGACGCGCATAGCGGAGAGACGCTCAAGACGCACAGGATTCCGGACGGAATGCAGGTCATAGAGACCCTCTGGATGGGAGAAACGCTCTACGCAAGCGTTCTCTCCCCGGAAGGGTACGGAATCTGGCGGCTTGACCCGCCGAAACGCATCCTTAGTCCGCAGACGGTCAAAATCAAGCGACTCTGGAAACACGACGGAAAGATAATGTTCACCTCCGACCTCAGCGGCGTCTGCGAACTCTACTCCCTGGACCCCGACGGAGGAGAACTCCGCAGACTCAGCTCCACACGATTCGGGGCAAATGATTTCCAGTTCAACCGGGGCGGAAACACTCTGTATTACAGTGCTTTGACTTCTGACGGGAGGCTGATTTTCAGCACTCCGGCGGACTCCCTCGTATGCGAAGCGGCGGATTTCGGCATCAGACCTCGCTTCCCTTTCGCGGATGAGCTGAGCGGAGGCGAAAGACTTCAGATAGACTACGGCGCAGAAGTCAAGACCGGGACCCCGGAAAACTACAGCAAGTTCCTGAATTCCGTCAGGATTCACTCCTGGGCTCCACTGTATGTCGACTATGACGCCGTCAGCAGTCTCAGCCTCTCGGATCTGAGCTCCTATGCCTCACCGGGTGCGACGCTGTTTTTCCAGAACGACCTTGGCAACACATTCGGATACGCCGGCTACAAGGCCGGGTTCCAATCCGGCGAGTGGCGACATTCGGGCCACCTCAACTTCACCTACAGGGGCTTCCTTCCGGTCATCGAGACAAGGGTCGATTTCAACGACAGGAATGCCCTGGAATACGATCTTGTCCGTAAGGACAATCAGCTGAGACTCAAGGGCGGCTACGCCTCCAGCCCGCTGCTCTCGGCTCAGATCAAGACCTATATACCGCTGAGCTTCCCGAAAGGCGGACTCAATATGGGTGTCATCCCTCAAATCACCTTCGCCACAAGCAACGACAGGAGCATAGCCACGGGATATGAGGGCCGCCTCTCAAGACTCACGGCCAGCCTCAGGGCCTATATTATGGAGAACATCCCCTCGTCAAGGGTCTATCCGCGCTGGGGCATAGGTTCGGAAATCTGCCTGAGTTCCAGACTCGGTCTCAGCAGCCTCATAGGCAACGAAAGCTATATCTATCTCTATGGATACATTCCGGGGCTGTGGTCCTCCCACGGATTGAGACTCAGCGCATTACATTCCGCCGACACCGGCGGGGAAAGCCTGTTCCGCGAGGCGGCGGCGAACTTCGCTCCGCGCGGGTTCTCATCGAGCGTCAACAGCCTCCTCGCATCGGCGGTTTCGAAGACCAAGTTCAGCGCGGACTACGTGATGCCTGTATTCTCTGTGGACTGGTCTTTCCTCTCCCCGGTGGCGTACGTACGAAATTTCGAACTGACCCCGCACGCCGACGCGAGCCTGCTCGACTTCGGCGGCACAAGAGGAAAACTTTTCAGTCTCGGGGCCGACTTCTGCGTAAGGCTTGGCAATCTGCTCTGGATTCCTTACGCTACGCGCATAGGATTGAGCTACAACTACAACTGCGGCAGTCTCTACAACGCAGTCTCCGCTCTGGACCCGACAGTCCGGAGACATCGTCTGGGATTTGTCTTCAGCGTCGATATGTAGGCCTCTATACCCCGCTGAAAGAGCTGAATCCTCCGTCCACGGGCAGAATCACCCCGGTAACGAAACTCGCCGCTTCGCTGCACAGGAACTGGGCCGCTCCGTTGAGTTCGCTCAGATCGCCGAAACGCCTCATAGGGGTCTTGGCTATCACCTTCACGGACCTTTCGGTCAGGGAGCCGTCCTCGTTAAGCAGAGCCGCACGGTTCTGCTTGCCTATGAAAAATCCCGGCGCCAGGGCGTTGACACGGATTTTCTCCCCGTATTTGATGGCCATTTCCGCCGCAAGCCAGCGCGTGAAGTTGGACACGCCCTCCTTGGCCGCCCCGTAGCCGGCCACCCGCGTCAGGGCGTCGTATGCGGCCATAGAGGAGATATTGAGAATGCAGCCGTAACCCTGCGCGGCGAAAACTTCGGTAAACACGTGGCAGGGATAGACAGTGCCGTTGAGGTTGAGGTCCAGCACCTTGGTCCAGTCCTCCAGCTTCATGTCCCAGAAATTCTGGGACGGCATCACGTTGGCCCCGGCCACATTGCCTCCGGCCACGTTGATGAGTATGTCCACCCCGGAATATTTCTCCACGACCTCCGCCGCTATCTTTTTCAGCGCGGCCGTGTCCATCACGTTGCAGGCATAGCCGCAAGGATTGCCACCGAGCCGGCGAAGTTCGTCCACCACAGGCTCAAGCTGCTCCTCCCTATGTACGAGAGCCACGACATCGGCCCCCTGAGATGCGAAATGACGGGCGAGAGATCCGCCCAGAGCGCCTGCGGCCCCGCTGATGACGGCCACCTTGCCCTTTACCGAATAGAGTTCGTTCATATTATAGCTTTTTTGATTTCATCCTGCACCGCGGCCATCATTCCCTCCACCTGTCCGAGAGCGAGCATACGCCCGTGGAAACCGTAGCCGGGATTATACCCCGCCTTCTCGTCCCCGAGCATATTCCGGCCGTGGTCAACCCTCATCGGGAGCCGTCTGCCCTGCCTTTCGAAGATGCGTATCAGCTCCACCAGATTGACCCTTCCGCCCGTGTGCGGGGCTTCGACGAAATCCCCGTCGGGAAGCAGGGTGCAGCTGCGCAAATGCACGAAATGCGTGCGCGGAGCGAATTCGCGGGCCATCGCGGCCACGTCGTTGTGCGCCCCGGCGGAAAGGGAACCCGCACAGAAAGTCAGTCCGTTGTGGAAATTGTCGACAGCGGAGAGAATCTTCCGTATATCCTCCGCGTTGCCGGCGATGCGCGGCATCCCGAAGACGGGCATAGGCGGATCGTCCGGATGTATGCACATATTTATGCCATATTCGTCGCAGACGGGCATCACCGCCTTGAGGAAATAGACCAGATTGTCGAACAGGTCCCGCTTGGAAATCCCGTCGTAGTGACTCATAAGGGACTTGAAATGACGTACCGGAGCGCTGTCCCCTTCGGAGATGTTGCCGCTTATGAAGCCCTGGGTCTTGACGATGACGGTGTCTATGAGCTTGTCGCGGTCCTGCTCCGTAAATGTCTTGTCGAGTTCTTCGACCTTGGCGAGAATGCTGTCCGGATAGTCTTCCGAAGCCCCTTCACGCCGGAGAATCCTGATGTCGAAGTAGGCGAAGTGCGAGTAGTCGAAGTAGAGTGCGGTCGTCCCGTCCGGCATCGGGCGGTCAAGCTCCGTGCGCACCCAGTCTATCACCGGCATAAAGTTGTAGCAGACGGTGTCGATACCGCATCTGCCGAGATTGCGCAGGCTTTCTATATAATTGTCTATCAAGCGGTCACGCTCTGCTCCGGCATATTTGACGGCCTCGCTCACAGGCAGACTCTCGACTACGGACCAGCGCAGGCCCGCAGCCTCTATATATTCTTTGAGAGAGCGTATGTCAGCTTCGCTCCAGACGCTGCCGTTAGGCACATCGTAAAGGGCTGTCACTATCCCCTCCACGCCTATCTGGCGCAGCATTTCCAGGCTTATCCTGTCCTTACGGCCAAACCATCTCCAGGTCTTTTCCATACAGCTTCGTCAGACATTGAAGAGAAAATGCATTATGTCGCCGTCCTGTACGACATAGTCCTTGCCTTCAATACCCATCTTTCCGGCGGCGCGCACGGCGGCCTCCGTCTTGTATTTGACGAAATCCTCGTACTTGATGACCTCGGCGCGGATAAAGCCCTTCTCGAAGTCGGAATGTATCACTCCGGCGGCTTTCGGGGCCTTGTCCCCGACCCTCACCGTCCACGCCCGGCACTCGTCGGCCCCGGCGGTGAAGAAAGTCTGGAGTCCGAGCAGGCGGTAGGCGCTCTGTATCAGCCTCACCACGCCCGACTCCTGAAGTCCCATCTCTTCCAGAAACATCTTCCTGTCCTCGTAGTCCTCCATCTCGGCAATCTCGGACTCCGTCCTTGCCGAAATCACCAGAATCTCGGCGTTTTCGTCCTTTACGGCTTCCCTGACGGCATCCACATAGGCATTGCCGCCGACGGCCGAAGCGTCATCGACATTGCAGACATACATCACCGGCTTGTTCGTGAGCAGGAAAAGGTCGCGGGCAAGGGACGCTTCTTCCTCGTTGAGCAGAGCGACGCTCCTGCAGGAGTGTCCCGCTTCGAGAGCCGCCTTATAGCGCAGCAGCAGGTCGGAGAGCTTCTTCGCCTCCTTGTCCCCCGCCTTGCCCGCCTTCTCGGCCTTGCCGAGACGGGACTCGACGGTCTCGAGATCCTTTATCTGAAGCTCAAGGTCGACCACTTCCTTGTCCCTGACCGGGTCCACGCTTCCGTCCACGTGCACCACGTTACCGTCATCGAAACAGCGCAGCACGTGCAGTATGGCGTCACATTCGCGGATATTGGCAAGGAACTGGTTGCCTAGACCCTCTCCCCTGCTCGCCCCCTTCACAAGCCCGGCGATGTCCACTATGTCCACCGTAGCGGGTATCGTCCGCTGCGGATGACAGATTTCCGACAGGGTGTCGAGCCTACGGTCAGGAACGTTGGTGGAGCCGAGATTGGGCTCGATGGTACAGAAAGGGAAGTTGGCGCTCTGGGCCTTGCCTGAGCTTACGCAGTTGAAAAGGGTGGACTTTCCCACGTTGGGGAGTCCGACGATGCCGCATTTGAGAGACATAAATCAGAGAATTAATGTGCAAATGTACTCAAAAATCACCATATTGGCAGTATGAAACGGACTATGATTATACTTCTCGCCCTGGCGCTGCCCCTGATGCTGCGTGCGCAGTGCGACTCCCTTGCGGTGATGTTCTGGAACGTGGAGAACTTCTTCGACTACCGCTCCCCCGCCCGCGGGAAATACTGGACCAAACGGCGCTTCTACGCCAAATGCGATGCCGTGGCCAAGACAATCCTCAGATTCGCGGACCGTTATGGCCGTCTTCCGGATATCATCGGACTTGCCGAGGTCGAAAACTCCTTCGTGCTCCGCAGCCTGCTCAAGGAGACCCTCCTGCGCAAACTCGACTACGAAGCGCTGCACTTCGACTCCCCCGACCGCAGGGGGATAGACTGCGCCCTGCTCTACCGCCGCTCGTCGCTGAGGCTCAAGGAGGGGTTCCCGGTACATATCCGCGACAGCAGCGGCACGCTCATCCCCACCAGGGACATACTCGCCGCAAGTTTCGAAAACATTACGGTGCTGGTCAACCACCACCCGTCGAAAATCGGAGGAAAATCCGACAGACGCAAGGCGGCATTCCGCAGGATGGAAGAAACGGCGGATTCCCTGCTGAATACGGGCGCGAAGAGAGTTCTGTGCATCGGAGACTTCAACGACCGTCTATGGCCGGAAAACGGCACGGGAACCATCAAATACAACGGAGAATGGGAGAAAATCGACGGCTTCTTTCTCTTCGGGGACATGCGCGTGCGGGAAGAAGTCTTCGCCGACCCTGCGCTGCTGACGGAAGACCGCCAGTTCGGAGGGGAGAAACCCCGGCGCAGCTTCATCGGGCCGAGATATGCGGGCGGAGTCAGCGACCATCTCCCCGTTGCGCTTTTTGTTTCTTTTTGAAACACAAAAAACAGCCGTGCTGCTCTCCCGGCCTTTTATGCCACGATAAAAAAAGAATTGCTAAATTTGTCAGATGCCAACAATACAAACCACATAATATGGAAATGAAGAACAGAATTCACGACAAGTTTACGGAACTTTTCGGAACGGGCGGCACGTTCTACGCAGCCGCGGGCAGAATCAACCTTATCGGGGAACACACGGACTACAACGGAGGATACGTCTTCCCGGGAGCCATAGACAAGGGAATCATGGCCGAAATCCGGCTTAACGGGACGGGGAAGGTCAATCTCCACTCCATCGACTATGGCTGCTCCACCTCCTTCGGCCTCAACGAGGAGGACAAGCCGCAGGAAGCCTGGGCAAGATACGTCTTCGGAGTCTGCCGCGAGACCCTCAAAAGGGGCGGCAAGGTGGAGGGCTTCGACGCCGTCTTCGCGGGAGACGTGCCGCTCGGGGCCGGACTCTCCTCCTCAGCCGCGCTTGAGAGCTGCTTCGCCTTCGCCCTCAACGACCTCTTCGACAACGGCATAGACAAGTTCGAACTCGCAAAGATAGGCCAGAGCACCGAACACAACTACTGCGGAGTCAACTGCGGCATTATGGACCAGTTCGCCTCCTGCTTCGGCAAGAAGGGCAGTCTCATCCGTCTCAACTGCAAGACTCTCGAATACAAGTATTTCCCTTTCAATCCGGAAGGCTACCGTCTGGTGCTGGTGGACTCCTGCGTTAAGCACGAGCTCGCCTCTTCGGCCTACAACAGGCGCCGCAGCTCCTGCGAGAACGCCGCCGCGGCCATCAAGAAGAATCATCCGGAGATAGACTTCCTCAGCGACTGCAAGAGAGTATGGCTCGATGAGGTGCGCTCCGAGATTCCGGAGGAGGACTTCCTCCGCGCTGAATACGTGATCGGTGAGGTGCAGAGGGTACTGGATGTCTGCGACGCGCTCGAAAGAGGCGACTACGAGACAGTCGGAGAGCTGATGTACCAGACACACTTCGGTCTGAGCCGCCTGTACGAGGTGAGCTGCGAAGAGCTTGACTTCCTCAACCGTCTTGCGCGCAAGATGGACGTCACCGGCTCAAGGGTGATGGGAGGAGGCTTCGGAGGATGCACCATCAACCTCGTCAAAGACGAACTCTATGAGCCTTTCGTAAGCGAGGTGAAGAAGAGATTTGCGGAGAAATTCGGACACGAGCCGAAAATCTACGACGTGGTCATCTCCGACGGAGCGAGGAAGCTGTAAGGCGCTATCCGAAATATTTTGAAAGCCAGTCCGGGTCGATTCTCACGAGTCCCCGGGCTGCTTCTTTTATGGCCGGATTGCGCTGAAGTATCCCGGCGCAGTCCTCATAGACGTTGAATCCGACGGCTATCATCTCCATCCTGCCATCCTGCGGATAGGTGAATGTCATCTCCGCGTCAGCTCCGTCAGTCTTGAAGAACTTCAGAGCCACATCCTTATTCATCTCCTTGAGAGTCACATACTTGCACATCTCCATCACGACATCGTCCAGGCCGGAGTCGAAAATCCTTATCTTCTCTATCAGCTCCCCCGTGCTTCTGACTATCCGCCCGGTATATCCCTCCGGAAGGCCTTCCGCCCTGAGGTCCGAATCCGTGAGCAGTATCATCAGCCGCTCCCCGGGATCGTGATAGAGAAACGGCCTGTGCAGCAGATTGACGCAGCCGCAGTCCGGACAGGTCCAGACGAAGTGTTCCCCGCTCTTGACCTTCTCCTTCAGCTCGGGAGAGGCCGACGTATCCACGCTCCCCACGAAAGTCATTCTGCGGACCGAACCGCAGCGGGAGCATTTCTCTTCGATTACAGATTCTGACATAAGCCTAAAGCATTGCCCGCAAAGATAAGAAGTAATCCCTATTTTTTCACCATTACGAAAAGAAGCCGCCCCGCAGTCGGGACGGCTTCTGATATATCAGCTGATATTGTCGGCTACTAGAAGAACCGCTCGCGGTTGTCCTTGACGTTGTCGTAGTCGGCCATCACGGAGAGAATCACCTGGGACATATACTGTGACTTCTGCGCGGCAAGATTCCTGGCATCCTCCTCGGTATAGAAGGAACCCGTCTGCCTGTTGCCCACACTCACGACATATACCCCCATAGAACCCGGAACCGGCCCGTAAACCTTTCCGTCCACAGCTGCGGTAGCTGCTCCTATGAGAGCCGGATCCACCGTCGTGGAGGCGAATGAAAGCCCCTCGTTGCGGTCTACGGATACTCCGAGAGCGGTTGCGACGGCGTTGATATCGGAAGCGCCCTTTACCTTTTCAGCAACTTCGGCCAGCTTCTTGGACTGAACCTTCTCGGAATAAATCCTCTCCCTGATTGACGAAGAGACTTCCTTCACCGGAGCATAGCCCTCCTTGTGGATATTCTTGACTGCGGTGATGAAGAAGTAGTTGTTGTTGACGGTGATGATGTCGGAAGCCTTGCCGACCTTGTTGTCGAAAATCCACCTCGTCACCTCCTTGGCCTGATCCACAGCTCCGTAAGAAGATGTGGCCTCGGTGACGTTGAGGGAGTGAGAATATACCTTGGTGGAATCCACAGCCCTCCTGTATCCCTCATAAGTGCCGTCGGCAAGGGAAGCGAAGCTATTGGCTTCAGTATAATACCTGTTGTAGGTCTCCTTGCCTGCGAGAGCGGTCTTCTCGAGGATGGCGACCTGCTTCTTGGCCACAGGCTTGGTCCTGTCGGACACGAGGACCACGTGCGTCCCGTACTGGGTCTTGAGAACGAAAGGTTTGCCCACGTTCGCCGTCATCACGGACTCGAAGCCCGGAATCATATAGGTCTGGGTCATCCAGCCGATGCTTCCGAGTTCGCCGTCAGCGGCGGAACCCTGGTCGGCGGAGTAAGCGGACGCGAGGTTGGAGAAACTCGTACCCCTCTTTCCGAGAACCTTCACAAGGCTGTCGGCCTTATGTGCGGCGTCGGTGCCGGTGAGAAGGATGTGCTTCACGAAGACGGAGTCAGGCACCATGGCGCTGGCGACCTCGCGGGCGGCATAGAAGCTGTCGCCTGACTTCACGATCCCGGAAACCTTCTTGCCGCCGAAAATCTGGCTGTTCAGCTCGGAGCTGATCGTGTTGAGTTCCCCGTTCTTATACCAGTATTCGGAAAGCTGACGCTCGGAATTCCTCAGAAGGAAAGTCTTGATATTGTCCGTGGTTGTGAACTCCTCGTAAGCCTCATTCATAGCAAGGCTGGTCTCCGCGATATCATCGGCGGACGGAACGACCTCGAACACGACATACTCCACGTCGCGGCTCGCATTCTGCTTGTAGAACTTCTTGTGGGCCTTGTAGTATTTGCGGATCTCGTCGGAACTTACGGTGACGGTGCTGTCCTTTACCATAGGATAATACGCGAGGCAGTACTCCACATCGGCGGTGGTGTTGCCTGCCGCAAGGTCATCCTTGAGCTGCAGGGCGTTCTCGAAGTTGCCGGCGTTGAAGAGAGCGTTGTACTTCTGATAGAACTGCTGATTGTATACCGCGGTCTGGAGATAGTTCCAATATATGCGGAGCTGTCCTGACTGGTCGGCGTTCACGTTGTCGATAAAAGCCTTGAGCGCATCGGTCGAGAAATTGCCCGTCTCATCGAGGAACACGGGATTCTGTGCCATCACCGGAGAAAGGGACTCGCCTGACACGAGGTCGAGGAGTTCTTCCTCTCCGACGGTGATTCCGGCAGCCTTGGCATTCTTGACAAACATATATTTGTCGAGAAGTCCCTGCCAGGCAGCGTTCCTGATCTGTCTCTGGGTCTGTTCGTTCTGCGCAGAAGAGCCTGAAAGCATCTCATTGATGGCCGTGTATCTGTCCACTTCCTCCTGGAAATCAGTGTAGGAAATGCTCTTGCCGGCAATCTGCCCCACGTCGTATTTCGAAGACATCGAATTCAACGCGGACTCAAGAGTGCCAGGATCGATAATGAAGGACAGAAGGGCCAGCGCGATGATGATTGATATCACGAGGCCGAACTTAACTCGTATTTTTTCAAGTACCGCCATTTTATCTATAATTTTAAAATTTCAAATAGGGCTGCGAATTTAACTATTTTTTTGGAAATGGGCCAATAAAATTCACAGAATCAATAATTACCGCCGTAGTATCACGCGCAACCACCACATAGTTGTTGAAAGGCTTGAACAGCTTGGAATTGCGCATACGGTCATCGGAGCGCATCCCGTAGCCCTGGGCGAAAACGTCGTGGGAGTACATCTTGACGTAGCAGTCGGTATATATCTCCTTCCTGCCGCTGTCCCAGAATATCGTGTCCGTCTCCATCGTCTCCTGTTTGATGACGTTGTGGAGAATCACGTTGCCGTATGCCCTCCACACCTCATCTCCGGAAGCGGGCGTCAGGTGTTCGGCCTCGTCGGCCACTATCACCGACTCCAGCAGCCCGTCATCGGTGTAGCCGAATACGGATATCCCCTCCGGGAAGTAATCCCTGCCGTCTCCGTTCCTGCTGTAGCGCTCCATCAGTCCCGCCTCAAGGCGCATCTCCACCTCCCCGTTCTTGCTCTGAACGGCAAACACGTCCTCGACCCTCTGCATCGGAGTCTCATCCAGATTGAGCCGTTCCGCCTCCGCAATGCCCTTGCCGCAGGAAACGAAAGAACTGGCAACCACGGCCGTGATTGCCAGTAAAACGCATATATTCGGCAGTCTGCCCAAAACTACTTCACGGTGCGCACGGTGGTTGTGGCCCTCATGCCTCCGCAGACAACCGTGTAGGACTGACCGTTGGTGATATCGTACATAAACGCCTCGGCAGCCTGAGGGAAGTACGCGCTGTACTGCCTGATGTGCTCCGTTGCGGACTCCGCAAGCGACGGATCGGCGTTCTTGGCCTTGTTCATATAGTCGCAGGCAACCCAGAACGGTGCGCGGCTGGAAATCTCATCTCCGCCGCAACGGGTTGACGCCCAGATGGTCCCCATAAGGAAGTATGCCTTTCCGGCAAGCTCCTCGGAGTTGGCGGCCACTGTGCTTGCATAGTCGACAGCCTTGGCATTGAGTCCGCTCTTGAAGCAGAAAGTGGCGAGTTCGTATGTCCACTCGATATCGGTCTTGCTGTCGGACTCTTCGCTGGCGATGGCCTCCTCCATATAGGTGATGGCCTCGTTGGTATCTCCCTTGGCTGAATGGAGCTTATAGAGATAGTATGCGGAATTGGCTGAAGGCTTGATCCTGTTCATCGTGGTGACGGCCTTGAGGAAGAGGTCGTTGCTCGTGCAGTCCTCGGCGAGGCTCATGGTCTTGACGATGCTGGTGGCGAGGTCGAGATTGTCCGGGTCGGCCTCCAGGCGCGGGGTATAGATGGCCATAAGGTGCTCGCAGCTTGCAACCTTGCTGGCGGCGAACAGATTGCCCATATCGCTCTTGATGTGGTCGTTCTGCTCTCCCTCGATATCGTTCCTTACCGGAGCCTTGTCGATGAGTTCGCTGTTTCTCTGATAGATGTCTATCACTTTCTCGGCATCGAGGGAACCGGCCTGGAAGAGGTCGATGGCGGCCTGCAAATCAAAGAGGAATATCTGAACCTTGGTCTGCTCCTTGTTGTTGGCTATGATGCCTTCGTAACCGTCATAGAGTTTCTGCGAGTCGGACTTGATGTAGTTGGACATATCCAGACCCTTGTTGTTGAGTGCGGTCACGGCATATTTCGGATAATACTGCGCTCTCACATCGTGCAGGGTGAGGAGAGTGTCGATGAGGGCGTTCCTGTACTCCACGTTGGACGCATTCTTTGCAATCAGCCGGCGGACGAGCGACGTTCCGTCTATAAGCATATTCTGGCTGGACGTGGCAGGGCAGATGGAGTATGCCTTCCTCCAGTTGGGAATGGCCTCGTCATAAGCCTTCTGCTTGTAATACTCCTTATAGTAGGACATATACGTGATACATTCAGCACTGTCCGCGCCCCACTTTCCCTGGGCAAAAACATCCTGACCGCACAATGTCAGCGCGGCGAAAGACACGATCGCAAGTGTTATTCTTTTCATTATAGCTATTTTGGTTTGTTTATTCGTAATGTGGTTTCTGGAACCAGATGTCGAAGATGTTGACTCCTATGGAGAAATTGAAATATCTCTCCCTTATCAGACCGTCAGAGAGAGACCCCCGCTGACCCAGTTCCACGCCGAGCGTAAGTCCGTTGTACCATCTGTATATCGGAAGGGTGGCTCCCAATGTGATACCCATCGAGGATATCCGCTTCCCGTTGAGCAGAAAGTTCTCCTTCTTGTAGTAGGCGCCGGCACGGTAGGCGACGTTGTTGAAATAGTAACGTATGTCGTTCCTGTTAGGAACCAGTTCGAATCCGAGCCTGTACGCCTCCGAAAGGGAGGTGGCGAAAGGCGAAGTGGAGTAAGAGAATCCGCTGATGCCCTCGAGTGAGGAGTTCTTCCAGTCGGATCTCGTGTAGTCGAAGGCTACCATCCACTTGTCGGCATAGCGGAGCGAGAGTCCGACACCGATTTCGGAGGCTATCTTCGCCTTTTTGTCCCTGCCGAGGGTGTCGCTGCGGTAATACAGGGTGTCGACTACAGAATAACCCGCCGAAAGCCTCAGGTCGTCGTAATATCCCTTGATGTCGGCCCCGGTGGAATATGTCGCTCCGGCGATGAGCCTGAGCTTCGGATTTATCTTGTGTTCGTACTGTACTCCGAATTTACCTCCGACGGCGTTCACCTGCAGGGAGGTGCTGCTGCTTATGCTGTTGTATGAAGCGTCGCTGAGCGCGGTGGTGAAGGTCTTGGTCAGATTGCCGAAATAGTAGTCCAGCTCCGCACCGACGGAAAGATTCTTCCACAGGCTTATACCGGCCGCAGTGAAGAACTTGTATATGCTTCCGCTGCCTTCCGCACTATAGGAGATGTTGCCCGTCCTTCCTATCACGTCCGGGTCGGTGTAGTCGAAGGAATAGCCGAATCCCGTATCGCTGAACGGGGATATTCCCATCATCATCGCGGAAGTGCTCCACAGCGGAAAGGATATAACGCAATCGTTGATGTTGAACGTGTTGTTCACCGACTTTATCCCTTCCTGGGAGAAGACCTTGTTGTCCCCGTACAGGGAGAAATCGGCCATAAACGCCAGGGAGTCCCTCGCGGTCACCGCCGCGGGATTCAGTATGTTGATGAACCTGTTGCTCCTCGTGGCCACTCCCACTCCTCCCATCGTCCTGTTGTAGGCCGTACCCTGACGGCTGAGGTCTCCGATTCCGAAGATAGAATACGGGGAATATCCGCTATACGCCTGCCCCTGCGCGGCAAGGGAGGCACACAACAGAACAGCCGAAAGCGCTGCAAGCCTATTTGATATTCTTGCTGACATAATCTTCTGTAATGATAGCCAAGCCCATCAGTTCAAGATTGCAGACTACAAAGATGGAACTTTTCATTTTCTTGGCAAAATAAATCGCATCTCCACCTGTAAAAATCACAATATTGTCCTGACGGGATCTGATGTACCCCTCTATTTCAAACATTATGCCTAAAACCACCCCTGATTCTATCGAGGAGACCACGGAATCCCCCTCCGGGGAAACTTTGGAAGGGGTGTCCACGAGCGGCAGAGCCTTGGAATAACGGTTAAGAGCCTTGAATCTGGTCCTGCATCCCGGGGATACGTTGCCTCCGAGATATCTTCCGTCCGCACCGAGGAAATCTATGGTGAGGGTGGTTCCGAAATCGAACACCGTGCAGTCCTTGCCCTTGAAGAGAAATCTCGCCGCGACAAGACCTGCAGCCCGGTCACACGAGAGATATTCCGGAAAGTCGTTCTTGAGCAGATAGTGCGTGTGGTCCCTGTCGAGTATTATCAGGTGGGAACACTCCCCTCTCAGAATCTTCTCCTCTTCCGGCAGCACGCCCGACACCGAAGCTATGGTCAGAACTTCCGGCTTGTCCTTTTCGGTCAGGGACAGGATGAAGTCGAGCGTCTTCTCGCCCTGATAACGGAAGGTCTTTCCGATGGTAGTCCCATCAGACCAGGCGGCCTTGAGAGCCGTATTTCCCGTTATCACCAGAAGATTGGCCATTGTTATTTTAAAAGCAAAGTCCGCAAATTTAGTAATTCCTAAAAAATAACTTGGTACTTTTGATTGTCTTTTTGTTCTAAATTCATTTGTTCTTCAGTGTTTTCTCTTTTCCGTCATTGCCGGCTCTCTTTTCCGTCATTGCCGACCTGCTCGGCAATCTCCTCCTTGCCGACAGCGACAGATGCCCGATCTCGTCGGGCATGACGCAAGCGGGGCGCGGGCATGATGAGACCGCCGTCATTGCCGGCTCTCTTTTCCGTCATTGCCGACTTGCAGTGGTGATTTTGACACACACCTTTGTTTATATGAGACTTTTGCCTTTCAGAAATTGAAACAGTCCAACGAAATAGATTCCGTGATTGTCCCGATAGGGCATTATGTCATCTTTGACGATTACGATTTTCTGGAATGAGTCCTCTATGCGCAGAAGCGAATTCAACTCCTGCTCCCGCTTGTCATCGTCCGGAATTTCATAAGCGGATTGGATGTAGTATTTTTCATTTCCATCGGATGCTATGAAGTCCACCTCATACTGCTTGTATTTGGATTTGCCGTCCTTCATGACACGATGTTCCACCACTCCGACATCCACGGCATAGCCGCGGTGTATCAGTTCATTGTAAATCACATTCTCCATGAGGTGCGTCGGTTCGAGTTGTCTGTAATTCAAACGGGCATTCCTGAGCCCTACATCCACGGAGTAAAATTTCTTGATATTCTCGTAATACTTATTACCCTTGATATTGTAACGGCGAGCTTCGCTGAAGAGGAAAGCTTCTTCCAAGTAGCCTATATACTTTGAAACAGTGTCATCAGTTATTTTTATCTTCCGGACACTTGCCAGAGTATTGGTGATGCGTGTCGTATTGGTCAGTGAGCCTACCGAAGAACTTAAAGCATCGGCGATTGCCTCCAATGCATCCCTGTTCTCGACATTGTGTCTATCAACGACATCATCCATATATGTTTTCTTCCAGAGCGTCTGAAGGTATGCCGTCTTCTGCTGGACCGTCTTCATCTTCCTCAGAGCGGGGAGACCACCATAGGTATAATACTCCCTCCAGAGTTCGTTTTCCGATTCTTCTCTTCCCTGGCAGAATTCCTTGAATGTAAATGGAAGCAGGTTGACCTCATCCGTCCTTCCGCGGAAGATGGTGTTTATTTCTCGGGAAAGGAATTTGGAGTTGCTGCCGGTGATGTACACATCCACATTGGGGCGCTTGTTGAGCCCGTTCACAATCCTTTCAAATCCTTCGACTTCCTGTATTTCATCCAGAAAGATGTAATATGCTTCCTCTTCGCTTGTGATTCTGGAATAGAGATACTCCTTGAGTTTCTCGCGGTCAAGCAGCTCTGAGGGCGTCGAGTCATCTTCTGCATCAAATGAAATGCTGATGATATGGTCTTCCGGCACTCCCTGCTCCAGAAGATAATTCCTATAAATCGGGTCCAACAAGAAGGACTTGCCGCATCTTCTGGGTCCTGTTATTGCTTTTATCTGACCGTTATCGCGCCGTACGATCAACCGTTCAAGATAGATGTCTCTCTTGACAATTACATCCATAATCCTATCCATATTCGAAGTTTACTGCAAATTTACAATAAAATTCTAAAATTCATCAGATACTCGTAGCTTTATCATATGCAAGTCACTGTGGAGTGGTCGTTTTGATACACACCTAACTTTTGCCGACTCTCTTTCCCGTCATTGCCGACTTGCTCGGCAATCTCCTTCCTGCCTTCCCCGTCATTGCCGACCTGCTCGGCAATCTCTTCCTCGCCGGAAGCGTTAGATGCCCGATCTCGTCGGGCATGACGCAAGCGGGGCGGGCATGACGGAGGTCGGGCATGACGCAGGCGGGTGCGGGGCTTCAGCTGAGACTGTTCAAAATATCAAATGCGGCCTGAAGCGAAGGCACGTTACGGGAGACTATCTTGAGTTTCCCCTCGCTCTGCTTCATCTCCACACGGCCCTGCATCCCTCCTATTCTGCCTATCAGGGTCTCGAATACGGAGGACTTATAGTAGGCCGACATAGGATTGGACACGAAGAAGGCTATCATTATTCCGTTCTTGATGATGATCTTCTCGAATCCGAGAGCTGCACCCCTGTTGCGTATCTTGACCACTGTCAAGAGGTTCCGGAGTTCATCCGGAAGAGGGCCGAAGCGGTCTTCGAGGCGTTTGGCATAATTGTCCGTCTCCTTGTCCGAGGCCATGGAGTCTATGGCGCGGTATATCCTTATCTTCTCGGCAGTTATCTCTATATACTCGTCGGGAATAAGTGCAGGCTGGTCCGTCTCTATCGTACATTCCGTGACGAACGCGCTCCTTTCGCTGCGCAGGTTGAGTCCGGTCTCCACCCCGAGTTCATCCATAGCTTCGGCGAGTATCTTCTGATATGTCTCGAATCCCATCTCGGTGATGAAGCCGCTCTGCTCAGCACCGAGCAGGTTGCCCGCTCCGCGGATGTCCAGGTCCTGCATGGCTATGTTGAATCCGCTTCCAAGGTCCGAGAATTCCTCTATCGCCTTGAGCCTGCGGCGGGCGTCGTCGGTGATGCTGACAAGAGGAGGCACTATCAGGTAACAGAACGACTTCCTGTTCGAGCGTCCGACCCTTCCCCTCAGCTGATGAAGGTCGCTGAGACCGAAATTCTGCGCCTGGTTGATGATTATGGTGTTGGCGTTGGGGATGTCTAGACCGTTCTCTATAATGGTTGTGCAAAGCAGCATATCGTAGTCGCCACGGATAAAGTCAAGCATGATGTTCTCCAACTTCCCGGCCTCCATCTGTCCGTGGGCCACGCAGATTTTCATATCCGGTACAAGCCTGTGGAGTATCTCGTATATCGAAGGGAGTTCCTCCACCTTGTTGTGGAGGAAGAATACCTGGCCGCCCCTGTTGAGTTCGTAGTTGATGATGCTCTTTATCTCCTTCTCGTCGAAAAGGATAATCTCCGTCTGCACCGGTATCCTGTTGGGCGGGGGAGTGTTGATGATACTCAGGTCCCTTGCCCCGAGCAGCGAGAACTGGAGGGTGCGGGGGATAGGTGTGGCAGTGAGGGTGAGGGTGTCCACGGAGGATTTGATTTCGCGCAGTTTCTCCTTGGCACTGACCCCGAACTTCTGTTCCTCGTCTATTACGAGGAGTCCCAAATCCTTGAACGCGAAGTCTTTACCGAGTATCTTATGAGTTCCTATCAATATGTCTATCTGCCCGGAGGCGAGGCGTTTCCTGATGTCGCTTATCTCCTTTGCGCTGCGGAGACGGCTCACGTAGTCGATGTTGCAGGGAAGATTCTGCAGACGCTGACGGAAAGTGTTGTAGTGCTGGAGCGAAAGTATGGTCGTAGGTACAAGCACCGCGACCTGCTTGCTGTCGGTGACGGCCTTGAACGCCGCCCGTATCGCTATTTCGGTCTTTCCGAAACCTACGTCGCCGCAGATGAGCCTGTCCATAGGGCAGTCGTCCTCCATATCCCGCTTGACCGCGGCGGTGGCGAGTTCCTGGTCCGGAGTGTCCTCGAAGATGAACGAAGACTCCAGCTCCTGCTGAAGATAGGTATCGGCGGAGAAGGCATATCCCTTGGAGGCGCGCCGCTTGGCATATAGCTGTATAAGCTGCTTGGCTATATCCTTTACCTTGGATTTTGCACTAGTCTTGAGGGCTCCCCAGGTCTTCGAACCGAGCTTGCTGATACGGGGAGGCTCCCCGTCGCGAGAGCGGAAACGGGATATCTTGTTGAGGGAATGGACAGAGACGAACACCACATCTCCGTCCTTATAGGTGATTTTCACCACCTCGCGCATCCTGCCCCTGTCGTCCTTCATCCTGACCAGACCGCCGAAAACTCCGACACCGTGGTCTATATGCACGACATAGTCCCCTATATTGAAGGAATTGAGGTCATTGACGGTGAGCTGCTCGCTCTTCTCCACGGAACGGCGTATGCTCACCCTCTGGAAACGGTCGAATATCTCGTGATCGCTGTAGCAGCATACTTTGTTTTCCGAGTCTATAAAGCCGTTGTGGATATTCTTGCCCTTAATGAATTCGGGGATGAGTCCTCCGTTCTGGGAAAGTATGGATTTTATCCTTTCGAGCTGGGATTCCTTGTCCCCATAGATATAGACCTTGTATCCGTTCTCAATGCGGCTGCGGATGTCTTCGGTGAGCAGCTCGAAGTTTTTGTTGAAGGAAGGCTGCGGACTTATTCCGAACTGAACCGCATCTTCAGTCTGCACCGGGAGGGGAGTGTCGATGAAAACCCTGCAATATTCTGATGTGGCCTTGAAGAATTCCTCTCCCGAATACATATCGGACGAGTCCAGCCAGAGGATGCTTCCTTCCGGCAGCATTTCTATCACGCTCCGCCCGTCACTGCTCCCGGAAGCCATCACGTCGGACACTATGTCGGCCCTTTCCACCTCCGCGACGGAGAGCTGCGTGTTGCAGTCGAAAGTGTTTATCTTCTCTACTTCATTGCCCCAGAACGATATGCGGTAAGGATGGTTGTAAGAATAGGAGAATATGTCCACCAGCGAGCCCCTGATGGCGTACTGCCCCGGAGCGGCGACGAAATCCGTCTTCTCGAATCCCCTGGAGGAAAGTGTCTCAACTATCTTCTCGTGTGATATTTCATCTCCCTTGGTTATGCTCAGCACCGAATCAGATATCTCGGTACGGGACGGAATCAGTTCCCTTATGGCTTCAGGGTAGGATACTATCAGCCTGAGGTCATCGTCATCGGAGAGGAGTTTACCTATCGCGGCTGTCCTCTGGACGGCAAGGGAGGACTTGTAGTTGCTTCTCTCCACGTTTTTACCCGATTCGGGAAGGAAAAAAACCCTGTCCCCGTCTATCAGGCTATAAAGGTCGGAAGTGCAGTATTCGGCAGCTTCCATAGTGGGAAGTATCACGAAATGAGTACCTTTCCGGGCCACTGAGGACAATACCATCCAACGGGCGGAAAGGAAAAGTCCGCGACAATATATGTCTTTCCTGCCGGATCTGATTTCTTTTTCGAGTATATCGCAGGAATTTGAACTTATCAACATTAAGCGTCGTTTTGCTGTTGAAAAGCTGTTGATAACCCTGTTGATAATGGGAAGTCAGATGTTGAAACGCTTCACCGGTGAGTTGTCAACAGTGGAAATCACAGTTTTTCAACATACTTTTCAACTTTTTAACTTATATTCAATAAATTAATAACCAATAAATTACTTATCTTATCAACAATTTCGACAAGCAATAATAATCATCAATTTATATAAATAAAAAGAACTATATTTGTATCCTGTATTGAATATTCGCTATGTCAGACTTTGACCCGCACAATACAAGCGAAGGCAAAGATAAGGATTTAGAAGGAATTATCAGGCCTCACGAATTGGAAGATTTCACCGGTCAGGGTGAAATCGTGTCCAATCTGCGGATATATATAGAAGCTGCGAAGATGCGCGGGGAATCCCTTGATCATACCCTTTTCCACGGCCCTCCGGGACTCGGAAAGACCACCCTCGCACATATCATAGCCAACGAGATGGGGGTCAACATCAAGATTACCTCCGGACCCGTGCTGGACCGGCCTGGAGACCTCGCCGGCCTGCTGACTTCGCTTGACACGGGGGACGTGCTGTTTATCGACGAGATACACCGTCTTTCTCCGGAGGTGGAGGAATACCTCTACTCCGCTATGGAAGACTACGTGATAGACATTATGATAGACAAGGGGCCGGGAGCCAGGTCCGTGAGGATATCCCTCAATCCCTTCACGCTCGTCGGGGCCACTACGCGCGCCGGTCTGCTGACAGCTCCTCTCCGGGCCCGTTTCGGCATCAACTGCGCCCTGGAATACTACGACACGGCGGATCTTGTGCGCATCATCAGAAGGAGCGCGGCCATACTCAAGGTGGACATAGACAAGGAGGCTGCGGACGAGATAGCCCTCAGAAGCCGCGGCACTCCGCGTATAGCCAACTCCCTGCTGCGCAGGGTCAGGGACTTCGCCCAGGTCAAGGGAGACGGCCATATAGACTTGAAGATAGCCAAATTTGCTCTGGACAAGCTGAAGATAGACACCAGAGGCCTGGATTCGATAGACAACAAGATACTCAAGACCATCATCAGCACCTTCAAGGGAGGTCCGGTGGGAGCCAACACGATAGCTACGGCGATAGGGGAGGACCAGGGGACTTTCGAGGAGGTGTACGAGCCTTTCCTCATAAAGGAGGGTTTCATAGTCCGCACGCAGAGGGGAAGGATAGCCACCGACCTCTCGTACCGTCATCTCGGGCTGGAGAGGGAGAAGGAGGCGGAAAGCGCAACTTTGTTCTAGAAAGATAACAATATAATATACTCACAATGTCTGAAAAGTTAATTTCTAAAATCCCGGAGGGGCCGCTCGAAAGCAAATGGACCAGGAGAAAGTCCGAAATCCATCTCGTGAGTCCCAACAACAAGAGAAAGCTTGAAATCATCGTGGTAGGTACCGGACTCGGCGGCGCATCCGCAGCCGCGTCTCTCGGTGAACTCGGCTACAACGTCAAGATTTTCTGCATCAGTGATTCTCCGCGCCGCGCACATTCCATCGCGGCCCAGGGAGGTATCAATGCCGCCAAGAACTATCAGAACGACAACGATTCCGTCTACCGTCTGTTCTACGACACCATCAAGGGAGGTGACTACCGCAGCCGTGAAGCCAACGTATACCGTCTTGCGGAAGTCAGCGCGGCCATCATCGACCAGTGCGTGGCTCAGGGTATCCCTTTCGCTCGCGAATACGGCGGATACCTCGCCAACCGTTCTTTCGGAGGAGTGCAGGTGAGCCGTACCTTCTATGCCAGGGGGCAAACCGGACAGCAGCTGCTCCTCGGTGCATATGCTTCTCTGAATAAAGAGATTGCAGCCGGTACAGTCAAGTCTTATCCTCGTCACGAGATGCTTGATCTGGTGATAGTGAACGGTCAGGCGAAGGGAATCATAGCCCGCAACCTCGTGACCGGACAGCTCGAAAGGTTCGGCGCGCACGCGGTGGTGATAGCTACCGGAGGTTACGGCAACACCTACTTCCTTTCCACCAACGCTATGAACAGCAACGGTTCAGCAGCTCTCCAGTGCTACAAGAAGGGAGCATATTTCGCCAATCCTTGCTTCGCTCAGATTCACCCTACCTGTATTCCGGTACACGGGGACCAGCAGTGTAAACTCACCCTTATGAGTGAATCGCTGCGTAACGACGGACGTATCTGGGTGCCTAAGAAGATGGAGGACGTCAAGAAACTCCGCAAGCACGAGATAGCCCCGTCGCAGATACCGGAAGAGGACCGCGACTACTATCTCGAGCGCCGTTATCCTGCATTCGGCAACCTTGTACCGCGTGACGTGGCTTCACGTGCGGCCAAGGAGAGGTGTGATGCGGGCTACGGAGTAAACGAGACAGGAAAGGCAGTGTTCCTCGATTTCTCCGATGCCATCCATCGTCTCGGCCATCAGAGAGTTGCGGAGCGCTACGGCAACCTCTTCGATATGTATGAGAAGATCACCGCTTCTTCTCCGTGGAAGGAGCCTATGATGATATATCCGGCAATCCACTACACTATGGGAGGAATATGGGTCGATTATGACCTCCAGACCACCATACCGGGACTTTTCGCGATAGGGGAGGCCAACTTCTCCGACCACGGCGGCAACCGTCTCGGAGCTTCCGCCCTTATGCAGGGTCTCGCCGACGGATATTTCATACTTCCTGTCACCATCGGCGACTATCTCTCGAAGAAGTTCGCGGAGCCTAAGACCGATGTCGACACCAAGGAATTTATCGAAGCCGAAAAGGCCGTACAGGCACGTATAGACCGTCTTTTCGCCATCAACGGAAAGAAGACCGTGGATTCCATCCACAAGAAGCTCGGCAATATAATGTGGGAATACGTGGGTATGGCCCGCGATGCCGAAGGTCTCAAGAAGGCCATCAAGGAAATATCAGCACTCAAGAAGGACTTCTACGCCAACGTCAAGGTTCCGGGAAGCCAGTTCGAGTTCAACCAGGAGCTTGAAAAGGCTCTCAGGCTTGAGGATTTCTTCGAGATAGGTGAGCTTATGGCCCGCGACGCGCTCAACAGAAACGAATCCTGCGGCGGTCATTTCCGTATCGAAAGCCAGACCGAGGAAGGGGAGGCCAAGCGCGACGATGAGAACTATATGTATGTGGCCGCATGGGAGTACAAGGGAGAAGGTGTTGAACCTGAACTCCATAAGGAGGCTCTCAAGTACGAGTTCATAAAGGTTGCCACGAGAAACTATAAGGACTAGGAGGAAGTATAATAATGGAATTCAATTTAAAGATATGGCGTCAGAAGAACGCCAAGGCCAAAGGCCATTTTGAAACATACCATATCTCAGGTATTGAGGAGGATGCTTCCTTCCTTGAGATGCTCGATATTCTCAACGAACAGCTCATCCGTGAGGGCTGCGATCCTGTAGCCGTGGAGAGAGGCTGTCAGAGCAGCGGTCCGGTGTCTTTCGACCACGACTGCCGCGAGGGTATATGCGGCGCCTGCTCGCTCTATATCGACGGACGCGCTCACGGTCCTGATGACCATGTGACTACCTGTCAGCTCTTTATGAGGCATTTCAAGGACGGGGCCACCATTACCGTGGAGCCGTGGAGAAGCGCCGCTTTCCCGGTAATCAAGGACCTTGTGGTGGACCGCAGGGCATTCGACAAGATACTTCAGGCCGGAGGATTCATTTCCGTAAGGACCGGAGCAGCCCAGGATGCCAACAATATCCTGATCCCTCACGACAAGGCTGAGGAGAGTATGGATGCCGCCGCCTGCGTGGGATGCGGAGCTTGCGTCGCCACCTGCAAAAACGGCTCTGCAATGCTCTTTGTGGCCGCCAGGGTAAGTTCCCTCGCTCTGCTTCCTCAAGGCCGTCCTGAGGCCGCGAAAAGGGCCAAGGCGATGGTCGCCAAGATGGACGAGCTGGGATTCGGCAACTGCACCAACACCCGTGCCTGCGAGCTCGAGTGTCCTAAGGGCATAACCGTCGCCCACATCGCCCGTCTCAACAGGGAGTTCCTTAAGGCAAAGTTCTCTGACTAAGATATATGGTGAATTCGAAAAGGGGTGTGACCAATCATCGGTCACACCCCTTTTCGTTTATGTAATGATGAAATAAATCTACCAAAGGAAATTGTTGAAAGGGTAGCGTCCCGCGTGGATTTCCGCCACCATCTTGTATATGTCGTCCTTCAGTTTGTCGATTCCCTCCTTCTTGAGGGCTGAGATGAATATGCAGGGGATTTTCCTATCGTTGATCCAGCGGTATTTGACCTCATCGAGAGTGAGATTCCTGTCGGACTTGGGTTCGAGGGAGAATTCGTCATATTCCTCGTTGGTGTAGGCATCTGTCTTGTTGAACACCAGATAGATAGGCTTATCCGCCGCGGAAATGTCCTTGAGGGTGTTTTCCACCACTTCTATCTGCTCTTCGTAGTCCGGATGGGACACGTCCACCACGTGTATCAGCACATCCGCCTCCCGCACCTCGTCAAGGGTGCTTTTAAAGGCCTCTATCAGCTGTGTAGGGAGTTTACGGATAAATCCTACGGTGTCGCTCAGAAGGAAGGGAACATTGCCTATTACGACCTTTCTGACCGTGGTGTCGAGGGTTGCGAAAAGCTTGTTCTCGGCAAATACGTCCGACTTGGCCAGCAGATTCATAAGAGTGGATTTGCCGACGTTGGTATAGCCGACGAGCGAAAGCCTGACGAGCTGCCCTCTGTTGCTCCGTTGGGTGGCCATCTGCTTGTCGACCTTCTTGAGCTGTTCCTTAAGCCGGGCTATCCTCTCGCGGACTATGCGGCGGTCTATTTCTATCTGCGTCTCTCCCATTCCTCCGCGCATTCCCACGCCTCCCCTCTGTCTTTCGAGGTGAGTCCACATTCCGGCAAGACGCGGCAGCATATAGTTGTAGCGGGCGAGTTCAACCTGCATCTTGGCATAGGCCGTCTTGGCGCGCTGCGAGAATATCTCAAGTATCAGACTTGTCCTGTCTATAACGGCTGAAGTCTTGATAATCTTCTCTATATTACGCTGTTGCATACCGCTGAGTTCGTCATCGAAAATCACGTAGGCGATTCCGTTGTCTTCGCAGTACTGTGAGATTTCCTCCAGCTTTCCACTCCTTATATAAGTGGATTTCTCAGGCTTGTCCACTCTCTGGACGAACTTGCGGTCTCCCGTGGCACCGGCGGTTTCGGCAAGGAATTCGAGTTCCTCAAGGTATTCCATCACCTTGCGCTCGTCGTCCCCCTGCCTGATGATTCCGACAAATACCGC
This sequence comes from Alloprevotella sp., assembly GCA_963643135.1. Classification (GTDB taxonomy): domain Bacteria; phylum Bacteroidota; class Bacteroidia; order Bacteroidales; family UBA932; genus Cryptobacteroides. Next base: position 26,983 of record CAVIJA010000003.1, on the reverse strand, counting down.
CTTTTCTTCTTTGTTGCTGTTCATCTTTACAACAATATAATTGGAACAACCCAAAAAAGGCCATCCTTTTTGCGGGACAGCCTCAGTATAATTCCTAAAAAATTTTGCCGGTCAAAACTTCACCAACTTATTTTTTATCATCAGTGTCAAAAATTATCTCAACTGGAAGATAACCGGGAACGTGTAGGTAACCTTGACTGCACGGTCTCTCTGACGGCCCGGCTCCCACTTAGGAGAGCTTGAAACCACGCGGACGGCCTCCTTGTCAAGTGAAGCATCCACTCCTCTGAGTACCTTGACGTCAGAAATCTTGCCGTTAGGATTGACGGTGAACTGGAGCATTACACGACCGCTCACGCCGTTTTCCTTTGCGATTTCAGGATAGACGAGGTTGGCTGCAACCCACTTTGAGAAGGCGTTGGCATCGCCGCCCTGGAAGCTTGGCTTCACCTCCACAATCTGGAACGGAATGGCTTCCTCCTCGATTACTTCCTCCTGAACTTCCTCCACGTAGTCCATAATCTCGACTCCGAGGTTGCTGTCGTCCTCAAGATTGAGAATGTTGTCCTCTACCTGAATGTCATCGTCGACGATGTCAATCTGGTCGGAAAGTACCACTGTCTTAGGTACTTCCGGTGGTGGTGGAGGGGTCTCCTGGGTGATAGGGATGATTTCCTCTTCGGCTACCTCTATGGTCTCCGCCACGAAGGTAGTTTCCGCCTTTTCCGTGCTGGTCCACTCGAATGCGAGGAATACGACCAGAAGGGAGAAGACAAAGCCAATCTCCACAAACAGCAGTTTCCTGTTTTTGAGGTCGGCTTTCGGTGATTTCTTTACTTCCATCTTATCAGTTTCTTTAAATATTCGATTTGCGCACCAAAGATAAAAATATTTCAACTCAATTCCAATTCATTTCAGATTTTTTAAATGCTCTCATTATAAACTAAAAAAACTATCTGACCGTTTCAAAACAGATTCTAAAGTTGTAGATTTGCCGAAAATTTGGAAATGATTCGTTATTTCAATGAGGACATCAAGTTTGAATTGAAGCATAAACTCTTCAATAACAATTGGTTGAAAACCGTTGCCGGGAGCGAGATGAAGCGCATCGGGGATATCAACTTCATCTTCTGTTCCGACAGGCACATCCTTGACATAAATCTGAAATATCTTCAGCACGATTATTTTACGGACATCATAACTTTCGACTATTGTGAAGGAAACCGGCTGTCGGGCGACCTTTTCATAAGCATAGATTCCGTGCGGGAGAACTCCGTCTTCTACGGAACGGAGTTTGAGGACGAACTCAACAGGGTGATGGTTCACGGTCTTCTCCACCTCATAGGTTATGACGACCACACTGAAAGCGACATTGCGATGATGCGGGAGAAGGAGAACTATTATCTTGATCTCAGACGCTCTCTTCCGCAATGACTCCAGAGTATGACATAATCGTGATAGGCGGCGGACACGCCGGCTGCGAGGCCGCTATGGCGGCTGCAAAGCTGGGTTCTTCAGTGCTGCTGGTCACCGGTGATATGAACGCATTCGCCAAAATGTCCTGCAATCCCGCCGTTGGAGGTATAGCTAAAGGGCAGATTGTTAGAGAAATAGATGCTCTTGGCGGTTATACTGGACTTGTGACTGACTCCTCCACTCTGCAGTTCCGAATGCTCAACAAGTCCAAGGGTCCGGCTATGTGGAGTCCGAGAGCGCAGTGCGATAAAATGCATTTTTCGCTGAATTGGAGGAGAGTACTCGAAACTTGTTGCAACTTAGATATTTACGTGGATTTTGTGACTTCTTTTCTCTTTGAGAATTTAAAAATCCGCGGCGTGCGTACATCCACAGGGGCAATTTTTAAATCTCACGCACTTATTCTGACCTCCGGAACCTTCCTTTCCGGAAAAATTTTCATAGGACGGACTGTGATGAGCGGAGGAAGAATAGGGGAGAAGTCCTCCGAAGGTCTGACCTCGCAGCTCGTGGAGAGGGGGCTTGTCTCCGGAAGGATGAAGACAGGAACTCCTCCGCGCATCGACATATCTTCCGTGGATACCTCGCGTCTCCCCAAGCAGCTCGGAGATGCAAAGCCGTCTCGCTTTTCATTTCTGGACATCCCTTCTTCGATACAGTCCGGCCAGGAGCAGATGCCCTGTTTTATACTGCATACCAATAAGAGGGTCCACGAGATACTCAGGTCCGGTTTCTCCGAGTCGCCGCTCTTCTCCGGCCTTATCAGCGGCAAGGGTCCCCGGTACTGTCCGAGCATCGAAGACAAGCTGAGGGTCTTTCCGGACAATCCGGCGCACCAGCTTTTCCTTGAGCCGGAGGGCCGCACCACCAACGAATATTACCTTCAGGGTTTCTCCTCTTCTCTGCCGCTTAAAGTTCAGATAGACGCTCTCCACGCCATCGAGGGTCTTGAAAACGTGCGTATATACCGTCCGGCCTATGCGGTGGAATATGATTATTTCGATCCCGTGATGCTCAAGCCGAGTCTTGAGACCAAGACGATAGAAAACCTCTTCCTCGCCGGGCAGGTCAACGGAACCACCGGATACGAAGAGGCGGCGGGGCAGGGAATAGTGGCCGGAATCAACGCCCATCTCAAAGTCCGCGACAAGGAGCCTCTGATCCTCCGCAGGGATGAATCCTACATAGGAGTGCTGATAGACGATCTCGTAACCAAGGGTGTGGATGAGCCGTACCGTATGTTTACCTCCAGGGCCGAATATAGAATACTTCTTAGGCAGGATAATGCTGATTACCGGCTTACCGGGATTTCCCATTCGCTTGGTCTCGCAAGTGAGGAGAGGTATTCGAGGATGATGGAGAAATATGATAGCGTGGACAAACTGCGCTCATATTGCGAAGATAACAACATATCACCGGCCCTTGCCAATCCTTTCCTTTCCGACTGCGGTTCAAGTCCTATTTCAGAGTCACGGAGGATTGCGGATATAGCCTCTCGCCCGGAAGTTTCGCTTGCCGAATTACTGAAAATTGTTCCACGTGGAACGTCCGACGAGGAGATAATGGAAAGCGTGGAAATATCGATAAAATATAGCGGATATATCGACAGGGAAATCCAGAATGCGGAAAAACTGCACCGTCTTGAGAATCTTAAAATCCCTGAAAACTTCGATTTTGAAAGACTTTCCGGTCTTTCGATAGAGTGCCGCCAGAAGTTGAAAAAGTACGCTCCGCACACTATAGCCCAGGCTATGAGGATTTCCGGAGTGTCGCCTTCAGACATATCAGTATTGCTTGTCTATTTCGGAAGATAGACCTGTAATTACGAAAAATTTATTGGCAGTTAAGGCTTTTTCTGGACATAGACAGAAGGATCCGCAAAAGCGCCAAGTTATTTTTTAGGAATTACTACAACATTTTAAGGGCCGTCTTGATGATTTCTTCGAGACTTGCGCCCGGCTTCTCCTTGAGTATGGCCTGAATGGCCTTGGATATGTTTGGCTTAGAGAATCCGAGATTAAGCAGAGCGGATGCGGCTTCGTCCGCGTCCCTGTTGGATTCGGCTTTGAGCAGGGTGTCGAAGTTTGCGTTCTCTCCCTTCACTATCTTGTCCTTCAACTCCAATATGAGGCGCTGTGCGCTCTTGAGGCCTATGCCCTTGATTGATTTGAGGCGGTTGATATCCTCCGAGAGTATTGCCTCGTTGAGTTCTGCGGGGGAGAGCGAGGAGAGAATCATCCGCGCCGAAGCCGCTCCCATCCCGGAGACGCCGGTGATGCTCCTGAATATGCCGCGCTCCTCCTTTGTCGCGAAGCCGTAGTCCACTTCCTGCCCGTCTCTCTGATTGACCTGCCGCTGGATATACAGCGTGGCTTCGGTCTTGCCGTCGAGAGTGTCGTATGTCTGAAGGGAAATCTCCACGGAATAACCTATGCCGCCGTTGTCGATGACAGCTGAAGTCGGAGTAAGTTCGGCGAGTCTGCCGGAGATGTAGTCAATCATAAGAGAAGTCTTTTTCTTCATCAAAAATAAGCAATTTTTTTTTAGGAATTACTAAATTGCTAATTTTGCGCCCTATATGAATATTGCCGATTTAAGAAACGAGTTCCCGCAGCTTTCGGAGCAGGTCTATGGAAAGAGGCTTGTCTACCTTGACAATGCCGCCACGGCCCTCAGACCGGTGTCCGTCGTGCGCGAGTGGGACGAGATGTCCACGCGCTGCAACGCCAATCTCCACCGCGCCGTACATCATATAGCCGGCCTCGCCACCGAAAAATACGAACACGCCAGGGACGCTGTCGCGAAATACATCAACGCTTCCTGCCGCGAGGAGGTGATTTTCACATCCGGCACGACGGCATCCATCAATCTTGTCGCCTTCAGTTTCGGAGAAGCTTTCGTCAGCGAAGGAGATGAAATCATAGTCAGCGAGAGTGAACATCATTCCAACATAGTTCCCTGGCAGATGATGTGTTCCCGCAGGAAGGCGAATCTCAGGGTGCTGCCTGTGGACGATGACGGACATCTCGAAGTGGGGCGGCTCAGCTCTATGCTCAACCCGCGCACAAAGCTGGTGTGCGTGTCTCAGATCTCCAACGTTCTGGGTCTTGTGAACCCTGTTGAGGAAATTGTAAAAATCTGTCATTCAGCCTCTTGCCCAGTCCTCGTAGATGGGGCGCAGGGAGTGGTGCACACTCCGGTGGACGTTCGTGCGACGGGATGCGATTTCTACGCGTTCTCCGGACACAAGGTATATGCCTCTCCCGGTACCGGAGTCCTCTATGGACGCAGGGAACTTCTGGAGAAGATGCCGCCTTATATGGGAGGAGGGGAGATGATAGGAAGCGTCAAATGGAGCGGAACGAGCTATGCTCCTCTGCCTCAGAAATTTGAAGCCGGCACTCAGAACATTTCCGGCACTCCTACTCTTGTTCCGGCCCTTGCCATGGCGGAGAGGATGCGCACGGAAGAAATAGAGAGAAATACGGCGGAAGTCGTTGACTATATGCTCAATGCACTTACTTCCGACCCGCGTTTCCACCTCTATGGACTTCCCGGGGACGGCTTTGAGAAGATTCCTCTCTTTTCGTTCTCCGTGGAACATTTCCACCACGAAGACCTCGCCCTCATCCTCGACAAGATGGGCGTGGCCGTACGTTCCGGACAGATGTGCGCCGAGCCGCTGATGGACCGTTTCGGAGTTACGGGGATGATAAGGGCGTCGTTCGCCCCATACAACACTGTGGATGAGGCCCGCTATCTGATGCAGTCTCTCGACAGGGCGATTAAAATGCTTGACAGAAGATGAAGACACTGAAAGAAGCGAAGGATGAGGTCATAGAGGCGTTCTCCCTATATGACGACTGGCTCGACAAATACGAATATCTCATAGAACTCGGCAACTCTTCCGATAAATATCCGGAGAGTCTCAAGACCGAGGATAGATTGATAAAAGGTTGTCAATCACGGGTTTGGCTTGATACGAAGATAGAAGGGGACAGGCTCTTCTTCAGCGCCGGAAGCGATGCCGTGATAAGCGGGGGCATCATCTCCCTGCTCATCTCCGTATATTCCGGACGGACAGCCTGCGAAATCGCCGGCGATGATTTTTCCTTTGTGGAGGAGCTTGGCCTGAAGGAAAACCTTTCGCCTACGAGAGCCAACGGACTGGCATCCATGATTGACACGATAAGAAGCGTTGCAGAAAAGAATTGTCAGAAATGAGCGAAAACAACAATGACGTGCTGACACCGGAGGATGTCAGGGAACTTGCTCCTCTGTATGAGAACGTGATACTTGCCCTGAAGCAGGTCTATGACCCGGAAATCCCGGTAAACATATACGACCTCGGCCTTATCTACGAACTTACCATCAACAAGGAACACAAGGTATATATCAAGATGACATTCACCGCTCCCAACTGTCCGATGGCGGACGAGGTGATGGCGGACGTCAAGAGGTCCGTAGAGGACACTCCGGGCATCAGCGGCTGTGAGCTGGAACTCGTCTTCGAGCCGGCCTGGGACCAGAGCCTGCTCTCCGACGAGGCGAGGGTCGCTCTCGGTATGGATCCGCAGATGGAAGATGAAGACAACTGACACGTATCTTTCGCTCGGCACCAATCTCGGAGACCGCAGGAGCAATATCGTGAGGGCTCTTGAACTTCTGGACGAGGGTCTCGGCGTGCATTATTCCGCCCTGTCCTCCATCGTGGAATCCAAGTCCTGGGGCTTCGAGGGAGGGGACTTTCTGAACTGCGCCGTCCGCTACGACTGCCCCCTCGGCCCGTCAGAGCTCCTCAGTCTCTGCAAGGACATAGAGCGGCGGATGGGACGCCGGGAGAAGGTGGAATACGCCCCGGACGGCAGCCGGATATATCACGACCGCATCATAGACATAGACATACTGCTCTACGGAGACCTTTGCATCGATACGCCGGAGCTGACCCTGCCCCATCCGAAGATGAAGGAGAGGGAGTTCATAATGGGGCCGTTGATGGAGATATTTGGCCGAAAATGGTTAAATTTGTATCCTGTCACCGAAAATCAAAAAAAAGAGATATGACACAAGAAGAATTATTCAAGGTGCTTGTCGCCCACTGCAAGGAGTACGGGTTCATCTTTCCGTCCAGTGAAATCTACGACGGACTGGCCGCGGTATATGACTACGGTCAGATGGGCGTGGAACTCAAGAACAATATCAAGCAGTACTGGTGGAACGCGATGACGCGCCTCAACGAGAACATCGCGGGCATCGACGCCTGCATCTTTATGCATCCCAAGACCTGGGTCGCTTCCGGCCACGTGGCGGCATTCAACGACCCTCTGATCGACAACAAGGACTCCAAGAAGAGATATCGCGCCGACGTGCTGATAGAAGACTATCTCGCGAAAATCGAAGAGAAGATAAACAAGGAGGTGGAGAAGGGCCGCAGGAAATTCGGAGACACCTTCGACGAGGCGAAATTCCGCGAGACCAACCCCAACGTCCTTCGCGAAAAGGCTCACTATGAGGAGGTTCACAATCGTTACGTAGCTGCGGAGCAGGCCAACGACCTGGCGGAATACAAGCAGATCATCCTCGACTGCGGCATCGTATGCCCGATAAGCGGCACCAAGAACTGGACGGACGTGCGACAGTTCAACCTTATGTTCTCCACGCAGTTCGGTTCGGTAGGAGACGACTCCAGCACGATCTACCTCCGTCCGGAGACGGCGCAGGGCATCTTCGTGGACTATATCAACGTGCAGAAGACGGGAAGGATGAAGATTCCTTTCGGCATCGCGCAGATAGGAAAGGCCTTCCGCAACGAGGTGGTGGCCCGTCAGTTCATATTCAGGATGAGGGAGTTCGAGCAGATGGAGATGGAATTCTTCGTGCGTCCGGGGACGGAAATGGAATGGTTCCGGAAGTGGAAGGAAAACCGTATGAAGTGGCACGTCAATCTCGGAATGGGAGCGGAGAACTACCGTTTCCACGACCACGAGAAGCTGGCCCATTACGCCAATGCCGCCACGGACATCGAATTCAACTTCCCGTTCGGATTCAAGGAACTCGAAGGCATCCACAGCCGCACCGACTTCGACCTGGGCAACCATCAGAAACTCTCGGGCAAGAAGCTCCAGTACTTCGACCCGGAGACAAACGAAAGCTATGTGCCGTACTGCGTGGAGACATCCATCGGCGTGGACCGTATGTTCCTTGCCGTGCTGAGCCATTCCTACAAGGTTGAGACTCTCGAGGGCGGCGACACGCGTACAGTGCTCAGCCTGCCTGCGCCGCTCGCTCCGGTGAAGGCGGCGGTCCTGCCTCTCGTCAAGAAGGACGGCCTGCCGGAATTCGCACAGAAGGTGATGAACGAACTGAAGTTCGACTTCAACTGCCAGTACGACGAGAAGGACAGCATCGGCAAGCGCTACCGCCGTCAGGACGCCATAGGTACGCCATATTGCATCACCGTCGACCACGACTCGCTCAATGACAACTGCGTCACCGTCCGCGACCGCGACACGATGCTTCAGGAGAGAGTGCCTGTAGCGGAACTCCGCTCTATGATAGACCGCAAGGTCAATCTCAACAATCTTCTGAGAAATCTCTGATGGCCAAGACTTTCTCCGAACTCGGCAGGGTAGAGGCCATACGGCAGCTCTTCGAAGGCAGCGGCTACGCTCCTTTCGGAGAGCCGCTGCGTTTCAGGCCGGAGGCGGATGCCGTGCCAGTCTCGGCTTCCCGTCTGCTTCTGGAAGGTACGGACTTCAATCTGGTCTATTTCCCGCTGAAGCACCTCGGCTACAAGAGCGTGATAGCCGTCACGGGGGAGCTGTACGCCGCTCTGGCGCATGCGCAGACCCTCTCCGTGACCCTCGGCGTGTCCGCCAAGCTTGACTTCGAGCAGATAAGCGAACTCTGGAGCGGAGTCCTCCTGGCCGCGAAGGAACAGGGCTACAAAGGCCTCAGTCTTGAGCTTGAGCCGTCACGGAACGGACTTGCCATAAGTATCACCGCCGGAGGCTATATCGCCGCAGAAATCGAAAAGAAACGCCCGGAAGCGCAGAGCAAGGACCTTGTCTGCGTGTCGGGGAGCCTCGGCGCCGCCTATCTCGGAGAGCAGGCCCTGGAAAGGCGCGTCAGCGAACTAGAAAAGTACAAGATGCTGCTCGCCGCATACCTTAAGCCGGAACTCTCCTCGGAAATAGTCTCCACGGTGGAGGAGACGGGACTTGTGCCGTCATTCTCATATCTTGTCTCCCGCGGACTCTCGGATGCCCTTCTGAGGCTCTCCAGAGACAGCGGCCTGGGAGTCAAGACCTATGCCGACAAGATACCTTTCGAGGGCAACAGCTTCGCCCTCGGAAAAGAACTTGACATCGATCCGGTATCCGCAGCGATGAACGGGGGAGATGACTTCCGTCTGCTGTTCGTCATCCCGATAAGCCGTTACGAAGAGCTCCGCAAAGAACTTAACGGCTTCGACGTCATCGGACATCTTGCCCGGAAGGACGTCGGAGCCGTGCTTGTCACCCCTGACGGACTGGAACATCCGGTCTCGGCGCAGGGGTGGTGATGCGGACTCTGCGGAGTCCCTCTTAGCATCAGAAAGAGAATTTATATCCGATGCAGAGGGAGACGCAGTTGGAGTTTTCCCAGTAGAGGGCTTTGAGTTTCGTGCCGGACTTGTTGGTGTCCGTCACCCTGTCGCGGTTGCGGTCACAGAGGACGTGGAAATCGAGCGAATGCTTCTTGGACAGCTTCCACTCCGCGCCCACGGCTCCCCTCAAGCGGTTGATATACACGTCCTTGTATCCGAGAAATTCGTAGTCGCTATATGCGTCGGAGCTGCTGTTGTAGGTCGCGGAGCAGCTCGGGGCGTTGAAAATGTTGCGGACCTCGACATAGGCGTAGGGTTCAATCTTCTGCAAGCCCCTGTAGCCCAGCTTCGCCCGGGATTTCAGTTCGAGGGCGTTCGGGGTCTGCTGGAAGCGGTTGAAGTCGTAGGAGCGGTGCGTGAGCTGCAGGGCCTCCTTGACGGAAAGGCGCCAGTCCCCCGCATCCAGCCTGTAACTGATATCTGCCGTCATACGGTGGCGCGGCTTGAGACTTCCGTCCGAGCCGTAGTGTCCGAGATAGGAGTATCCCGCGCCGGCCGTGAAATGATCGTTCAGCTTGTAGGACAGGCCGAGGGAGAACTGATGTCTCTCGACTCCGCTCAGGCCGTCGGAGGTGCGGAGTTCGTATTCGGCGTTCAGATGCAGGCCCTTTCTGATTTTCCAGTCAGCCTCAAGGCTGCTTCTGGTGCGTATTGAAGTGTCCTGTGACGATGCCGCAAGCGGCATAAGCAGCATCAGCACCGGGAGGGCGAGTAAGCGACTATATCTCATTTGGAAGTGGTTTTGAAAACAAAATTACTAAGAATTCTACAATTCCTGCTGTTCTGTGAACTGTTTGTAGCGGGTGATGGAACCGATGGTGGAGATTTCCTCCGAATCGGGTGTGTAATAGAGCTTTATGAAGGCTGAATCCTTGAGGAAGTCGATGTTCCCTATCTCGATTCTGTCGGCCCTGATGCCGCAGCGCTTATGGATGTCCGCGAGAAGCTCCTCCCGTCTCTCCGGTACGATGAGTTCTATGCGGTCGTAGAGGATGATCTTCGTGGCGCTGTGCTTCATCGTGCTGCTGCTCTCCAGAATCCAGATAAGTCCGATGGCTAGAAGATTGGTAAGGACCGTGATGAATATGTCCCCATACGAGAGGATATAATGCGGGTTCCCGTCAAGCGCTCCGCTCAATCTGTACAGAGGAGCGAGTCCGTTGACCGCCGCAATGGCGATAATCACGAAAAGATAGGTCATCTCCCGTATCGGCACGGTCTCGGTCCGGTAGCGTATGACTCCGAAAATGGCGAACATTCCCAGAGTCAGCCCCACTCCGACCTCCACGTTCCCCATCATATACAGAAGGAGAAGCATTGCCGAAGAGAAGCAGATGAAAGTGAAGAAATAATCCCTGCGGCGGCTTTTGCGGAAGTAGAACAAGCGCACGATAAGCCAGCATACGAGCAGGTTCAGGAAGAAGCGTATGCCGAGTTCCGCGAGGTTCTGGGCCGTAGTCATCACGGGATCGATGGCCGATTGGATGTCAAGGAGTTCGCTCTCGTCCAGAGGCGCGGCTCCAGTGTAGTCGTTGTAAAACATTGCGGCTTAAAAATTTTTATTTAATTTCTCTATTATTCTGGCTTTCTGTCTGAATCTTCCGGCTCTCGCGGAAGGGTCGGTCAGGGTAACCCCCATACAGTATTTGCTCATCTTCATCGCTTTGACCCTGTGGGCGGAGAGGATGCACTTCATATGGCTGAACGCCCTCCCGTCCTGTTTCAGCTCGATGATGACGGCCTCCCCGAGACCGGACTGAAGACCGGTACGGAGATTGGTGAAACGGATTCCCGTATCAATGGTGAGCCTTTCGCTCATCTCCGGATTCACGAGAGTCATCCGCCGGAAGACGGTCTCCACGGAAGGGGAGAGCGCATCCGGAGCGAAACCCGAATTGCAGGCGAGCCAGCTGCACGCCGCTGCGGAGTCGCCGAAGTCGGAAAACAGTGCCCGGGGTATCTCCATACGCTTTTTGCGGGTTCTTCCGTGGTTGTTCTTGCGCTTTATCTCAAGGAAGGTCACTCCGGAACTCAAGTAGCTTCTCGTCCTTACCTTCTCCCGGACAAGGTGGCAGTTGCGATGGTCGAGAAACATCTTCAGCCCTGGCGTGTCGAAGTAGAGGCTGTCATAGGCGTTGAGCCTGTGGCCGTCCGTCTCCAGGATGCGGTAGCCGCACCTGCAGGCATCGGCGAGGATGTCCCTGAGTTTGTGGCTGTCTGTGAGGTATTTGGTGTCCGTCCTGTTCATCAGGCGTATGGACTCCATCTCCTCCAGCAGGATGGGGGCGAATCCGCTCGTGACGGACTCGTCAATCATCGCTGCGCCCGTATTCGTAATACTTGATACGGCGGAGTTTTCCCTTTGAATCATAGACATATTCCGTCTTTTTTCTGCCCAGATTGTCGAATTCGAACTTGCGGACATTGTCCAGTTTGTCGTTGTGTCCATAGACCAGGACCCTCAGAAGCTTCCCCTCCCCGTCGTACTCGTAGCGCTTGCGCCACTTCTGTCCGTCCTTGCCGTATTCTATCTCCTCGTGCTTGCGTCCCAGGGCGTTGTAGGTCGTCATCCGGTCCAGCCTCCGCTGGTCTGTGCCGACGTCGCTGTTCCATTCCTTGACGACAAGACCGCTCTTGTCCGGGGATTTGACCTCCTGCGCCCGTATGCTCTGGGCGAGAAGAAGGATGCTCAGTATTAATATTATCCGTTTCATTTTCCGTATCATTTTTTATCTTCCGCCGGGACCGCCTGGATTTCCGCCGCCGCCCTGGTTGCCGCCGCCCTGATTGCCGCCTCCGGTATTGCCATCGCTCTGGGTGCTTGCGGTCAGGCTTGTAGAGCTGCCTCCGCTGACCTCCGCATCAAAGGTGACGACATCGAAGTATGTTGTGCCTCCGGAAAGGCTGACGCCGGATTTGAGGGTGTAGCTGCTGCCGCTCTTCAGCGTAGGACAGGAGAGCACCATACCGCTTCCGCCGCTTGTCGGGGCCTTGAACGCGAAGAGCTGAGTGTCTCCGTCGTAGATGGCGTAATTGCTTGATTTAGTCCAGCTTCCGGATGTAAGCACCGCCTGGCTGAGGCTGGAGCCGGATTCTATCCCTCCTATGGCCACCAGAGTGCCGCCGCTGAGATAGAACTTGTAGCCTCCCTCCGTATTGGCGTCGATCGCCACTTCCGGCGAGCCGCTGCCCACGGCATAGACCACGCCGCCGCTGATATAGAGATTGCCGTTGGCGTCCAGACCGTCATTGCCGGTGGAGAGAGCATAGACATACCCTCCGCTGATAGTCATATCCGAGCCGGAATTGATGGCGTCGTCGGATGAAGTGCTGCTTACCGAGCCGGCGGTGATGCTGATTTTGCCCTTGGCTTCGATTCCCTCGTGGGAACTGCTCTTCACCGTCACGTCCGCCCCGCTGAAGTACAGGTCTCCGTCGACCTTAATGCCCTTGGAGGACTTGGAGGAGGACGATGAACTGCTGCCTCCCCAGCCGCCGTTGCCGGAGGAACTGCCGTAGTTGGCCCCGCTCGTTATGATGCTGACGCTTCCGCCCTCGAACTTCCCGTCCCCGTCGCTGCTGATACCCTTTGCCCCCTTGCCGGTGGAGGTGATGCCGAGGGTGCCGCCCGTGATTGTGAACAGCTCGTCGGCGCGGATTCCGGCCACTCCGGTGAGTTCCCCGTCCACCGTCCCGGCGCTTCCGCTGGTGCTGACGGTGACTTCGCCTCCGCCGATATAGGCATATCCGTCGGTGGTAAGGCCTTTCTTGCCTATCCCTGAGACGGACACGCTGATGATGCCGCCGCTGATGATAATCGCGTCATTGGCCTTGAGGCCGTGTCCTGCGGAGGAGCTGACCTCGATCGAAGGTCCGTCGGAGGTGAAGCGGAGATAGTCATCGCTGGCAATTCCGGATTTGCCCGTGGCGGTGACCTTCAGGCTGCCGTCCCCGCTGAATATCAGCTGTCCCTCGCTGAAGAAGGCCGCCTTCATATCCTCGTCATCGTCTTCGTCCGGGTAGTCCCCGTCCGAATCTGTCGCCCCGTCCTTGAGGGTGTTGCTGCCGCTCACCGCGACAAACGTGCGCTTGTGGCTCTGATTGTTGATGGCCGCGCCGGAGGGGTTCGTGATGCTGACATCGTTGAGCGAGATTATCTGCTTGACGCTGCTGTAGAGCTTGAAAAATCCGTTGGAGGTGCTTCCGGAGAGATTGTAGCGGATGACCTCGTCCCCGTTGTTGGTGGCGGTCACGTCATTGCCGCTGACGGAGACTGTTCCCGCCTCGTCCCCGCTGACCGAGGCTCCGTTCCCGTCCGAGAACGTGATGGTGATGACCCTGTCGGCAGAGACGTTTGCTATGGCGTCATCATCGTCTTCGATACTGACGGTGCCGGAGTCAGAGTCAGAATCTGAGTCCGACTCCGTGTCCGTCCCCGTCTCCGAAGATGGACTGTCGTCAATGTCAATCTGACCGTAGATGCAGCCTCCGAGCAGCGGCAGCACGGTCAACAACACGAGTAATCTTCTTCTTTTCATAATTCTGCGTTGTTTAGTAATTCCTAAAAAATAACTTGGTACTTTTGCTGGTCTTTTTGTTCTAAATTCATTTGTTCATCAGTCACGTACCCCGGTACGCTCCTTCTTCACAAACAAATTTATCTACAAAAATCCTGTACAAAAATTTACCAACTTATTTTTTCATCATTACTTAGTAATGGTTTCGCCTGCAATATTCGCCCGAAACGGGGGAAGCTGTCCGTTTTTTCAGTGAACGGGCGGATTTTCTCAACGAAAGGGAGTCCGGGCTTGAAAATAAGTAAGTATTTTTGCGGAAGAAATGACAACGCTCCTCAGAAAGAAAATCAAGCTTGAAGGCTGGCTGGTACCGCTGATATGGGCGGGAGTATTCGCCGTCGAGGCGGTCGTGGCCCTGCTGCAGCTGCTCTCCGAACCTTCACTGAAATTCGAGTTCAGGGACATCTGGCAGCTGTGGCTCTCGACGATTCCATTCCTCGTCCTCTTCCTGCTGCACAACTACCTGATTGCTCCGCTGCTGACGGAGAAGAACAAGCCCCTGGCCTACACGGTGCTCGTTTTCCTTGCATTTGCGTTTTTCTCCGCATATATAATGCTCTCCGACGCAAGAGTCGGCTACACCACGCTGCGACCTCCCGAGCCTATGGAGCAGCAGGGGAGGATGCAGCCTCCTCCGGAGCCGAGGGAGCAGCAGGGCCGCCAGCAGCCTCCTATGCCGGAAGCGCATATAGGAGAGGCGATGCCGCAGCATCCTATGACCATACCCGAGAGCAAGCCCATACGGCCCGGCTACCTCAAGATAGTCGTGGCCCTTCTGATGCTCGGGGTCAATCTCGGCGCGAAGTTCTATCTGCGCTTCCTGCGGGACGAGAGGAGGGCTGAGGCCCTGGAGAAAGAGAATCTCCGCTACCGGCTCGATTATCTGAGGTATCAGATAAACCCGCATTTCTTTATGAACACGCTCAACAACATCCACGCGCTTGTGGACATCGACCCGGACAAGGCCAAGGACAGCATCGTGGAACTCTCCCGCCTGATGCGCTACGTGCTCTACGACAACAACACCCCGACCGTCCCGCTGACCAAAGAAGAAGCATTCCTCAGGCACTATCTCTCCCTGATGCGGCTCAGATACAAGGACGACGTCAACATCGCCTTCGACTTCCCGGACAACGGGGCCGACGCGGAAGTCCCGCCTATGATACTGGCGACCATAGCCGAGAACGCCTTCAAGCACGGGGACATAGGAGGGAAGGGGAGCTTCGTCCGCATCAGCGCCGTGATAGAGAACGGCAAACTCATATTCAGGTGTGCCAACAGCCTTCCGCAGAGAAGGAAGGACGGCAGGGCGGAGGAGAACGGAATAGGCCTGGAGAATATCCGCAAGCGTCTGGACCTGCTGTACGGAGGGGAATACGTACTCCACATAGATGCCGGAGAAGATACTTATGAACTGCTGCTCGTGCTGCCTGCGCGGGCCGAAATGACGGAGGAAACCGGAGATGATTAGGGTGATTGCCGTGGACGACGAGCCTCTGGCTCTCAGACAGCTCGAAATATACATATCCAAAGTCCCGTTCCTGGAACTTGTGGGGGCCTGCGGCAATGCGCTTGAGGCAAGCCGAATCCTGGACGGGAACGAAGTGGACGCGATGTTCCTGGACATCAATATGCCGGATCTCTCCGGCCTGGACTTCGTGCGGCTGCTGCGGCACAGGCCGCTGACGGTCTTCACGACCGCATATTCGGAATATGCCGTGGACGGGTTCAAGGTGGATGCCGTGGACTACCTGCTCAAGCCGTTCAGCCTCAGCGAATTCGTGGCTTCCGCGGAGAAGCTCAGGGAAAGGTTCGACCTGCTGGAGGCATCCAGAGGGAAGTCCGAAAGTCCGCAGGAGGACTACGTGTTCTTCAAGGCGGACTACAAGATAATCAAGGTCAACGTCTCCGACATCGTCTATGTGGAGAGTATGAGCGAATACCTCAAAATCTACGTCAGCGGCGAGACGGCCCCGAAACTCGTGCTGCTGAGCATGGCGAAACTACTGGAAAAACTGCCGGAAAACCGTTTCGTCCGCGTACACCGCTCATACGTCGTCAACCTCGCCCACATCAGGGAGGTGAGCCGCGGAGTGGTCGAGACGGACAACGGCAAGATAATCCCGATAGGGGACAGCTACAGGCAGGCTCTCCTGCTGAAACTGTAGCCTATGTGGAGCTGACAGAGCCTGTCCGTCAGGGCCTGGCTTACCTTGACCGAGAACTTCTTGGAGCGGAAATCTATCTTATAGCCGCTTGGCGCGTCATTAAGCGTGACGGTGAGCGGAATCTTGCCTTTAGAGTCCTTCAGCAGCTTGACGAGACTCTTGCGGAAGTCCGGGTTGAGCTGCGAAGAGTCGATATGAAGCACGAACTCCGATAGCAGCTCGTCCGCGACATTGCCCAGCAGGGACATCTTCTTGAACTTGAACGCATAAGGAGAAGTCTTGCCGGCAGCCTTCTCCTCCGGTTTGAGGAAGTATCTTTCGGAGATTTCCCCCTCGATGAAGACCTGGGCGTGCAGCTGCATAAACGGCAGAAAATCCTGATATTCCTTGCCGAAGAGGGCGAATTCGCCGTTGCCGTCGAAGTCCTCTATCGTGACCTTGACTCCGGGCGAGCCGCTTTTGGTGGTGATGTTCTTGACATCGGTCACTATCCCCGCCACGCAGACCCTGCAACTCTTCTTCAGGGCCTCCTGCTCTTCGACGGCCTTGCCTATCGAGGAGAGAGGGCAGCTCGTGAAATTCTCAATTTCGAAGCGGTAGCGGTCCAGAGGATGCGAGGACAGATACATCCCCACGAATTCCTTCTCCTTCTGCAACAGGGCGAGAGTGTCCTCCTCTCCGACGAACACCGGGGCTTCCGGTCTCACAGGCTTCATCTCCTCCGCATCCCCGAAGAGGGAAGAAGAACTGTCAATCTCGTCGTTGCGGTAGAGGGTGGCGTATCTGGAGAGTTCGTCGATGAAGAGTTCGCCGTTTTTGCAGGGCAGAAAATATTGCGTCCTCTTCAGCCCGAAAGAGTCCAGAACCCCGGAATATGCGAGCGTCTCGAGCGCCCTGCGGTTGAGGACGGCGGAGAGTCGCTCCACGAAATCATAGATGTCGGAGAATTTTCCGCCGCTCTCCCTCTCCTTTATGATGCTCTCGACCATATTGTCCCCGAAACCCTTGAGGCCGCTCAGGCCGAAGCGCACATCGCCACCGGAGTTGACGGAGAACTGCGATTCGGACTCGTTGACGTCCGGACTCAGCACGCGGATGCCGTTTTTCCGGCAGTCCGCCATTATCTCCTTCATCTCCTCCATATTGGCGGTGTTCTGGGTGAGGTTGGAGGCCTGGAACTCGGACGGGTAGTGAGCCTTGAGCCAGGCGGTCTGATAACTCACCCAGGCATAGCAGGTTGCGTGTGACTTGTTGAAGGCGTACTTGGCGAAGGCCTCCCAGTCCTTCCATATCTTCTCGAGAGTCTCCTGCGGATAGCCGTTGGCGAGCGCGCCCTTCATAAAGGACTCCTTAAGGGAATCCAGCACGTCCTTCTTCTTCTTGCCCATCGCCTTGCGGAGTTTGTCGGCCTTGCCCTTGGAGAAACCGGCCAGCTTCTGGGACAGGCGCATCACCTGCTCCTGATAGACGGTGACGCCGTAGGTCTCCTTGAGGTATTCCTCCATATCCGGCAGGTCGTATTTTATCTTGCTCGGATCGTTCTTGCCGGCGACGAAGTCCGGAATATAGTCCATAGGCCCCGGACGGTAGAGGGCGTTCATCGCGATAAGGTCCTCGAAGCGCTCCGGATGCAGCTTGATCAGCCATTCCTTCATGCCCCCGGATTCGAACTGGAATATGCTCTTGGTGTCGCCTCTCGAGAAGAGGTCGAATACCGCCGGATCGTCTATCGGAATCTTCTCTATGTCGATGTCCTCCCCGAAGCGTTTCTTCACCAGGGCGAGGCAGCGGTCGATGATGGAGAGGGTCTTGAGTCCGAGGAAGTCCATCTTGAGCATTCCGACATCCTCGATTTTGGAGCCCTCGTACTGGCTCACCCACACTTTCTGCCCCGTGGCCTTGTCCTCTCCGACCGTGATGGGGATATAGTCAGTCAGGTTGCCGCGTCCGATAATCATCGCGCAGGCGTGGATTCCGGTCTGGCGTATGCAGCCCTCGAGCTGGAGGGCGTAGCCGAGAACCTCCTTCACCAGGGGGTCTCCGTTCTCGTATTCGTTCTTCAGCTCCTTCACGTACTTGACGCAGTTGGCAAGGGTCGGCTTGAATTCCTTGTCCTCCCCGTTCACCTTGACGGTGAAGGGTCTGTCGGGAATCATCTTCGTCAGGCGGTTGGACTCCGGAATCGAGAGCTTGGAGATGCGGGCCACATCCTTGACGGCAAGCTTGGCCGCCATAGTGCCGAAGGTGATGACGTGCGAGATGTGGTCAGCCCCGTAATGCTCCTGCACGTACTGTATCACGCGATAGCGGCCCTCGTCGTCGAAGTCCACATCGATATCCGGCATCGAGATTCGCTCCGGATTGAGGAAACGCTCGAAGAGGAGGTCGTAGCGGATGGGGTCCAGATTGGTGATATGCAGGCAGTACGCCACGCACGAACCGGCGGCCGAGCCTCTGCCAGGACCCACGGAAACCCCGTTGCGGCGACCCCAGTTGATGAAGTCCTGGACGATGAGGAAGTAGTCCGGAAATCCCATATAGGAGATGGTCATCAGCTCGAAGTGGATGCGGTCGCTCTGCTCGTCCGTGAGGGTGTCCCCGTAGCGCTCGCGCGCGCCTTCGTAGGTGAGATGGCACAGATAGGCCACGGAATGGCAGAATTCCCCGCCTCTGTCCGTCTTGCCGGTGACGTTGCCGTCGTGGTCTCTGGTGACTTCGTAGCGGCCGTTCTCGATGATGTCGGCGTACCTGTCGAGATAGATGTCAATATTGTCGAGGAAGCTCTGCTCTATCTGGAACTTGGGCAGGACGTGGCCGCGGTCGATGGCATAATTCTCCACCTTGTCCAGCACTTCCAGCGTGTTGGAAAGGGCTTCCGGATGGTCCGGGAAGAGGGCGGCCATCTCCTCCTCGCTCTTCAGAAACTCCTGCTGCGTGTAGCGCATCCTCTTGGGGTCGTCGAAGTCGGAGCGGGTCGTCAGGCATATCAGCCTGTCGTGGGCAGGACCGTCCTCCCTGCGCACGAAATGCACGTCGTTGGTCGCCACTACCTTCACCCCGTGCTTCCCGGCGAGAGTGAAAATGGCGGCGCAATACTCCTTCTGCCTCTCATAGACTTCCGTGGACAGCCCCGGAACTTCGGTCCGGTGGAGCATCACCTCGAGGTAATAGTCCTCCCCGAACACCCTCTTGTGCCACTCTATCGCCTTGTTCACGCCGTCCATATCCCCCGCAAGTATCCCGCGCGGGATTTCCCCGGCGATGCAGGCCGAGCAGCAGATCAGGCCCTCGTGGTATTTCTCGACCACCTCGTGGCTTACGCGGGGCTTGTCATAGTACATACCCTCGATATGCCCCGTGGAGACGATTTTCATCAGGTTGCAGTACCCGACGTAGTTCTTGGCAAGCAGGATGAGATGGTAGTACTTGCGGTGCGCGTTGTCCTTGAGCTGGTGGTCGTAATGCTGCGTGACGTAGATTTCGCAGCCTATGACGGGCTTCACGCCCGGATGCTTGGCTGAGATGTCCTTGAAGTCCTTCACCCCGTACATATTGCCGTGGTCGGTGATGGCAAGCCCCGGCATACCGAGTTCTTCGGCACGGACGAAGAGTTTCTCGATATCGCTCATCCCGTCGAGGACGGAGTATTGGGTATGGACGTGAAGGTGTACGAAGGACATAGCGGTGCAAAGATAACAAAAACGCCCGGCCTTTTGACGGGTCGGGCGTTAGTATGGAAGGAAAAATTATTTCTTCTTCAGAGCAGCCTTCCGGCGGGCCTTCATGGTGGAATCGTACATAATCGGAGTCGCAATCATGATTGACGCGTAGGTTCCGATGCAGATACCGAGGCACAGGGCCACGGACAGACCTCTGATGGACTCGCCGCCGAAGATTGCGATGGCAAGCATCGGGAGGAGAGTTGACACTGAGGTGTTGACTGTACGGGTGAGGGTCGCGTTGAGCGACTTGTTGGCCGTCACGCGGAAGTCCTCGTTAGGATGCAGGCCGAGATTCTCGCGGATACGGTCGAAGATGACGACGGTATCGTTGATCGCGTAACCGATGATGGTCAGGATGGCCGCGATGAAGGTCTGGTCAACATCGAGGTTGAACGGAAGTATTCCGCTGAACAGCGAGAAGAATCCGATGACGATGATGGCCGTATGGGCAAGCGAAACCACGCCGCCCAGACCCCAGGTCCAGCCCTTGAAACGCACCGCGATATAGGAGAATATCACGAGCAGGGCCAGGATGATGGAGATGATGGCGTTGCGCTTGATGTCGTTGGCGATGGACGCACCCACCTTGTCGGAGGAGATGATACCGTTAGGGTTATCCAGCGTGGAGGTGAACTCCGCGAGGGTGAGGTCGTTGGCGTACAGACCCTTGAGGGATTCGTAGAGCATACCCTCGATCTCCGCGTCTACGGCTGAGGACTCGTCCTCGAACTTGTAGGAAGTGGTGATCTTCATCTGGCTGTCGCCGCCGAACTGCTTGACCTCGACTGAAGCCCCGCTCACCTTGTCGTCAGCGGCAGCTGCGGCCTCGAACACCTTGTTGGTGGCCTGACGCACGTCCTCAGCGGTCACAGGCTTGTCGAAGCGGACCACGTAGGTACGGCCTCCGGTGAAATCCACACCGTAGGTGAAGCCCTTGAAGCAGATGGAAGCTATGGAGATGAGGATGAGGATTCCGGAGATGAGGTAAGACCACTTCTTGCCGGAAAGGAAGTCGATTCTCGTATTCTTGAGGAAGTTCTTCGTGTGGCTCGTCTCGAAAGAGATGCTCTTGCCCTTGTTCACGCGGTCGTCGAAGATGAGACGGGTGATGAAGATGGAGGTCAGCACGGAAGTGATGATACCGATGATGAGCGTGGTGGCGAAGCCCTTGATAGGACCGGAACCGAAGAAGAAGAGCACGATACCGGTGAGGAGGGTCGTCACCTGACCGTCGATGATGGCGGAATAGGCGTTGGAATAACCGTCGTGAATGGCCTTGCCCAGACCCTTGCCGGCCTTAAGCTCCTCCTTGATGCGCTCATAGATGATTACGTTGGCATCCACCGCCATACCCATGGTCAGCACGAGACCGGCGATACCGGGCAGCGTGAGCACGGCTCCGAAGGCAGAAAGCGTACCGAAGAGAAGCACTACGTTGGTAAGCAGCGCGACGTCAGCGGCAAGTCCGGCCCCCTTGTAGAAGAATATCATATAGAGGAGCACGAGGCAGAACGCTATCACGAAGGAAACGAATCCGGAGCGGATGGACTCGGCACCGAGAGACGGGCCGACAACCTGCTCCTGCACGATGGTGGCAGGGGCCGGAAGCTTACCGGAATTGAGCACGTTGGCAAGGTCGGTAGCCTCCTCGATGGTGAAGTTGCCGGTGATGGAAGACTGGCCTCCGGTGATCTCGGTCTGCACGGTAGGGTATGAATATACGGTGCCGTCCAGCACGATGGCCACCTGACGGCCGATATTGTCCTTGGTCAGACGGGCCCAGCTGTTGGCTCCGACGGCGTTCATCGTCATAGACACTCCCGGCTCTCCGCCGCGGCGGTCATCGTAGTCCACGCGGGCGTTGGTGACGACACCTCCGTCAAGCGGGGCCTTGCCGTCGCGTGATGAGGCCTTGATGGCCACGAGCTCGTAGATATTGCTGTTCTTGAGATATGAAGTCGGCTTCACTGACCACATCGGGCGGAATTCGGCAGGGAAGAGGGCCTCGACCTCAGGCATATTGAGATACCTGTTCACGAGGGCGGTGTCCACTGCCGCGGCGAGTCCGATGCAGGCGTTGTCGCGGAACTGCGAAGGGGACAGTACGGCGAAAAGCGGATTGGCCTTCTTGTATGCGGCAAGGTCAGCCTCGTCGCTTTCTCCTCCCTGGGCCTTGATCTCCTGGGCCACGAGGTCGTCAGCCTCAGCATCCTTGACGGCTGCGGCAGGCTTCTCGCTCTCTTCCTCCGTCGAGAGGATCTGGGCGAGGAGGGAGTTGGCCTCCTCAAGATAAGGGGCTATCTCCTGGTTGGTGTAGGTTGTCCAGAATTCGAGGGATGCAGTACCCTGGAGCAGCTTGCGGACACGCTCCGGCTCCTTCACGCCCGGAAGTTCGACGAGGATGCGTCCGGTGTTGCCGAGCTTCTGGATAGAAGGCTGGGTCACGCCGAAGCGGTCGATACGGTTGCGCAGGACGTTGAACGAATTGGCTATGGCGCTTTCGGACTCCTCGCGGATGACGGCGATCACCTGCTCGTCTGAAGAGCTGCTCGTGATCCTGCTGCCCATATCGGCCGTGCCGAAGATATGCGAGAGCCTCTTGCCGCCGCCGACTTCCTTCCACGCATCGGCGAAGAGGGTGATGAAGTCGGACTGGGAGTTGACGCTGCGCTCCTTGGCGAGCGATACGGCCTTGAGGAATTCAGGAGAAGTGTTGTGGTCGGCGAGGGCCTTGACGAGGTCTTCGAGCTGCACCTGCAGCATGACGTTCATACCTCCCTTGAGGTCAAGTCCGAGATTGATCTCCTGATTCTGTACACCCTTGAAAGTGTAGCCGAAATAGATTTTCTCTGCGGAGATGGAGTCCGTGTAGCGACGGGCTTCGATCTTCCTGATGGAGTCGAGGTAATAAGCCCTGTCCCCCTCCGGAATTTCAGCGAATGCGGCTGTCTTCTGGATGTTCTCGACGGCCTTTTCCGCAGCGGCGTTGGCCTTCCTCGTGCAAATGCTTGTCACAAGAGTGAAGGAGAGCTGCCAAAGGCAGGCGAGAATGAGGCAGATGGCCACAAATCTGATAGCACCTTTACTTTGCATAAGTATGATATTTTAATGATATAATCACAAATAGTCCGCAAAGTTAGTATTTTTCTCAGTAATTCCTAAAAAAGAAGCCGGTACTTTTATCGTCCCGCCCGCCTCCGCCTCTCCCGTCATACCCGGTTCCACCTCTCTTCATACCCGGCAACTGCTTCTTTCGTCATACCCGGTCACGACCGGGTATCTTATCGTTCTTACATTTTTCCTATATTTGCAAGACAACGCAAAACATATAAGAAATGTGGTGGATTACGGCAGCTCTTATCATCGCGGGCATCCTCTTTATGCTCGTCGAACTGCTCCTCGTGCCGGGAGTCGGCATCGGGGGCATTCTCAGTCTCTTGTCACTTGGCGCAGCGTGCTGGTATTCATTTGAATACATCGGCCCGGAGGCCGGATGGGCGGTGACCGTCCTGGTACTTGTGCTGCTGGTCGCCTCCATCGTAACCGTCCTCCGCACGAAGACCTGGAAACGCTTCGAACTCAGGACGGAAGTCACCTCCAGGGTCAACGACGAATCCTCCCGGCTCCACGTCGGAGACAGAGGCAGGGCGCAGACCCGTCTCGCCCCGATGGGGACGGGCAGGTTCGGGGACGTGTCCTGCGAGGTCAAGTCATACGACAACTCCCTTCTCGACGCCGGCACGCCTCTCGAAGTCGTCTCGGTCGAAGACAATCAGGTAACTGTCAAACCAATAATCGAAAAATAGAAATGGATCCAATTCTCCTTGCCGCGATCATCATCGTGGCGCTCGTCATCCTCTTGTGGTTCTTCCCTGTTGCGCTGTGGTTTCAGGCCGTGCTTTCCGGCGTACACGTGTCCCTGCTCCAGCTCGTGCTGATGCGCTGGAGGGGAGTCAGCCCGCACACCATCGTGATGGCCATGATCACCGGCACCAAGGCCGGCCTCAGCCTCAAGGCCAACGAACTCGAGGCGCACTACCTCGCCAAGGGCAACGTGCCGAAGGTCGTGATGGCCCTCATCTCCGCCAACAAGGCCAACATAATGCTCGACTTCAAGATGGCTTCAGCCATAGACCTTGCCGGACGCGACGTGCTTGAGGCCGTGCAGATGTCGGTCAATCCGAAGGTTATCAACACTCCTCCGGTGACGGCCGTCGCCAAGGACGGCATCCAGCTCATCGCCAAGGCCCGTGTCACCGTGAGGGCCAACATCAAGCAGCTCGTGGGCGGCGCGGGCGAGGAGACCGTGCTTGCGAGAGTGGGCGAGGGGATAGTCAGCAGCATCGGCTCCTCCGAGTCGCACAAGTCCGTCCTCGAGAACCCGGACAGCATCTCCAAGCTGGTGCTCAACAAGGGTCTGGACGCCGGGACGGCATACGAGATACTCTCCATCGACATAGCCGACATCGATGTGGGCAAGAACATCGGCGCAGTGCTTCAGATGGACCAGGCCGATGCCGACAAGAACATAGCGCAGGCGCGGGCCGAGGAGCGCAGGGCGATGGCCGTGGCGCTCGAGCAGGAGATGAAGGCGAAGGCCCAGGAAGCCAGGGCCAAGGTCATCGAAGCCGAGTCCGAAGTGCCTCTCGCCATGGCGGAAGCCTTCCGCAAGGGCAATCTCGGCATAATGGACTACTACCGGATAAAGAATATCCAGGCCGACACCGATATGCGCGAGACTATCGCGAAGTAAGTAATTCCTAAAAAATAACTTGGTACTTTTACTGGTCTTTTTGTTCTATTATCTACAAAAATCCTTTACAAAACTTTACCAACTTATTTTTTCATCATTACTAAGTTTTTCTGTGAAGGATGAGCGGATGCTTATTCTTCAGCAGGGCCTATATATCTTGAACTGTCCTTCAGCAGGCCGCAGACGGTGGCGCTGAAAGAAGACGCCTCGCTCAGGCGGTCTATGCTGAGGTGCAGGCGGAAGTTCCAGTGATGATTGGAGTCCGCAGGCTGGTTGATCCGCTCTTCGCCTCTTTTCGGGCGGCGGAGCGAGGTGTCGAGCGCAAGCCAGTCTTGAATCGGGAAGATAGCGAGCATCGACGGGGAGGAGAGGAACTCCCAGAGTATATTCCTGACCTCCCACGGCTGCGGGTCGTGGTCGCACTGCATACGGAGAGTATCCATATCGTGGCTGGAGGTGGCGCAGACGCTCAGGTACTTCCACTCTCCCTCGTTCTGCATTCCGCGCATCTTGAGCGAGAGTATCCTCTCGTGGTCCATCACTCCCGGCACGCATCCCGGCACCATCCCGAGGTCTTCCCCGCAGGCGAGCATTCCCGTCGCACCGAGCAGTTCGGGGAGTTTCTTCTCCGCGTTGCGCCGCCAGAACTCCTCGTGGCGGTGGAAGAAGAAGTCGTTGTAGAGTGCGCCGAACCTCTCCTGCTGCCACTGCGGGAGCTTCTGCGAGTCGGGGCAGATGAGCGGCTGATACATACCAGGGTGGCGCGGATCCTCGTGGAAGAGGCCCTCAAGCGGGAGCTGCATTGCGGCAATTTCCTCCGGAGAGTAGGGCAGGGCGGGGTTGAAGTGTCCGTAGAGGCCGCTCTGTCTGTCCGCAGGGATTTCCCAGATGCGGAAAAATCCGAGGATATGGTCTATTCTGAATGCGTCGAAATACCGTGACATTTTGCGCAGGCGCGACTTCCACCAGGCATAGTCGTCCTTTGCCATCGCCTCCCAGTTGTAGGTCGGGAAGCCCCAGTTCTGTCCGTCCCGGCTGAAATAGTCCGGCGGCGCGCCGGCCGTGGAGTCGAGATTGAACAGCTCCGGATGCCAGTAGGCTTCCGCGCTGTCTGCGCTCACCCCGATAGGCAGGTCTCCCTTGAGCGAGATGCCCTTGCTGCGGGCATATTTGGCCTCGGCGTAGAACTGCCTGTCCAGATGCCACTGCATCCAGCGGTAGTACTCGGGTTCCAGCTCGTCGCGCATCGCGCAGAAGCGGGCATATTCCTCAAGCCAGCCCGCATTCTCCTTGACGAAAGCCTTGAATCCCGGAGTCTCCATATCCTTCTCTCCGCGCTGCAGGAAGGCTTTGCGGATATATTTCATCTTGGCCTTGAAAACCCTCGGCCAGTCGATTTCCGGCAGGGAGTTGAGTTCGCGCTGCAGCTTGCGGAATTCGGCGCTTTCCCTTATCCCGAGGCTCTGCAGGTGCATATACATCGGATGCAGGGCGAATGAAGATACCGGGCTGTACGGGTAAGAATCCTCCCAGCCACCCTTGCGGGTGGTGTCGTTGACCGGCAGCAGCTGGATGATGCACTGTCCCGTGGCTGCGGCCCAGTCCGTCAGGGCGTGCAGGTCGCGGAACTCCCCGATGCCGAAGTCGTCCTCGCTCCTGAGGGAGAACACCGGCACGGCCGTCCCCGCTCCTCTGAATCCCGGACGGTCGAAGATGGCGGCCTGATGCTCCCTCGGGAAGGGGCAGCCCTCTATCGGGCAGTCAATCCAGCGGTCTTCGATGATCTTGGCCAGTCTGGAGCTGTGGTGCTTCCACTCCGTGCGCCATATCAGTCCGCCGCGCATTACTACGTAGGTGTAGTCTTTGAGTGCGGCCGCACTGCAGTTTCTGACGGTCACGTGCCATACGGCGCCCTCTCCCCATTCCATAGGGTATTTCCTGCCGCCGAGGATGAGGGTGAGGCTATCTCCCCACTCGGTCCAGTATCTTATCGCGAATCGAACTTCCATAGTGGCGCAAAGGTACAAGAAATTGTCGTCGGTACAAGCTCCCCGGTCCTTTTTTAGGGCATCTTGTCTTTCACGTCATGCCCGACCTGATCGGGCATCTCACCGCTTCTTCGTCATGCCCGACGTGATCGGGCATCTAACGCTAACTGCAAGGAAGGGGGATTGCCGAACGAGCCGGCAATGACGAAGCGAATGGCCGGCAACGACTGGGCGTAGTTGTGCTTAGAAAAGGCTTATGAGCCGACAGAACAGAAGCAGGTAGTCCCGCTCAACACAAAAGCATCGCGAGACTTACTGCCCGTTCTGTCAGCGCTGATGTTACCGCAGGGCCAACACCTCTTCCTCGGAGAGTCCGGTGCAGCTGGCTATCTGGGTGACAGGCAGCTCCGCCGCCAGAAAATTCGCGGCGATTTCTCTGGCTTTCTTGGCCTCGCCTTCTGCTCTGCCTTTGGCTTCGCCTTCGGCGAGTCCCTCTTCGCGGGCGACCCGCTTGGCGAAAGCGTCCTCCGCGAGCTTGTCAAGATCCCTTATCATGTCCTTTTCGAAAATAAGTTTCTTCTCCCTGTCGAAGCCTGCCACTTCGCAGGCCCTTATGAGCTCCCCGGCGAAGGCGGAGCGGGGTTCCTGCGC
>CAVIJA010000002.1:0-95202 GCA_963643135.1 Alloprevotella sp. | reverse complement strand
GGTCAAGATAAAGGGGCAGGAGAACGCCTACAAGGAAGTCGTTATGACGGCTGTCGGCGGTGCTGCGGGCGTGATCCATCAGGTGGATTCGGCCACGACGGACTGTCAGCCGAATGAGAATGTGGAGGCGCTGCGCGTCTTTATGCTCGGTAAGAAGATCGAGGCGCGTCCTACCTGGAAGCCGATGCACAGGCAGCCTGTCTATGCCGGCGCGCCGGTTTACACCAACGGCATCGAGGAGGAGCTCTTCAAGGTGGGCTTCTGCCTTCCTGCAGGGCCGATGGTCTCCGACGACGATGTCCGTTACATCGTGGACTGCATCAGGGAGGCGATAGTGGGGTAGAGGCTCTTGCGAAACTCGTAGCTATTGCTGTTGCCCGAAGAGAGTAAGACAATTCCAAGAAATTGTTCTATTTTTGTCCCGGGGAGTCTTTGTGCTTTTGGTTGGATTTTGCCATGTAATTTGTGGAGAAAAGACGTATGATAGAGAATATTGAGATTGAAAACTTCAGGGGGATTCGTCGTGGAAGGATAGACGGATTGTCTCGGGTAAATCTTTTCTTCGGGAAGAACAATTGTGGCAAGTCCTCGCTGCTTGAAGCTCTGTTTCTGGTTTGCGGTCAGTCCAATCCGCTGCTTCCGGCGACTATCAATGCGATGCGTGCCTATACGCGTCTCGCCGAATCCGACTTGCTCTATTTCTTCTATCGGATGGATGCGGCGAAGGGAATCGACATTATCACTTCGGGCAGTCAAGAGCGTCATTTGTCCATTTCCGCTTTCAGCGAAAACGCCGGTATGGATTCCCGGAATATCTCTACGGAGATGGCGCACCGCTATGGCTTGCGTATGAAGTTCAGAGTCGGTGACGGAGAGTATTCTTCGGAAGTACTCTACGATGTGAGCAAATCTAATCAGGTCGAGCAAAAGACACAGTCGGATAGCCGATACGCGGAGAAGTTGAAGTGCGTCTATCTCAGTCCGAGGTACGATTCGAATGCGTCAGCGGAAGGGCTTCAGAATATCTATCTCAATAAGGATGAAGCCTTTTTGGCGGATGCTCTGAAGATTTTGGAGCCGAAGGCAAAGGACCCGGTTTTTATGGACAGCGTGATGCTCGTGGACGTGGGGCTGTCGCAGCGTATCCCCATCAATCTTATGGGCGATGGTATTCGTAAGATAGTGTCGTTTCTTACAAGTATTTACGCTTGCCGTGGCGGTGTGGTTCTGATAGATGAATTGAGCAATGGATTTCATTACTCTGTTATGAAGTCTATGTGGGAAATCGTGATTCGTGCAGCTGTCAGGAACGATGTGCAGATTTTTGCCACCACTCACGATGAGGACTCTATCAAAGGCTTTCAGAAGGCGGCCGAAGCGATAAGGGCGGAAAATGAAGAGGAAATGGCATCAGCTTTTAAGCTTCAAAGAATTGCTGACGATGAGTTGAGAGCATATCGCTTTTCCATCGATCAGTTGGGGAACGCCATAGAGCACGAGGCAGAAGTAAGGTAAGGAGGGGAAAGGTAAGAATGTGCCGGAAGGCGAATTCCTTCAACATCCGTAGCTTTGTGAAAATAGAAATAGAATAAACGACAGATCATTATGCCACAAATTCCAGAAGAACTCATACAGACCCTGATGCGGATGACGGGGCAGGGGAGGGCGGACATCGAGCGGATTTTGCAGGAGAGCGTTGGCCGGGTGGCCGCGGAAGTCAGGGCATCCGTTCCGGGAAAGGCATCCGTTCCGGGCAGGGCGTCCGCGAAGGGCGGAGCGTCGCGCAGGCAGAAGTATACCTGCGAGCGTTATCCGCACTATCTGCCGTCGGAGCGGGTGCAGAAGTATACGCTCCGCATTACGCTGCGTTACATTAAGCCTGCGATCTGGCGCAAGGTGGAAGTGCCGTCCAATATTTCCCTGCGCCATCTGGGCGATCTGATCCTGGCGCTGATGGGCTGGGGCGGCGGACATCTTAACCAGTTCGTCAAGGGGCACAGTTGTTATATGCCCTATTATCAGCGGGAATCGTCCGGAGAGTCGGATTACGAATGGGGCTGCGAGAATCTGAATCAGGAGGATTATACGATAGCGGACCTGCTGTCCGTGAAGGGGCGGATTGTGGTGTTTGAGTATGATTTCGGGGATGGTTGGGAACACGAAGTGCGCCTGTCGGCTGTGGATGAGTATGCGGACGGCGAGCCGCGGAAGATAGTTTTCGTCGGCGGGAAGCGGGAATGTCCGCCGGATGACTGCGGTGGTGTCTGGGGCTATGAAGACCTGCTCTCGATTCTCTCGAAGCGCAAGGCCGGGAAGCGCCTCTCGGCTGAGGAGCGGGAGAATCTCGATTGGGCCGGCTGGGACAGGGATCACGATCCCGACGCTCTGGACCTGAATATGTGCAGGGCCGTGGCGGAGGGGTTCAATTGATAGAAGCATATGGCATCGGACAAGGCTCAATACATAGTGGCGCTGATTTCGGAGTTCGCTTCGCATTTCGGAATCTCTACCGTGCAGGCGGCTCAGTATTTGAGCCGATACAAGGCATTGGAGTTATTTGACAGGCAATACGACTATCTGCATACGCAGTCGTTTGAGTCGAATGTCCGTGACCTTTCCACTTATTGCCGCAGAATGGGAGGAGAGTTATTGGGCCGTATGAATGTAAGTGAAAGGGAATTCGGTTTTATGGTTGAAGGGGTCACTTCGGACCTTGTGCAACTGCTGATGGATCGTCGGGGATATGCGCTCTCGGAGGCCGTGGATGCCGTGTATGGATCTTCAGTCTATGCGGCCCTGTTGCGCCCGACATCCGGACTTTACTCGCAGAGTTCCGGATATGTCTATTCCCTCCTGGAGGGCGAGATTTCGAATTCTTCGAAACTCCGTAATGTCCGTAGTATTGAATTCCGAAGGGAAGGGCTGGGGCTTACATAGCACCTGCTGGACGGGGCCGGAGAGGAGCCCCGTTTATTTTTGCGGTAGGTGTATTAGTGTATTGGTGCTGCCCTGCGCTTGCGCGGTGGGTTTCTCAGTAGGTCAGGCAAATCCATTGCCCCAGGAACCGGTCTGCAACGGTGTATGACTTGCTTCGCCCTTGGTTTTCATATGTGATGAGCTGCTTGTCCAGCAGGGCTGATATGGCGTATTGCACCGAACTTGAAGATTTTAGAGAATGTCTCCTCACAAAGGCGGCGGAGGTGACGCCCGTGGCTTTCCCTTCTTTCGCGATTGCCACTAAAGTGTCCTTTTGCTGATAGTTGAGTTGGTTCATTATGGCCGAGAAAGTGCGTCCTTTGTCTTGAATGATGTCGTTGAGGGTTGCCCGGATATCTTCTTTCTCAACCGTCTTGCCGGGGTCTGTATTGGCAAAGCTGTTGTGCAGGAGGTTATGGACATAGTAGGTGTGTCCGTCAAAAAGGTCGTAGGCCAGAGCGGCGGCTTCGTGGGTGATTTCTCTTCCCGCGTCTCGGAATTGTCTGAGGATGAAGTCGATGTAGACGTCTCTGTCGATTCGGTCAAGGAAGAGCTGCTCGGAACTGTTGTAAAACGGCCTTGCCGCGGAATGGAACATATTCTCCAGCATATGCCGGTCGCTGCCCGAGAAGATGAATTGGCAGTTGTTCATGGTCTGGATATGGGAGCGGAGCAGTGCCTCGACATTCTTTTCCGGGTACTGGGCAATTTGTTGAAATTCATCAATGGCGAAGATACAGGGTTTGTCGGCATTCTCGAGGTAGTTGAAAATCTCCTCCATAGTCAACTCCGGTGAGTGGATGTCGCCGAGTTTTACGTTAAAGGACGGCGCCCCGCCAATCGGATCGTATCCGAAACTCCCGGTCAGGGACCTGATCGAGGAAAGGAAGAAATCCAATGCGATCTTCCCTTTCGGTACCAGGGCGGAGTATATTTCCTTGCTCAGGAAGAGTACAAGTTCGTGGAGGCTTGTCGTCGGGAATATGTCCACATAAAACGTGTAGTGCGAGTCTTTTATCCCCGCTTGTCCATATACGTGACGTATCAGTTGCGTTTTGCCCATCCTTCTTGGCGAGATGAGCAGGATGTTGGCTTTGTTTTCCAATGTACGCACCATCCATTTGGTTTCCTTGTCCCTGTCGCAGAAATACTTTTCCGGGACAATGCCCGTTATATAGAAGGGGTTTGCCATAAGCCTGTTTTTTCGCAAAGATAACCCGCCTTTTGCAATTATACAAATCCTATAATAGAAATTCTATAATGGCGGAGACGCCCGGTCGCTGCCGACGTGACAGAGACGCCCGATCGCTGCCGGGCGTGACGGGAAAGTGTGTCGCTGCCGGGCCGATTGTCATTTCTCATAGGAAATGCTTACCTTTGCGGACAATGCCTGAGAGTCAGTATCATATTTTCAGTCCCTACAGGGTGTGTCCGCTGGGGGCGCACGTGGATCATCAGCACGGGCTGGTGACGGGATTCGCCATCGACAGGGGCGTGGACCTGTGGTTCGACGTCCGGGAGGACAGCACGGTGTCGCTTGACAGCGAGACTTTCACCGGACATACGGAGTTCGACATCGCTTCGGCGGCTTCCGTGAGGAGGGGCGATTGGGGCGACTATGCGCGGGGCGCGAAGTTCGCCCTGCAGAAGCGCTTCCGGCTCTCCAGAGGCATCACGGGCCTCCTGCGGGGCAGCATCCCGGTGGGCGGACTGAGCAGCAGCGCAGCGGTGCTGATTGCCTACGTGATGGCATTCGCGCAGGCCAACGGCATCATCCTCGAACCCTTCGAGGTGGCCAAGATAGCCTCCGAGGCCGAGCGCGAGTACATCGGACTCAACAACGGCCTCCTCGACCAGGCCTGCATCGCGCTGGGACGGAAGGACCACCTGCTGATGCTGGACTGCGAGGACAACGAATACCGGCTCATCCCGAGACATCCGGATATGCCGGAGTTCGAGCTGGGCATATTCTTCAGCGGACTCTCGCGGAGTCTGGTGTCGAGCGACTACAATCTCCGCGTGGCCGAGTGCCGGACGGCGACCTGGATAGTGCAGGCCTATGAGAATATCCCCCTCCGCGATCAGGGCAGGACCTACCTGCGGGACGTGAGCGAGAGCATGTTCAAGCGTCACCGCGATGAGATGCCTCCGCGCTTCGTGCGCAGAGCCGAGCACTTCTTCGGCGAACACAGGCGTGTCCGCGAGGGTGTGACGGCCTGGGAGACGGGCAATCTGGAGTGGTTCGGCAGCCTGTCCAAGGCGAGCTGCGAGAGTTCCATCCACAACTACGAGTGCGGCAGCCCGGAGCTTACCGCCATCTACAACGCGATGCTCACCACGGACGGGATCTACGGAGGCCGATTCTCCGGCGCGGGCTTCAAGGGGGCCTGCATAGCGCTGCTTGACCCTTCGAAGAAGGAGTCCATAGAGCGGGAGATAAGGGACAAGTACCTCAGTCAGTTCCCGCAGTACAGGGACACTTTCAAGGTCTATTTCTGCAAGTCGGACGACGGAGCGCGATTCGTATGAAAAATATAGTTCTCGCCGCAGGCTATGCGACAAGGCTCGGGGAGCTGACGAAGAATTTTCCCAAACCCCTGCTCAAGATAGGGGACAACACCATACTCGGGAGGATGCTGGACGACATCGACCGCCTTCCCGACATCGACGAGCATATCATCATCACCAACCACCGCTTCGCCCCTATATTCGAGGAGTGGAGAAAGGGGCTTCAGGGCTACACGAAGCCCATAAGGGTCGTTGACGACGGCACGGAGAGCAACGAGACGCGGCTCGGTGCGGTGTGCGACCTGCTGATGGCGCTGGACACCCTCGCGATCGACGACGACATCCTGGTGGTGGCGGCGGACAATATCCTGGAGTTCTCGTTCCGGGGATTCGTAGACTATGCCCGCA
The DNA here is from genome assembly GCA_963643135.1 of Alloprevotella sp. Lineage (GTDB taxonomy): Bacteria > Bacteroidota > Bacteroidia > Bacteroidales > UBA932 > Cryptobacteroides. The sequence goes on along the minus strand of CAVIJA010000002.1, from coordinate 89,310 downwards.
GCAAGGACGCTTCCTGCATCATCTGCCACGAGCAGCCGAGCATAGAGAAGCTTCAGCGCACCGGAGTGGTGGTGCTGGACTCCGATATGCGCGTGCTGGAGATGGAGGAGAAGCCTCTCGTCCCCAAGAGCCATTGGGCGGTGCCGCCGTTCTATATCTATCTGCGGCGTGACCTGGACCTCGTGCGGCATTCCGTCGAGAACGGCTGCGGGAAGGACGCCCCCGGCAATCTCGCGCATTATATGGTGGAGCACACCTCCGTATATGCCTGGCCTGCCGACGGCGGGCGCTTCGACATAGGCAGCCTCGACACCTATTACGAGGCTGTGGCGAAATACGGTGGCCGCTAAGTGGTGATGAAAGAGCAGATAAATTCGTTTGTGAAGAACGGGGTGCGTGACTGATGAACAAATGAATTTAGAACAAAAAGACAGGCAAAAGTACCAAGTTATTTTTTGGAATTACTATTATTTCTATCTTTGTGCCACACAAGCCCGGAACGGGATTCCGGGTCGAATTATTAACCACCAATAACCAAAAAATGAAACTGGCAACTTTTCACAAGTCTTTGCTGGCTGTCCTCCTGCTTATCGGGAATTGCGCTCTTGCCCTGGCACAGAGCCGGACTGTCACCGGCACGGTGACGGACAAAAACGGAGACCCCGTCGTAGGGGCCGTCGTGATGGCCGTCATCGACAACACTCCTCAAGGTCAGATGACTGGCGTGGACGGAAGATATTCCATCGACATCCCCGCCTCTGTCAAGACTCTCTCTTTCTCCCTGCTCGGCTACGATGACGTCATCGAGACCGTCGGCAGCAGAAGCGTCATAGACGTCACTCTGACCGAGTCCTCCCTCTATCTCGAAGAGGCCGTGTCCATCGGCTACGCCAAGGTCAAGAGGAAGGACCTTACGGGATCGTCCGTGTCCGTGAGCGGCAATGACCTCTCGCAGATTCCGGTCACGACGGCCGCCCAGGCCCTCTCCGGCAAGGCTGCGGGTCTCAACATCGTCACCCAGAACGGCGCTCCGGGAGCTGACATCAATATCACCGTCCGCGGAGGCAACTCCATCACCCAGTCCACCTCTCCGCTGTACATCGTCGACGGATTCGCGATGGAAGACGGACTCAGGATGGTGGACATCAACGACATAGAGAGCATCGACGTGCTCAAGGACGCATCGGCTACCGCCATCTACGGCGCGCAGGGTTCTAACGGTGTAATCCTCATCACCACCAAGTCCGGCAAATCCGGCAAGACCCAGGTCAGCTACAACGCCTATGCCCAGTTCGAGCGGATCAGCAAGCAGCTCGAGATGCTCGGAGTGGAGGACTACGTCAAGTATCAGTACGAGTTCGCCATGCTCAACACCAGCGGCAAGATTGCCGAATGGGCGAATATGTTCGGCGGCTCTCTCTCTGACAGCGACTTCTACACGGGTGCATACTCCCGCATCCATTCGCAGTACGGCGACAGGGAAGGCATCGACTGGCAGGACATAGTGTTCGGCAACACGGCCTTCACCCAGTCCCACAACGTCAACATCAACGGCGGCAACGACCAGACCCGCTTTATGGTCAGCTACAACTTCAACGACCAGGACGGCATTATGGCCAAGCACGGCTACACCCGCAACTCCATCCGCGCCAAGATCAACCACGAACTCTGGAAAGGAGTCCGTCTCGACTTCAGCACTTCGTTCAGCAATACCGTAGTCGAAGGCGGCGGCAAGATGAGCTCAGCCCTCAGGAAAACCCTTCTCCAGCCTCCTACCGGCGGAGTACGGTTCACCAATGACGACCTCATCAACAAGGACTTGACCGAGGAATTCAAGAAAATCGAGGGACAGTACGACCTCGACAACCCTATCCTCGAAAACAACGCTGTCGACAACTACAAATACACCCGTCAGGCGGTCGTCAACGCCGGCATCGAGTTCGACCTCCTCAAGAACCTGACCTGGCGCACGGCCGGCAGCTACACCTGGTATTCCATCCGTCAGGACTTATGGGACAACGGTACCACCCGTGCCGCGGAGAGCTACAAGACCGACACCCAGACGGACGTCTATCCTTACGGCTCCCGCAGGAATACGGAGAAATACAACTGGCAGATCACCAACACGCTCAACTACAGCCGTTCCATCGACCGCCACAGCTTCAGCGCACTTGCCGGACAGGAGACCATTTTCAATCACTCCCAGTACGACTACAACGTCTACTACGGCTTCCCTGAAAACAACTTCGGCCTTGACAATATCGGTATGGGCCAGTCATATTCCCGCAGCTCCGGTCTCAACGAGAATGCCATCGTGTCCTTCTTCGGACGCGTGATGTACAGCTACGACGACCGCTATCTGTTCAGCGTTTCAGCCCGCGCCGACGGCACCTCCAAATTCGCCGACGGCCACAAGTGGGGCTTCTTCCCTTCAGCTTCCGCGGCCTGGAGAATCTCCCAGGAGGACTTCTACAAGGGCAGCGCTTTCAGCGATGTGGTCAACCGTCTCAAGCTCCGCATCGGTTACGGTACTTCCGGCAACTGCAACGTGGACGACTACATCTACACCACCTCCTACGGTGCAGGCCACTATGCCATCAACAACACCGACGTCTCCACTCTCGTGCCTTCCAGCATTCTCGGCAATCCGGACCTGAAGTGGGAGACCACCACCTCGTTCAACGCGGGACTTGACTTCGGCTTCGTCGGAGACAGGGTCAACCTCAGCGTGGACTGGTACAACAACCAGTCGGATGACCTCATCATCCTCAACGACATCCCTAACACCACCGGATATACCAAGCAGTATCAGAACCTCGGAGCCATCCGCAACAGGGGCGTCGAGATTGTCCTCAACTCCGTCAATATCGACAGGAGCGGCTTCCGCTGGACCACTGACTTCAATATGTCCTTCAACCGCTCCAAGGTGCTCTCGCTCTACGGCCGTGGCGGCAAGGACTATATGTATTCCGCTCTCAACGACTCCTACGAGAACTGGAGCGCCAACTTCCTTGTCAAGGTGGGCCAGCCTATCGGACAGTTCTTCGGCTACGTCTATGACGGCGTATATACCACCGACGACTTCATCCAGAACTCCGACGGCAGCTATACCCTCAAGCCGGGGGTTCCGTATGACTCCAACCGCAAGCGCAGCGACGTCAAGCCGGGCGATATGAAGTTCGTCCCTCAGACCGATGCTACCGACAGCGATGGCAACCCGACATACAAGCTCTCCACTGAGGACGACCGCGCCGTCATCGGCAATTCCAATCCTCTGTTCAGCGGCGGTCTCTCCAACTCTATCAGCTACAAGGGCTTCGACCTGTCCGCATTTATGAGCTTCAGCGTCGGCAACAAGGTTTGGAACCTCAACAAGGTGCGCTACTACGGCCCGTATCTCGGCAATATGAACTCATTCTCCGAGATGTCCGGACGCTTCACGCTCATCGATCCCGACACCGGCAAGGAGACCACCGACCTGGCGCGTCTCGCGGAACTCAATCCTAACCAGTACGACAAGGATATGCTCTGGAGTCTGAGTTCATACAACAACTACTCCGTATCCTGCCCTATGGACCTCTTCTCCGAGGACGGCTCCTATCTGAGGCTCAACACCATCACTCTCGGATACACTCTTCCTAAGGCGCTGACCCGCAAGGCGAAGATAGAGAACCTGCGCGTCTACGTGACCCTCAACAATATCCACACTTTCACCAAGTACAGCGGATATGACCCTGAGGTGTCCACGAGCGGCAGCTCCATCAGCCAGGGCATAGACAGCTCCTCATTCCCGAAGACCAAGGGCTGCGTTCTCGGAATCAATATGAATTTCTAAAATCGGTCTGAAATGAAAAAGACATATATATCATCATTGCTTGCAGTAGGACTCGTCTGCGTGTCCTGCAACAATTTCCTTGACATTCCGTCCGAGACCCAGTTCGACAGCGACACCGTGTTCCAGACGGAAGCGAGAGCGGAGATGGCGGTGCTGGGCGCATACAACGCCGGCTGGAGCGACGAAATCTGGTATCAGCTCGGAATGGGAACGGACGAGGTGTACTCCACCGAAGGCGTCACCAACTCCAAATATCAGCTCGGCAACTACGTGCTCTCCTCATCGAGGACCGGTGGCTGCTTCTCCACTTTCTATAAGGGTATAGAATATGCGAACGTCTGCATAGAAGGCATTGGCGCCATGGCCAGCCGGACGGAAACCACCGAGCGCCTGCTCGGCGAGAGCTACGCGATCCGTGCCGCCGCCTACCTCAACCTTCTCCGCTACTGGGGAGACGTTCCATATACCGTCGTACCGGTTGCCAAACTCGGCAGTTTCTACTCCTCAAGGGAGAGCAGGGACGTAATATATGACGGCATCATCGCCGATCTCCAGGAAGCGGTCAAGCTCATCCCGTGGAAGAGCGAGATAAGCAACTTCACCCCTGAGCGCTACTGCAAGGAATCCGCCTACGGCCTGCTCGCGAGGGTGGCCCTCTATGCGGCGGGATATTCTCTGCGCTGGGATATGGAGTCGTATTCCACCTCTTCTCTGAAAATCGCGAAGAGGGACGATGCCGCCCGCGTCAAGGAACTCAACAAGATAGCGATGGATGCCTGCGCGGCCGTAATCGAGCGCAAGTCCTATTCTCTGGAGACGGACTTCGACCAGGTGTTCCGCAAGCTCGTCAACGGGGAATACAGCTCGGAGACTATGTTCGAGCAGGGCAAATACGGAGCCAACGTCAGGAGCAACCACGGCTACACCAACGGCTCTTCCTGCCACGCCAGCTCGATGTTCGGAAAGGCTTATCCGCAGATGCGAATCAACCCTATCCTCTACTTCGACTATGACGAGGAGGACACCCGCCGCGACGTGACCATCTGCCAGTATGCGGTGGATTTCAACAGCCAGCTCTATGAGATGCCTTACGGTTCGTTCTATATCGGCAAATTCCGTCCTACCTGGAAAAGCACCATCGGCACCGGTACCAGCTCCCGCGACATCAACTGGATATGGATGCGCTACAGCCACATACTGCTGATGTATGCTGAGGCCGCCAACGAATATAACGGAGCCCCTACCACCGAGGCGATCGACGCTCTGAAGGAAGTGCGCCTGCGCGCTTTCGGCGGAGACGAGAGCAAGATAGGCAGCATCCCGGCCACTCACGACGAGTTCCTGGATGCCGTCATTGAGGAGAACAAGCTCGAATTTGCCGGAGAATCCTGGCGCCGTACGGAACTCTGCCGCTGGGGTATCCTCTACGAGACTCTCACCGACAACAAGGCCGAGATGATGAAGCTCGCGGGCCGCGAGGGCAGATATGCCGACGTGGACAGATACCGCGTGTTCAAGCCTGTGGATGGAGTATGGCAGATTGAGGGCAACAATATCCCGTACACTGCTCTCAAGACCCTGCAGCTCAGCAAGGAGGAGATTGACGCCTACAAGGCCGATGGCTATGTGGTGGTGGATATGCAGGATTCAGTGTCCCCTTGTACGCACGCCGACGGCAACGAGATCATGTCCTACGGCGTGTTCGAGACCGGCTCAGACGGCAACAGGATCTATAAGGGCAAGGCCGGATATGAGACCAACGTCCGTTACGTCAATCTCTTCGGAGGCCTTGAGAAATGCCATTCCGAGATTCTGCCTCTTTCCAGCACCGATATCGATGTGAACATCGGTCTCAACGGGCAGCAGACCCCTGGATATTAGGATTATGTACAGCAATAAGAATATCACAGTTATCGTATCTCTGACAGCCGCACTGCTTCTGTGCGGCTGCTCGGAGAAAATCGACAGGCAGGCGCTTGTCACCCGCAACAATCCCCACGTCACTGAGGTCAACCCTCTGCACTCCCTTAATCTGGGCAACGGAGAGTTCACCATCACGCTTGACGCCACGGGACTCCAGACCTTTCCGGAGTATTACAAGGACGGTCTGTCGCTCGGCACCTACAGCGAATGGGGCTGGCATTCATTCCCGGATGTCAACGGCTACAGCCAGGCCGAATCGCTTGAAGACCACCCTCTCCCGGGACATCCTCACGGAGTCTATGCGGTGCAGACCGGCAGTCTCTCCCAGCGCGGCAGGGATGCGGCGGAATGGGTCCGCTCCAATCCGCACAGGATGCATCTCGGCAATATAGGCTTCGCCTCCATGAAGCCGGAGGAGATCGGCGGCGTGTCCCAGACCCTCGATATGTGGAACGGGGAACTCCGCTCCGACTTCAGCTGGAACGGCACTCCGGTGTCTGTCCGCACGGTAAGCGCTGACGAGGGTCACGACGTCTTCGCTGCGAGCGTCTCGTCGCAGAAGCCTCTTCCGATAGCGATACGCTTCCCGTATCCTACCGGAGTCCACAGCGACGATGCCTCCGATTGGAACGCCGATGAGCGTCACAGCACGGAAATCGTCTCCCAGGGCGCGTCCGCAGCCGTTCTCAAGAGGACGGTGGATGCGAGCGTCTACTATGTCAGCCTCTCCTGGGACGGGAAGGCGGCTCTGGAGAGGACAGGGGCCAACAGCTTCTCCCTCAGCCCTGAGGGCGGGGACTGGAGCTTCTGCGCCGAGTTCTCGCAGGAGCTTCCGTCAGATGGGACGATGAGCTTCGCTTCCGCACAGAAGGCGGCCCGCAAGCTCTGGAACGGCTACTGGAAGACCACCGGAGTTATCGACTTCTCGCACTGTCTGGACGAAAGGGCCCCACTCCTCGAGAGAAGGGTGATTCTGTCCCAATACCTCATCAGGGTGCAGGAGGCGCAGAATTTCCCTCCAGCCGAGACCGGAATGACCTACAACAGCTGGTTCGGCAAATTCCACCTCGAAATGGTGATGTGGCACAGCTTCCACTACGCCACCTGGAACAAGCCGGAGCTCCTCGAAAAGCAGCTCGACTGGTATCTCGGGGTGATGCCTCTGGCGCGTGAAATCGCCGCCAGGCAGGGATTCCCGGGCATCAGGTGGATGAAGATGACCGACCCTTCAGGGCTTGAAGCCCCGTCTGACGTGGGTTCGTTCATCATCTGGCAGCAGCCGCATCCAATCTATATGGCGGAACTCATATATCGTGCGAACAAGGACAGGAAAGTCCTTGAGAAATACAATGATATGGTGCAGCAGACCGCCGAGTTCATGGCGGCGTTCGTGAGCTACGAGAAGGATACCGACAGCTATATCATCGAGGGCGCCTGCGCCGCCAATGAGTCCTACAATGAGCGCAGCACCGTCAATCCGGCCTTCGAGATGTCATACTGGCATTTCGGTCTGAAGGTGGCCCAGGAGTGGCGCGAAAGGCTCGGACAGGAGAGGATCGCGGAGTGGGATGAGATTCTCGACAAACTCGCCCCGCTCTCCACGAGTCCCGACGGCATCTACCTTCCGGCACGGAAGGGTCCGGGAATTCCGGATTTCGTCACGATGACTCCGGGAGAAGACCCTGGTCCTGCCGCACCTGCCGGCGGATATTTCAACGGCATCAGACCGAAGTCGGACGGCAGGAGTGCGCAGTCTGACGGAAGGGATCCGTTCTATATCAGGGCGACCTCTTCCGAGAATCTGCTCGCCTACGGTATGCTTCCTGCCTGCCGCCTCTTCAACGAGGAGAATATGCAGAAGACGGTCGAGCGCGCCGCGGAGAACTGGGGATGGAAGGGAGGCAGCTGGAGCTGGAACTATCCGGCCCTGATGATGAACGCCACCCGTCTGCACCGGACCGACATCGCCCTGCGCGCCGCCACGATGGACAACCGCAGCGACCTGCTGCTGCCGAGCGGCAACAACTACCGCACCGAGCGGCTCAGGATGTATCTTCCGGGCAACGGCGGCCTGCTTCTGGCGGTCGGGATGATGTGCGCGGGATGGGACGGCTGCGACGAGCCGAATCCTGGATTCCCTAAGGACGGCAACTGGGACGTCCGCTGGGAGGGCCTCAGCCCTATGCCTTGATAATGCACCCTTTTAGTAATTCCTAAAAAATAACTTGGTACTTTTGCCGGCTTGCCTTTCCCGTCATTGCCGGCTCCGACCGGCAATCTCTTCCCTGTGACAGCAAGAGATGCCCGATCAAGTCGGGCATGACGAAAGGAGGAGCGGACTGGCTGTTGTTTTTTATATATATAGTTCCCGCAGGACGGCAAGCGAGCGGACATTGAGGCGGCATTCGGCGTGGAAGCCGATGTACTGGAGGAGGATTTCGGCGATCTCGTTGCGGGAAGTCCCGTTGAGAGGCAGGAGCATAGCCTCCTTGAAGTCGGACGTCAGCAGGGCGCGGACTTCGGAGAGATGCTCTCCGGCAAACGGTGCGAGGTCGCTCCAGGAGGGCGAGAATCCGAGGGCCACGGCGAATTCCAGCAGGAAGCGCAGGTGGAAGTTGCTGAAGTCGCTCTCCATCGCGTCCAGAGTCAATATCGAGCCTCGGCACCAGTCGAACAGCCCCTCCTCCATAGCCCCTTCCCTGACCGTGCGGTACAGCACTTCGCTCATAAAGAGGGTCATCGAATTCTTCAGCATATTGGAGCGTATCCCGTTCAGGGGGTGGAGGGCCGAGAGCTTCCTCGCCCGCCACAGTTCGGAGCGGGGATTCTCCACTATCTCCGCCTCAAGCAGATTGAGCGGCAGGAAGAGCGTCATCCTCCCTCCGGAGGGGATAGAGACGATAAATCCGCGCCTGCCCGACTCGCGGGCAAGACAATGCACGACCAGACTCTTCTCTCCGAGCCTGGTCGTGTTGAGAACGATGAGTTCCGTGCTGAAAGTCATCAGTACTGCCTGATGCGTTCGCTCGCAAGCGCCTCCTTGAGAGCGTCGTCATAGCGCAGACGGAGCTTGACCCCGGCTTCCTGGAAGTAGTAGCGCACGACTATCTCCTCCTCGATGAACGGGATGATTTCGTCTTTCTTGAGCCGCAGGAATTCTGCCTTCTCCATATCCAGGGCCTTGTCCAGCGCCTCTATCTGCGGTGCGAGGGTATCCTTGAGGCCGTCCTTGCCGAGTTCCTCCTTCACCCTGTCGAAATAGGTCTTGGCCGTGGAGCGGTAGTCGAACTCCTTGGAGGATGCGAAGCGGATGAATTCTTCGTAGTCGCTGTCCGTCAGGTGGAAATCCTCCACCGCCGGGATGCTCTCGTGGCCGCGCACGTATTCGAGCGCATATTGCTCCAGCACTCCGTAGGCCACCAGCGAATAGGTGATGCGGCTGTATTCCTTCTCCTTGAGGGTGACGTCCGGAGTGATGCCGCCGCCGTCCTTGACTATGCGTCCGTGGGCCGTGCGGAATTCTTTCGTCAGCGAATCCGGTATCTCGCTCACGCTTCCGTCCTCGCGTCTGTGGCTATAGTCGAGCGCCTGCACGCAGCGTCCGGAAGGGGTGTAGTATTTGGCCGTGGTGACCTTGAGCTCACCGCCGTAAGGCAGTGACTTGATGCTCTGCACCAGTCCCTTGCCGAAGGTGCGCTGCCCCATTATGGTCGCCCTGTCCATATCCTGGAGCGCTCCGGCCACGATTTCGGATGACGATGCCGAACCGGAATCCACCAGCACTATCAGAGGCAGCCCGGTGTCCACCGGATTGTGGCGGGTCCTGAGCGTATAATTGGAGTTTACCTCCTTGCCTTTCGCCGTCACGACCAGCGAGCCGCGAGGCACGAAGATGGAGACGATCTCGGCGGCTTCGTTCATCAGGCCGCCGCCGTTGCCCCTCAAATCCAGCACGAGGGTCTGCATCCCCTGCTTCTTGAGCGCGATGACGGCCTCCCTCATCTCCTTGCCCACCCCGTCGGTGAATCCTGTCTGGGAGATATATCCGACCTTGTCGTCTATCATTCCGGCGAACTCTATGTCCGGCAGGCGTATCTTCTCCCGCAGCACCGTGACTTCCGTCTCGCCGCCGCGTACCTTCTTTACCTTGAAGCGGACGGTCGTGCCCGGGTCGCCGCGCATCTTCTCGCTGCACTCCTGGGAAGTGAGTCCGACCACGGTCTGCCCGTCGATTTCCATAATCTCGTCGCCGCAGACCAGCCCGCTCTTGGCCGCCGGGGAGCCGGCGTAGGGTTCGTTGATGATTACGTTGCCGGATTTCTCCGGTTTGTAGATCACCGCCCCGACCCCGCCGTAGGTCTTGTGTATCATCATCTGGAGACTCTCGTTCTCCTCCTCCGGGATGTAGACGGTGTACGGGTCGAGTCCCGCGAGCATTGCGTCCACTCCCTTGCGCTCGATTTTGTCGACCGGGAGCGAATCCACATATGACCTCGAGAGTTCCTTGAGTATCGAAGCGTGTATCTCGGTCCATTTGCCGAGAGTGAAGTTGCCTGACTGGGCTCCCGCCGCGGTGCAGAGGCAGAGCAGAAGCGGGAATATGATGCTGCGTTTCATAATGCAAATATAATGATTCGGCGCGGAATGGGGGCTAAGCCGAGGCGAAGAGCAGCAGCGCGATGCCGCCGAGCAGTATCACGAGGTCCGTCGCCTTGTCCTTGATATGGTTTTCCTTGAATACGACCGCCCCGAAGAGGAAGGTTATCACCACGGAACTGCGCCGTATCATCGAGATGACCGACAGCAGCGCCCCCTCGTCCTTGACGGCGTAGAAGTAGAGCGCGTCCGAGATGGTGATAAGCACCGCGATCAGCGCCAGTTTCCAGTCCGGGCGCAGGCCCTCGAAGCCGCCCCTGTCCCTCAGATACCTGCCAAGCATCAGCAGGGAGAGAAGCGCCGTGATGTAGATGTTGGACCAGCTCTGCACGAACATAGGTTGCAGATGGGCGAGTATGTGCTTGTCGTAGAGCGCGCTGGCAGCTCCGGTGAGTACGGAGACCACCATCCACGCGACTCCCTTGTCGGAGGAGAAGTCTATGCCCTCCTTGCGCGAGGAACGCGACAAGAGCAGGAGAGCCGCCATCACAAGCACGACTCCGGCCCACTGCAGCGGACTCAGCCTCTCGCCGAAGAGGATGATGGAGAATATCACCACGAACATAGGGCGCGAAGCCTTGATGGTGCTGGCCGTGGTGAGCGGGAGCAGTTTGAGGGCAATCAGGCCCGAAACCCAGGACGAACTGACCAGCACGGCCTTCAGCACGAGGCTCAGATGGTCCTCAAGTGAGCCGGACGAGAGGAAGGGACAGAGAAAGAGCGCCGACAGGCCGGTGGAGCAGAGCAGTATCCAGAGGACGCCGTTGCTCTTGAGAGCCTGCTTCTTGGCCACGTCATAGAAGCCGAGCAGGACAGCGGAACATACCGAAAACCAAACCCACATAAATACTTAGGTAATAATTGAAAATGAGCAGGTAATTTTGCGGGCCAAAGATACAATAATTTCGTAAATTCGCGGGTTCTTATGGATAAAGAATCCTTCATAGAAGTACGCGGGGCCCGCGCCCACAACCTCAAGAATGTCGATGTGGACATCCCTCGGGGCAAGCTTGTGGTAATCACCGGGATAAGCGGCAGCGGCAAGTCCTCCCTCGCCTTCGACACCATCTGCGCCGAAGGCCGGCGGCGCTATATGAACACCCTCTCTCCCTATGCCCGGCACTTTATGGGGATACTCGAGAAGCCGTCCGTGGAGAGCATAAGCGGGCTCAGTCCCGTCATCTCGATAGAGCAGAAGACCACCGGGAGCAATCCGCGCTCCACCGTGGGGACCATCACGGAAATCTCCGACTTCCTCCGACTTCTCTTCGCCAGAGCGTCCACGGCCTTCTCTCCCGCCACCGGGAGGGAGATGGTCAGATACACCGACGAGGGCATAGAGGATCTGATACTGAAGGAATACCACGGCAGGAAGTGCCTGCTGCTCGCCCCGCTTGTCAACGGGCGCAAGGGCAGCTACAAGGAGCTCTTCGAGCAGCTGCGCAAGAAGGGCTATGCCGAGGTGCGCATAGACTCCGAGATATCCTCTCTCGCCGATATCGACTCCCTGGACCGCTACAAGGCCCATTTCATCGAACTTGTCGTGGACAAGCTCAAGCCGGAGGACGGGGACGGGGGACGCATACGCAGTTCCGTGCAGTCGGCCCTCTCCCTGGGCAAAGGCTCTCTCGCCGTGCTGGATATGCAGGACGGGAGCCTGCACCATTATTCCAGGCATCTGGTCGATCCCGACACCGGCGTCTCGCTCCGCGAACCGGCGCCACATTCCTTCTCCTTCAATTCTCCGGAGGGCTACTGCCCGCACTGCAAGGGCCTTGGCACCGTGCCGGACATCAATATGGACAGCATCATCCCCGACCGGGGCGTCTCCATAGCCGACGGGGGGATAGCCCCGCTGGGCCGTGTCCGCGACGCCCGCAAGTTCGAGATACTGAGGGCTATGTCCCGCAAGCTGGGATTCTCCCTCTACGACCCGATAGGGACTCTCCCGGATGAGGTGATATCCCTTATAATATATGGTTCCGACGAATTCTTCCGGGTGGGGGAGGGCGCTCTCGCCGAGATGGTCAACTGGCCGGGGGTCGTGAAGGATATAGACGACAGGATAGTCTGCCCGGTGTGCCACGGCACCCGTCTCAACTCGGATGCGCTCTGTTTCCGCATCGACGGCAGGAATATTTCGGAGGTCGGCGCGATGGAGATGGGCCGGCTTTCGGAATGGATAGGCTCTCTTCCGGAGCGGCTCGGCAGCAGGGAGAGGACGATAGCCCGCGACATCATCCGCGAACTCGGGGACAGGGTGCGCTTCCTGCTGGATGTGGGGCTGGACTACCTCACCCTCGACCGTCCGGCGGCGACGCTCTCCGGCGGAGAGGCCCAGCGCATACGGCTGGCGACCCAGATAGGCTCCCGCCTGGTCAACGTGATATATGTCCTCGACGAGCCGAGCATCGGTCTGCACCAGAGGGACAACCGCAAGCTGATATCCTCGCTCAAGCACCTGCGCGACGAGGGCAATACCGTGATAGTCGTGGAGCACGACGAGGAGACGGTGAAAGCCGCGGACTGGACGGTGGAGGTCGGCCCGGGGGCGGGGGAGAACGGAGGCCGCATCTGCTACAGCGGACCTTCCGGACATCTGCACAATCCCAACCTCACCCCGCAGCACAGGAGAAAGGGCAACGGCCTCTCGCTCAGTATAAAGGGGGCCTGCGGCAACAATCTCAAGAACGTCTCCGTCAGCTTCCCTCTCGGGATGATGATAGGCGTCAGCGGAGTCAGCGGGAGCGGCAAGTCCACCCTCATCAACCAGACTCTGATGCCGGCCCTGAAAGGCAGGCTCAACCACTTGAAACAGAAGCCTCTGCCTTATGAGGCGATAGAAGGGGCGGAGAATATCGACAAGGTCATCGAGATAGACCAGAGTCCGATAGGACGCACCCCGCGTTCCAATCCGGCCACCTACACCGGAGTGTTCGACGACATCCGCAAGCTCTTCGAGAACACTCCTGACGCGAAAGTGCGCGGATTCAAGGCCGGCCGCTTCTCCTTCAATGTCCCCGGCGGGCGCTGCGAGGAGTGCAAGGGCGCGGGCATCAAGGTCATAGAGATGAATTTTCTCCCGTCCGTCAACGTGCAGTGCGACTGCTGCGGAGGCCATCGCTACAAGGAGGACACCCTTGAGGTCAAATACAGGGGCAAGGATATCAGCGAGGTGCTGGATATGCCGATAGCGGAGGCCTGCGAATTCTTCCGGGCTTATCCCGCCATCTCCCAGAAGCTCAAGGCCCTGGTGGATGTCGGCCTGGGCTATGTCCGTCTCGGGCAGTCCGCGGTGACGCTTTCCGGCGGCGAGAGCCAGAGGATGAAACTCGCCTCCGAACTCTTCCGCAAGGCCACAGGCAACACTCTCTATATGCTTGACGAACCGACCACAGGCCTTCATCCCGAGGATATAGAAGTCCTGATGGGAGTGCTTCACAAGCTTGTGGATCAGGGCAATACCGTCATCGTCGTCGAACACAACCTCGACGTGCTGAAGAGCGTGGACTACCTCATCGATATGGGCCCGGAAGGCGGAGAGCGCGGTGGCAGGATTATTGCGGAGGGAAGTCCCGAACAAATAGCCTCCGATCCGGCATCCGTGACGGGGGCGTTTCTGAAAGAAGTGTTATGACAAAGATTGACGCCGCAAGGCAGGAATACGCGGACTGGTGCCACGCGATAGGGATAGACACCATCGAGAAGATAAACGAGACCCTCGAAGCGGGTTCGGGAATAGAACTCATCAACCTCTGCGAGGCGAGGCAGGAACGCAAATACGCCGCCGCAGCGGACCAGATCTACTGGTGCCGCAGGAAATGCCGCATAGTGATGATGTCAGGCCCGTCGTCGAGCGGCAAGACCAGCTCCTCCCTGCGCATCGCGCAGCAGGCGAGAGTGCTGGGACTCAATCCCAAGGTCATCGAACTGGACAACTACTTCGTCGACAGGGACTACACCCCGAAGGACGAGAACGGAAACTACGACTTCGAGGCTCTCGAGGCGATGGACGTCAGCTTCCTCAACAGTCAGCTGAACTCCCTCCTCAAGGGGGAGGAGATAGAGCTTCCGAAGTTCAACTTCGCCGAAGGGCGCAGGGTCGCTTCGGGCAGGAGGATGCGTCTCAAGGATAACGACATCCTGTTTATGGAGGGGATTCACGCCCTCAATCCCGCGCTCACCCCGTCCATCCCCCAGGACAGCATCTTCCGCATCTATATATCCGCGCTCTCCGCGCTTCCGGGAGGCACCAAGGACCACAACTCCACCACCGACAAGCGTCTGCTCCGCCGCATAGTCCGCGACAACCGCACGCGGGGCATCTCTCCGGAAGACAATATCCTCCGCTGGCCGTCCGTGCGCAGGGGAGAGGTTAAATATATCTTCCCTTTCGAGGAGAACGCCAATCTGGTCTTCAACTCATCCACCCTCTACGACCTTCCTCTGCTGAAATACTATGCCGAGCCTCTGCTCTGCGGCATCAGCGAGTCTTCGCCGGCATACGCCAAGGCGCAGGAACTGCTGGAGTTCCTCCATCAGGTGATATGTCTCAAGCCGGCGGAAATCGCCGCGATCCCGCCGACTTCGATTATGCGCGAATTCATCGGCGGTCAGACCCTGTAGTCACTTCCACCCGGCGTCCCGGCACGAGGGCTGAGACTGCGTTGTCGTACATCGCCTCGCAGCTGACCGCAGGCAGGTAGAACTCCCCGGCATAGGCCGCCGTGAGAGTGGTTGTCACCGTCACGCTCCGTCCCGCCTCAAGGTCGAAGAAGCTGTATACCCTGTCATCTCTGAAATCCTGGTAGCTGACTCCTGCCGGATAGGAGAAGTCGCTGCGGTATATCCTGTCGTTGCGTATCTCCCAGCCGGAAGGGAACTTCTGCGCGAGGGCGAGGTTGCTCACTGCGGCGGATCCGCTGTTGGTGACCGTCACCACCGACTTGAAGCTCTGTCCGGATTCGAGCTTGTCCGGAGAGATTTCCCTGCCGGACGCATCGACGTAGCGTACCGTCATCTTCAGACCGGAAGCCTTGGCCCGCTCCTGCCCGGCTGCGGGGATGCCGCTTGCGGCCAGGGTCGCGTGTATGCTGTTCCCGCCCCTGTTCTCCAGTACTAGAGTTTCTCTTCCGCTGTCAGCACCGCTGACGACAGTCCTGGAGGCGACGCACTTGGCCGTGCTGACGCTCAGGTCGCGTCCTCCGGCCTTGATTCCCGCGAGGATTCCGCCGTTGCCGGACTTCTCGGCATACGAGCTTATCGCGATCAGGGACCAGGCAGCCGTCTGGGTGCTCATATATCTGCCGCCGTCGTTGAGGCGGGAGGCTGTCTTTATGGCGAGTTCCATAGCCGCGTTCCTGTCCCCGAGGAGCAGCTCCGTCTTGAGGGCCACCGCCATATTGCGCTCTTCGCTGCCGAATGCGGCGTACTCCTTCTTCGGGTCATCTATGTAAGGCAGGCCCGAGACGAGTCCCGAAGCCACCTGTTTCTTGCCGTCTGTCGCGTAGGCTGCGGCCAGCATCCATACCGCGCTGTTCTGCAGTTTCCCCACGTTCTCGCGGAGCAGGTTCATCGCGCCGCGCTGAGGTTTCCCGGCGGAGGCGAGGACATAGAGTCCGTAGGCTCTGGTGAAGGCGTTCTCATCCTTGTCGCCGACGACGGAGGAGGAGATGTACTTCACGAGGGAGCTCTTCAGCTCGGACGGTACGGCATAGCCCCTTGCGGACGCTTCCAGGAGGAAGTGAAGCGCATAGACGGTGCCGAAGGCGGAACTCTTCTCCGCTCCCGGCCAGTAGGAGAGCGAGCCGTCCATCCTGCGGAAGAGGGAGAGTCTGGAGATGGCGGCTCCGACGTTGAAGGCGCTGCGCTTCAGGATAGTCTCGTCGCACTCCTGAAGCAGGTCCAGATAGAGCTGCGGGAATGCCGCTGAGACGGTCTGTTCCACGCAGCCGTAAGGGTAGTCCATCAGATATTCCAGTCTCTTGCCGAGGTTTATGGGAGGGATGGACGACAGCTCCACTTCGAGGGAGTTGCTGCCGTCGATTCCGAAGAGTTCCGCTTCCACTTCCTTCCTTTCGCCCGGAGCGAGGGTGAAGCTGCTGACCCTGGTGTCCGCCGGGTTGGGGTTGAGGACGTCGATTTCTATCTCGCTGCGGGACTTTTCCGAGGAGGATTGCGCCGTTGCCGCGAATTTCGCCTTGCCCGTCCTGTCTCCGACTTTCACCTCGAAGCGGACGGTCTGCACTCCTGCCTTCAGGGACTGGACTTCCGTCCTGGCCGGGCCGTCCGGGGAGAGCTGTCCGGAGCTTTCGGCGCTGACCTGCACCTTGCCTATGCCGTCCTCGACGGCGATGACGCTGACAGGGACGCTGAGGCTTTCGCCCACGCTGAGCGTGCGCGGCAGGGTGGCCTGCACCATAAGCGGCTTGGTGACGTTGACTTCCTTCTCCGTGCTGCCCTGGGCCTTCCCGTCGGTGGCGACGACCATAGCCCGGAGCCGGCCCATATACTGCGGCACGTGGATTTTATGCCGTCCGGTCCTGCCCGCCTTGAGTTCGAACGGGCCGAGATAGGAGACCACCGGGGTGAAGCGGCTCGCCCCCTGCGGGTTGATGCGCCGTGAGGCCTCGTCCGAGCCTCCGATTGCGAAGAGCTTCTCTATCTGCCCGCCGTAGGCCCCGATGACCTTGTCATACATATCCCAGCTGCGGACACGCAGGGACTGCTTGGCGTAGAAGGAACTCCACGCATCCGGGGTCTTGAATCCGGTGAGGGACAGCAGCCCCTCGTCCACGATGGCGACCACGTAGCTCATCGCCCTGCCGTCCCGCTCCCTGACGGAGAATCCGACTTCGGACTCCGGGCGTATCTCGCCGGCTATGTCGATCTGCGGATGCAGATGCGAGGCGGCGTCCTCCACGTTGATGTTGGCTATGCCGTAGAGCCGTATGGGTGCGTCGTTGGTGCTGTTGCCGTGCGGCTGGATGAGGGAGATGTCGGCATAGACGTTGGGGGTCATATCGGCTGTGACGGGGATGCTTATCTGCGTGCTGCCCTGCCGGCAGTCCACCCTCCTCCCGCTCAGGATTCTGCCGCCCTTCTCTATCGATACGAGAGCGATCGAGCCCTCCGAAGAAGGGATGGTGATGCGGGCCGTCTCGCCGACCTTGTAGCTGCTCTTGTCCAGGAGCAGGTTGAGCTTGGTGGAGCCTTCCGAGGCGTCGCTCGCGGAGCGCTCTCTGTACACCTCGCAGAGCAGGGTGGCGGAGTGACCTCCCTTAGGGTCGCTGACCCGTATCATATAAGGTCCTGAAGGCGTTTCCTCAGGCCAGTCGTAGCTGAAGCAGCCCCTGCCTTCCGAGGAAGTGGAGAGGGTGGTGCTGTAGATTTTCTCCCCTATCTTCCCGGAGTTGTAGTTGGCCGTGTGATGGCTCGCGTGCCACCACCAGCTCCAGTCCACGTGCCACACTTCCGCCTTGAGCGACTGTGCGCTCACGCCCCTGCCCTCCGGGTCGAGGGTGACCACTTCGATTTCGTGCGCCTTTCCGGAGCGGAGATATTCGTTGCCCCATCCGTCCTTGTCCATAGATGTGCGGATGCCGACATATCTGTCGAAAGGCGACATCCTGACGCTGCTGTAGCTCGTGCTGAAGTCGCCTGACGGTTCGAAGGCCCTGAGGATGAACTCGGCGTTGAGCATTCCCGGGGTCGCGGCCCTGTTGAGTTCGACTCCCGTGTCGATGCTGCAATGTCCCTCGGAGTCGGTGGTCATATCGGCGTAGTTGAGCGTCTGGCTGCTGAAACTGCGCTCGGCATCCTTGAAGCTGTAGCCCGCGTATTCCTTGAACGGTGTCCCCATGGCGCTGAGCTCCATAGAGCCGTTGACCTTGAGCTTGCTGCCGGCTGCCCCGTAGAGCCATTCGACTCCGATTTCTCCCGTGCAGTCCTTTCTCGGTACGATGTAGCTGTCCTTGAACTTGAGGCTGATTTCGAGATTGTTGGGTTTCACCGTCTCTATGCGGAGGATTTTGCTGAAGCTGTGCGAGCCGATGTCCAGCTTGACGCTCCAGCGTCCTGTAGGGGCGTCGGAGGCTGTCGTGAACGGGAAGTGGCAGATGTGCGTCCGGTCCAGCCTTGCGCTCCGGCTCTGCGTGAGCTGCCCGTCGGGGTCGCGGAGTTCCGCCGTCACGGGATGCCCTTCCGGAAGCTCCACTCCGTCGCTCATTATTACGGCGCTGACGTGCAGGGTGTCACCCGGTCTCCACACGCCCCTCTCCCCGAATATGTAGGCCTTGACTCCGCGTCCGTCGTCCTCGCCGCTGACGTCGAAGCTGCTGGTGGAGAGGGAGTTCTCGTTGCGCAGATGGAGGTAGGCGCAGTTCCGGCCCGCTGTGGCCACGGCGAAGGCGGCCTCCTCCACGGCGGGGAAGGACACTCTGCCTTCCCCGTCCGTCCGTCCCTTGGCGAGTTCCTGCTGCGCGAAGCTGAAGAGCCTGACCGAGGCCCCGCTGACCGGCTTGGCGCTGAGGATGTCCAGCACCGTGACCTCGTATCCGCGGTCACCGTGCCGGGCCACCATCGCGAGGTCGCTGGCGAGAAGGTCCACGCTCCTCTCCTGATATGTGTCGACGTTCCCGAAATAGAGATCGCTGTCATAGAAACTCTCCTCCTCCTCGAGAGGCTCGCGCCCGCGTATCTCGATGTGGTAGATGGCGCCCCTCTCCGGCCTTATCAGCTCGTCGAGGCTCAGGGCGTAGGTGCGAGATTCGCGTATCGTCTCCGAATCCGGCGCTCCCAGCACTATGGTCGTGTCCGCCACGGTGTCCGCCACCCTGTAGAGATTGTATTTTGATTCGTAGCTGTCGAACTGGAGGAACTGCAGGACGTTGTCGCTGTAGACCTTCTTCACTCTCACCTGCGCCTTGGCGTATGCGGTCGAGCTGAAGAGCAGGTTCATCTCTCCGCTCGAAGGCAGAATCGAGCCCTTGCTGACGAATTTGATTTCCGGCGTGATGCTGAGGCTGTCCTCTCCTTCCGTCTGCGACTGCTGCGCCGGGCCTGCGCCTGCGGGAGTGCCGCCGTCCGGGGAGCTGCCGTTTCCGTTGCCGCAGGAGCAGAGGCCTGCAAGGATGGCCGTGAGGATGAGTGAGTGACGGATTTTCATAATTATTCGTATTTTTGTCAAGATGCGCAAAGATAGGAAAATACTTCTGATACTCGCCGCTCTTCTCCTGATATGCTACGCTCTCTGCCTGCCGCGGAGGCTTTTCGACGAGCCGCTCTCCGCCACACTCGTCTCCTCCGACGGGAGTCTGCTCGGGGCGCGCATCTCGGCTGCGGGGCAGTGGCACTTCCAGCCCGCAGGGAGCGTGCCGGAGAAGTTTGCCGAGTGCATCGTCTGCTACGAGGACAAGCGTTTCCGCTATCATCCGGGGGTGGACTTCCTCTCCGCAGGAAGGGCTCTGAGGCAGAATCTACGCCGGGGCGAGGTGGTCAGCGGGGCCAGCACCATCACGATGCAGGTGATACGCCTGAGCCGTCCCGACGCTCCGCGCACGATGGCGGAGAAGGTCTGGGAGATGATACTCGCGACCCGGCTCGAAATCCGCTGCTCCAAGGAGGAGATACTGCTCCTCTATGCGTCCAACGCCCCTTTCGGGGGCAATGTGATAGGCATCGAGGCCGCGGCGTGGAGGTATTTCGGACGCGGGGCGGCCTATCTTTCGTGGGCGGAGAGCGCGATGCTGGCCGTGCTGCCCAATTCTCCGGGCCTGATACACCCGGGACGCAATCGCGAGGCCCTTCTGCGCAAGCGTAACGCCCTGCTGGACAGACTGGAGAAGAAGGGGGTGATAGATGCGACCGAGTGTCTGCTGGCCAAGGACGAACCCCTGCCGGAACGCCCTCTGAAGATGCCTGACCACGCTCACCATCTGCTTGAGCGCTGCCGTCTCGAAGGCGGGGACAGAGCCTGGAGAAGCACGATAGACTACAATCTCCAGCTGCGCCTCTCCCGGATAGCGCAGCGGCATTTCGACAGCTTCCACACCAATCTCGTGGACAATATGGGAATCCTGGTCGCGTCCGTGCGCAGCGGGGAGATAATCGGATACTACGGCAACACCCTCGGCTGCGCTCCGCTGATCCGGGGCGGGGAGGTGGATATGGTCCCGGCGCGCCGTTCCAGCGGAAGCACGCTCAAGCCGCTGCTCTATGCTGCGATGCTGCAGGACGGGGAGATTCTGCCGGGGACTCTGATCCGGGACACGCCCTACAACCGCAACAACTTCTCCCCGCACAACTTCAGCCGCCGCTTCGAGGGGGCCGTCCCCGCGCACGAGGTGATAGAGCGCTCGCTCAACGTGCCTTCCGTCAGGATGTTGGAGAGCTACGGGGTGGAGCGTTTCCTGAAGCTGCTCGCGGGTATGGGCTTCGGCAGCATCGACCGCGACGCCGGCCATTACGGACTCTCCCTTGTGCTGGGAGGCGCGGAGATTACGCTCGGAGACCTCTGCGGGGCGTATTACCGTATGGCTTCGAAGCTTCGCGGCGAGGCTCCGTTCTCGGAGCTGACCTTTCTTGAGGATGCGCCCCGGGAGAGGCTGCGTCCGGAGGCCGTCCCGCTCGGGAGAGCCGCGTGCTGGCTCACCTTTGATGCGCTCTCAAAGTCCGACCGCCCCGAAGAGGAGTCCTCGTGGATGGAGTTCGGCTCCGGGCGGAAAATCGCGTGGAAGACCGGCACGAGCTGGGGCAACCGCGACGCGTGGAGTGTGGGCGTGACCGCGGACTACGTGGTGGCCGTCTGGGTGGGCAACAGCGACGGGGAGGGCCGCGCGCAGATGACGGGAGTCTCGTATGCCGCGCCGGTGATGTTCGACGTGTTCGCCGCCCTGCCGCAGTCGGAGTGGTTCGCCCTGCCGCTGGAGGATATGACAAGGGTGGAGGTGTGCTCCATTAGCGGCAATCCTGCCGGGGAACTCTGTCCTCAGCGCGATACGATATGGGCTCCGGACATCCCGGACAGGCCTGAAACCTGCCGCTATCATATTATGGTGCATCTCGACCCCGACGGCCTCTGGCAGGTCAACAGCAACTGCTGCCCTCCGGAGAAGATACGCAGCGAGGTTCGCTTCGTGCTGCCCCCGTCGCAGGAGTGGTATTATATGAAGAACCATCTGGACTATCTCCGGCTGCCGCCCAAACATCCGGATTATGACGGCTCCGCACCCGAACGCTCCCCGATGGAGATCATCTACCCGCAGGACGGCATCACCATCGTCTCCACCAGGGGACTGGACGGCAGTCGGAAGGGAGCGGTGTTCCGTGCGGCACATTCCTCCCCGTCGGCGGTGATATGGTGGCATCTGGACGATGACTATATAGGCAGGACCGTCGGCACGCACGAGATGCTGATAGCTCCGGAGCCGGGCAGGCACGTCCTCACCCTGGTCGATTCGGACGGAGCGAGACGCAGCGTGAGCTTCAGCGCCCGCTGATGATCACCGGCTCCGCTTCGGAGTCCGTCTCCTCCTCCGGCTCGTTGAACGGCTCCAGGAAGGGGTTGTGCGTCCTCTCGTGGCCTATGGTGGAATCCGGCCCGTGACCCGGACAGATTCTGACATCCGGGTCGAGGATTATGAGTTTCTCCATTATCGAGCGGATTTCGTCGTCGTATTCTCCGTACTTGAAGTCGGTGCGTCCTATGGCCCCGGCGAAGAGGGTGTCGCCGCTGAACAGCAGCTTGTCCTCGCGGTCGAACCAGCACACGCCTCCCGGAGTGTGTCCCGGAGTGACTATCACCTCGAAGCGTATGCCCGCCGCCTCCACTGTGTCCCCGTCGGCGACGTCAGTAGTGCTGAAGTTGCAGTCCGGCTCCCTGAGCCTGAACTTCGACGCCATCTCCCGGTCATATTCCAGTATGGGTTTCTCCGCAGGGTGCATATATGTCGGAATCCCGTAGAGGTCCTGCAGGGTCTTCACGCCGTAGATATGGTCGAAGTGCGCGTGCGTGAGCAATATGGCCTCAGGGGTGAGGGAGCGTGAGCGCAGCGCGGAGAGGAACTCCTCCTGCTCTTCCGCCCGGCAGAATCCGGGATCCACCACGACGCATCTTCCCTCCTTCCCGCAGACGATGGCGGCCCTTTCCTGGAAGAGATTGAATGAGAATTGAACTATGTCCGGCATTTCTTTTTGGGATTATCGGCCAAAAATACGAAATTTGTCTGTCAATTTTGTAAAATGCACATCGGAATAGCGGGAAACATAGGCAGCGGCAAGACCACCCTCACGAGGATGCTCGCCGGACATTACGGCTGGACTCCCAAATACGAGTCCGTCACATATAATCCTTATCTTGAAGACTATTACAGGGATATTCCGCGCTGGTCGTATAATCTCGAGACGTATTTCCTCGCCCAGAGATTCAAGGACCTGCTGGAGATATCCAAGTCCGACGAGGTGGTCATCCAGGACAGGACCATACTCGAGGGAGTCTACATCTTCGTGGCCAACAATCTGGAGATGGGCAATCTCTCCGAGCGGGACTACGACACCTATATGCAGATTTTCAAGCTGATGATGTCCATGGTCAGCCCTCCGGACCTTCTGATATATCTCAGATGTTCCGTCCCGCACCTTGTCTCGCGGATTCAGAAGCGCGGCAGGGACTACGAGCAGAGTATGAGCCTGGAATATCTCAGCGGCCTCAACGACAAGTACGAGAAGTGGATAGGGGACTACAAGGGCAACCTTCTGGTCATAGACGCGGACAGCCTGGATTTCGAGAACAGGCCGGAGGATTTCGAGGCGGTGACGGACAAGATAGACTCCAGACTCTATGGACTGTTCAAATAATTGCTAACTTTGCGGATTGTTAAACGATTACCTAGGATATGCACGTCGCGATAGCAGGAAACATAGGCAGCGGCAAGACGACTCTCACCAAGATGCTCGCTGCGCATTACGGCTGGACTCCGAAGTTCGAGTCCGTGGATTTCAATCCATATCTTGCCGATTTCTATAACGATATGGAACGCTGGTCGTTCAATCTTCAGATATATTTTCTCAACAGGCGTTTCAAGGACGTGGTGGACATCGCGAAGGCCGATGAGGTGATCGTCCAGGACCGCACCATCTACGAGGACGCGCGCATCTTCGCCCCCAATCTCCACGATATGGGGCTGATGAGCACCCGTGATTTCGAGAATTACTCCGATCTGTTCGACCTTATGATGTCGCTCGTGGGGGTTCCGGACCTGCTGATCTACCTGCGCTCGTCCGTGCCGGCGCTGATTTCCAAGATACAGAAGCGCGGACGCGACTACGAGAAGAGCATACGCATCGACTATCTCACCGGCCTTAACGACAAGTACGAGAAATGGATAGGGGACTACAAGGGCAACCTTCTGGTCATAGATGCGGACAGCATCGATTTCGGCAACGAGCCGGCGGACTTCGAGAAGGTGACAGATATGATTGACGCCCGCCTCTACGGCCTTTTCTCCCCATCCGCAGAATAATTTCAAAACAACTTCCCTTAAAATTATGCCAGACAACAACAGACCTACAATCATCGACTTCGTAGAGAAGTACACCCGGATATATTCATCTTCGACTTTCCTCCGCGAAAAGGTGGACGGAGAGTGGAAGGAGACCACTTTCGAGCAGACCCGCATACGGGGCAGGAGACTTGCCGCCGGCCTGATGGCGCTCGGCCTTAAGAAGGGCGAGAAGGTGGCCCTCATCTCGGAGGGACGCAATGAGTGGATTTTCTGCGAACTCGGCATACTCTACGCCGGCGCGGTGAACGTGCCTCTCTCCTTCAAGCTGGAGTCCGACCAGGATCTGCTCTTCCGCATCAACCATTCGGATTCGCGCTTCGTGATCGCCTCCGAGAGCCAGATAGAGAAGGTGCGCAGGGTCATCGACAGATGCCCGGCAGTGGAGAAGGTTATAGTGATAGACGACATAGAGTTGAAAGACAGGGAGATACATCTCAAGGACATCTATGAGGCCGGGGACGGCTTCCTCTCCTCCCGTGTGGAGGAGCTGGAGGAGCGCATCGCCGGGATCGGTCCTGACGACTATGCCAACATCAGCTACACTTCCGGCACCACCGCCGACCCTAAGGGAATCCTTCTCACCCACCGCAACTATACCGCCAACGTGGACCAGTGCCGCTCCGTCGTCAAGATAGAGGAGGGCTGGGTGATGCTCATCATACTTCCGCTCGACCACTGCTTCGCTCACGTGGCCGGATTCTACGTGATGATGAGCTACGGCGGAAGCATAGCCACCGTTCCGGGCGGCAAGAGCGCCGTCACGATGCTGAAGAACATCCCTATTGCCATACGCGAGGTGCGTCCGCAGGTGATGCTTTCAGTCCCGGCTCTGTCGAGGAGTTTCCGCAAGAGCTTCGAGGGCGCCATAGCGAAGAAGGGCCCAGTCGTGGAGAAGCTCTACGAATTCGGCCTCAAGAACGCGATAGCCTACAACCGCGAATACTACAATGCCGGCAAACCTTGCTGGAAGCTCTGGTGGCGCAAGCCTCTGAAGAGCATTCTCGACAAGGTCGTGTTCTCCAAGATACGCGAAGGCTTCGGCGGAAGGCTCGAATTCTTCGTGGGCGGCGGCGCTCTGCTCGACATCGAGCTCCAGAGATATTTCTGCGCCATCGGGATGCCTATATTCCAGGGCTACGGCCTCTCCGAGGCCACTCCGGTGATTTGCGCCAATTCCAAGGGCCACGCCCGCTTCGGCTCGTCCGGACGCACCGTGGAGCCTATGGAGATAAAGATCTGCGACGAGGAAGGCCGCTCGCTGCCTGCGGGCGAGACCGGCGAGATAGTCATCAGGGGCGAGAACGTGATGGCCGGCTACTGGAAGAATCCGGAGGCCACCGCCAACACCATAATCGACGGCTGGCTCCATACCGGCGACCGAGGCTACCTCTGCAAGGAGGACACGCGCTACCTCTATGTGACGGGCCGCTTCAAGAGCCTGCTGATTTCCTCCGACGGGGAGAAATATTCTCCGGAGGGCTTCGAGGACAGCCTCGCCGACGGCTCGAAATATATCGAGGCTTCCGTGCTGTACAACAACCAGAGCCCATACACCGTCGTGATAGTCGTGCCTAACAAGCCGGCCCTTGCCGACGCGGTGCAGAAGCAGGGCAAGGATCCCGCAAGCGTGGAGGGCAGGACGGCCCAGCTGGAGATTCTCCAGGCGGAGGTGGATTCTTACCGTGCCGGAGGACGCCACGCGGGACTCTTCCCGGAGAAGTGGCTCCCTGCCGCCATCATCGTGGCGGACACGCCTTTCACGGAGCAGAACGGAATGCTCAACACCACTGCCAAGATGGTGCGCGGCAAGGTGGAGAAGTTCTACGCCGACCGCATCGAATATGCGATGACCCCGGAGGGCAAGAAGCTGACTAACGACAAGAACCTCAAATCACTAGAATAACACTAAGCATAACCAAAACGCACTGTATGGAAAAGAAGAAGAATATGGTGGCCATAGTGACGATGTGCTTCATCTTCGCGATGATATCCTTCGTCACGAACATGGCGGCGCCTTTCGGCAACATCTGGAAGCACGACTATTCCTGGGCCGGGATGATGGGCAATATGATGAATTTCGCCGCATATCTCTTTATGGGGATTCCGGCGGGCAGGATGCTCGTGAAGGTCGGCTATAAGAAGACCACTCTCGCCGCGCTTGCCGTCGGTTTCATCGGAATCGTCATCCAGTGGTTCTCCAGCCTTTCCTTCAACGGCGGAGCGGCCATATACATCTATCTCCTCGGTGCATTCGTATGCGGATTCTGCGTGTGTATGCTCAATACCGTCGTCAATCCGATGCTCAACATCCTCGGCGGCGGCGGCAACAAGGGCAACCAGTATATCCAGATAGGCGGCACCCTCAACTCCCTCACCGGCACCCTCACCCCGCTGCTTGTGGGCGTGCTGATCGGGACTGTGACAAGCGAGACCAGGATGAGCGACGTGACTCCGCTGCTCTTCATCGCGATGGCGGTGTTCGCAGTAGCGTTCGTCATCATATCCTTTGTCAATATTCCCGAGCCTGCGGCCGGAAGGAAGAGCGTCAAGTTCGAACACAGCGCCTGGAATTTCCGTCACTGCGTGCTTGGCATCGTGGCCATATTCTTCTATGTGGGCATCGAGATAGGCATCCCTGCACAGCTCAATTTCTACCTCTCCGACGCTTCGTCCAAGGGAGCGGGCATCCTCCTCAACGGTGCCGCGATAGGAGGGGCGATTGCGGCGGTATATTGGCTGCTGATGATGGTGGGCCGCGCGTGCAGTTCCGCCATTTCCGGCAAGATAAGCACCCGTACCCAGATTATCGCCGTCAGCTCGGTGGCCATTGTACTGATACTCGTGGCCATCTTCATCCCTAAGACTGTCACCGTCTCTATGCCGGGCTACAGCGCAGCGGGCGGATTCGAGATGTTCCGTGTGCCGGCCAGCGCCCTGTTCCTGGTACTCTGCGGTCTTTGCACTTCCGTGATGTGGGGCGGCATCTTCAATCTCTCCACCGAGGGACTCGGCAAATATACCGAGCAGGCTTCCGGCATCTTTATGATGATGGTGGTCGGCGGCGGCATAATGCCTCTGATTCAGGATGTTCTCGCGAAGAATCTCGGTTATATGGCCAGCTACTGGCTCGTGATTGCGATGCTCCTCTATATACTCTACTATGCCCTCCTGGGGTGCAGGAACGTAAATAAGGACATACCTGTAGATTGATTATGGACAGCAGTCGATACGTAGTCGGAGTGGATGTCGGGGGTCAGACCTCCAAGATAGGCGTCGTCAATGCCCGAGGCGAGATCCTCGCGCAGTCGGTCATGCGCACGGACACTTTCGCGGATGATGCCGACGCATATCTCAAGGCCCTCGCGGAGGCCGTCAGGGCCTGCGTGGCTGATGCGGGCAAGACCGCTGACGACATCCGCGGCATCGGAGTCGGCGCGCCCAACGCCAACTACTACACCGGACAGATAGAGTACGCCGCCAATATCGAGTGGGCGTCAGGCCGCATCGTGGAGTTCGCCAAGGGCCTCTCCGGCTATCTGGGCGGGATTCCGGTGTCGCTTACCAATGACGCCAACGCCGCCGCGGTGGGCGAGATGACCTACGGTGTCGCCAAGGGGATGAAGGATTTCATAATGATCACCCTCGGCACGGGAGTGGGAAGCGGCATAGTCATCAACGGCAAGGTGGTGTACGGACACGACGGCAATGCCGGAGAACTCGGACACGTCAACGTCGTCCGTCACAACGGCCGTCCCTGCGGCTGCGGCAAGACCGGTTGTCTGGAGACATACTGCTCGGCGATTGGAGTGGCCCGCACGGCGCGGGAGTGGCTGGACGCGGGCGACGAGCCGTCCCTGCTCCGGGAGGTGGACAATATCACTTCCAAGAGCATCTATGATGCGGCCAGGGAAGGGGACGCCCTCGCCATCAGGGTGTTTGACTACACGGCCCGCCTGCTCGGACACAGCTTCGCCGACTTCGTGGCGTTCAGCTCTCCGGAGGCGATAGTGCTTTTCGGCGGTCTGGCAAGGGCGAAGGAATTCCTCTACGAGAGTATGATGTCGGCGATGAACGACAATCTGATGCCTCAGTGGAGGGGCCGGGTCAAGATAATGTTTTCCAGTCTCAAGGAGTCGGACGCGGCCATACTCGGCGCTTCCGCCCTGGCCTGGGAGCTATAGATAGTAACTGAACTAATTTTTATATAAAAGATGAAAATCTACAATTTTTTTGCAGCCCTCATGATGGGCGTTGCGGCAATGGCCTGCAACAACAGTGCGGCTCCGGTAGCGGAGGCGGAAGGAGGGGAGGCCGTTCCTGCTGTCAGGAAGGCTTCAGACTACAAGCCGACCAAGTCACAGAAGGATTCCGTGGCCTATCTGCTCGGTATCCAGTTCGGCAGCTTTATGAAGTCCTATGATTTCGGCGATGATCTCAACTATAACACCATCGTCAAGGGCATCAAGGACTTTATGGCGGCTAAGGGAGACTACCGCAGCGCGGATTTCGTGAAGCAGTTCAAGGTCGATCCGAACACGATGAACGCCACCTTCAACGGATATCTCGAGAAGAGGCACAATTACACCTCTCTCTCCAACAAGGAGAAGGAGGAGAAGTTCCTCGCTTCCAATGCCAAGAAGGCAGGCATCACCACTACGGCTTCAGGCCTGCAGTACGAGATAATCGAGGCGGGCAGCGATGTGAAGCCGTCTGAGGCCGATACCGTATGGGTGCACTACAAGGGCGCTCTGACCGACGGGGAAGTGTTCGACGAGGTTGCCGCCGATGCGGAGCCTATCAGCTTCACTCTCGACAAGGTGGTCGCCGGCTGGCGTGAGGGCCTTCAGCTCATAGGCGAGGGCGGCAAGATCAAGCTCTACGTTCCGTCAGCCATAGGTTACGGCGAGCAGGGCAGCGGTGTCATCCCACCATATTCCACCCTGGTGTTCGACGTCGAACTCCACAAGGTCGGCAAGGTGGCCGCAGCTCCTGAAACCCCGGAGAAGTAGGCCGGGAAGGGGAATTACCAAAGAGGGCGACTGCATTTTTTGCGGTCGCCCTCTTTGTGTCTGGGGTGCGATGTGGGGCTCGAACCCACGACAACCAGAACCACAATCTGGTGCTCTACCAACTGAACTAATCGCACCGTGTCAATCGGATTGCAAAGATACGAAGAATTTTTGTCTGTGCAAGAGCCGCAGATGCAAAATGAGGAATCGCGAAAAACGATTATCTTTGCAGGATAAACAGCTTCTAAAACAGCGAATATGGCGAAAGAGATAAAGTTTTCCCTCGTCTACAGGGATATGTGGCAGTCCTCCGGCAAGTATCAGCCGAGGGTTGACCAGCTTGTGAGGGTGGCTCCGGCCATCATCGACATGGGTTGTTTCGACCGCGTGGAGACCAACGGCGGCGCTTTCGAGCAGGTGAACCTCCTCTACGGGGAGAACCCCAACGTGGCCGTGCGCAAGTGGACCGCTCCTTTCCATAAGGCCGGCATTCAGACCCATATGCTGGAGCGCGGACTCAACGCGCTGCGTATGAATCCGGTACCTGCGGACGTGCGCGAACTCATGTTCAAGGTCAAGAAGGCCCAGGGGACGGACATCGCCCGCTCGTTCTGCGGACTCAACGACCACCGCAACCTCAAGCTCTCCATCGAGTATGCCAAGAAGGCCGGAATGATCTCGCAGGCTGCGCTCTCCATCACCTGCTCCCCGGTGCATACGGTGGAGTATTATCTCGGAGTGGTGGACCGTCTCGTGGAATACGGGGCTGATGAGATCTGTCTCAAGGATATGGCGGGAGTTGGCCGCCCGACCTTCCTCGCGGAACTCACCGCCGACATCAAGAAGAAATACCCTCATATCCTCATACAGTACCACGGACACAGCGGACCGGGATTCGCTCCGGCATCCATGCTGGAGGTCGCCCGTGCCGGCGCCGACTATATCGACGTGGCGGTGGAGCCGCTCTCGTGGGGAAAGATTCATCCGGACGTGATCACCATCCGGGAGATGCTGCGCGCCGACGGTTTCCTTGTCAAGGATTTGAATATGGACGCCTATATGGAGGTGCGCCGCCTCACGCAGGAGTTCATCGACGATTTCCTCGGATACTGGATCAACCCGAGCAACTCCCTGATGACTTCGCTCCTTGTGGGCTGCGGTCTGCCGGGAGGTATGATGGGTTCGATGATGGCCGACCTCAAGGGCTTCAAGGCTGCCATCAACGCTTCCGAGCGCGCGAACGGCAAGCCGGAGAGCAGTCTCGACACCCTGATGGTCAGGCTCTTCAACGAAGTGGAATACGTGTGGCCGAAGCTGGGATACCCTCCTCTCGTGACCCCGTTCAGCCAATATGTCAAGAATACGGCCCTGATGAATCTGCTCGCCCAGAGCCAGAACAAACCGCGTTTCAGCACGATAGACAAGGACACCTGGGGGATGATTCTCGGAAGGATGGGTACTCTTCCCGGCAAGCTCGCTCCGGAAATCGTGGCTCTCGCGAAGGAGAAGGGCATGGAATTCTACACCGGCAACCCGCAGGACGAATATCCTGACGAACTCCCGAAGTTCCGTCAGATGATGAAGGACGAAGGCTGGGACTGCGGAGAGGATGACGAGGAACTCTTCGAGCTCGCGATGCACGAGCGCCAGTACCGCGACTACCGCAGCGGAGTGGCGAAAGAGCGTTTCAACAAGGAACTTTCCGAACTCAAGGCCAAGGCCGGCGCCCCGATTGTGGTCAGGCGTCCGGTGGTGGAGATGCCCGAGTTCGACGTGGACAAATATGTGGAGAAGTACCCGAAGGCCACCCCTCTGCAGTCTCCTGTCAAGGGCAAGATGCTCTGGCAGATAGATGTTGAGGACGTCTCCTGCGCTCCGGCGGCGGGGACGGCCGTCAAGGCCGGCGAGGCCTGCGGCTATGTCCAGACCTATTACGGTATGGAGAAGATCATCCCTGCGCTTGACGGCCGCATCGTGGCTGTCACCGCCCCTCAGGGCAAGGACGTCGTCAAGGGGGAGATAGTTGCCTTCGTCGAATAGTTTTCACGAACATCCCGTTAAGCCGCAGCCGCTTGAAGGCAGTATTGACGGAAAAGGCAGGGAGTCCCGCGACTCCCTGCCTGCTTTGTCAATCCCCGCGACCTGCTTTTGTGACAATTTGTCACAGAATCCCGGATGGCAGACCTTTTGATTACGATACTGTCGTCCTGCCCGGAGTCGGGCGGGACGGGATGAAGTGAAATTTAAAAGAAAATATAATTATGGGAAAGATTATTGGAATTGACCTCGGTACCACGAACTCCTGCGTGGCCGTTATGGAAGGCAACCAGCCGACCGTAATCATCAACGATGAAGGCGCGCGCACCACTCCTTCAGTGGTGGCGTTTACGGATAACGGCGAGCGCAAGGTGGGCAACCCTGCCAAGCGTCAGGCTATCACCAACCCGAAGAACACCATATTCTCCATCAAGAGATTTATGGGCGAGACATACGAACAGGTGGACAAGGAAATCGCCCGCGTGCCTTATGCCGTGGTCCGCGGCGACAACAACACCCCGCGTGTGGACATCAACGGCCGTATGTATTCTCCGCAGGAGATTTCGGCCATCATCCTCCAGAAGATGAAGAAGACGGCGGAAGACTATCTCCGCCAGGAAGTCACCGAGGCCGTCATCACCGTCCCGGCGTATTTCTCCGACTCGCAGCGTCAGGCCACCAAGGAGGCCGGCAAGATAGCCGGACTTGAGGTGAAGCGAATCATCAACGAGCCTACGGCAGCCGCCCTCGCCTACGGTCTGGACAAGAAGAACAAGAATATGAAAGTCGCGGTCTATGACCTCGGCGGCGGTACCTTCGATATCTCCATCCTCGAACTCGGCGACGGAGTCTTCGAAGTGAAGTCCACCAACGGCGACACCCACCTCGGAGGCGACGATTTCGACCAGGCCATCATCGAGTGGCTCGCCCGCGAGTTCGCCACAGACAACGGCGGCATCGACCTCAAGAAGGACCCTATGGCCCTCCAGAGGCTCAAGGAAGCGGCCGAGAAGGCGAAGATCGAACTCTCCAACGCCGCCAGCGCAGAAATCAACCTGCCATACATCACGGCCGTGGACGGTATGCCTAAGCACCTTGTCAAGACCCTCACCCGCGCCAAGTTCGAGGCTCTCTGCGACGACCTCTTCCAGAGGTCCATCGAGCCTTGCCGCAAGGCCCTTGCGGACGCGCATCTGAGCGCTTCTGACATCGATGAGGTTCTGCTCGTGGGCGGTTCGACCCGTATCCCTAAGGTGCAGGAACTCGTGAAGAACTTCTTCGGCAAGGAGCCTAACAAGAGCGTCAATCCGGACGAGGTCGTCGCCATCGGAGCGGCCATCCAGGGCGGCGTGCTTGCAGGTGACGTGAAGGATGTCCTTCTGCTCGACGTCACTCCGCTTTCTCTCGGTATCGAGACCCTGGGAGGCGTGATGACCAAGCTCATCGAGTCCAACACCACCATCCCTGTCCACAAGGACCAGGTGTTCTCCACCGCTGCGGACAACCAGCCTTCAGTTGAGGTCCGCGTGCTTCAGGGCGAGCGTCCTATGGCCAAGGACAACAAGCAGATAGGCGTGTTCCATCTCGACGGCATAGCCCCGGCGCCGCGTGGAGTGCCTCAGATCGAGGTGTCATTCGACATCGACACCAACGGCATCCTGAGCGTATCCGCCAAGGACAAGTCCACCGGTAAGGAGCAGCACATCCGCATCGAGGCTTCCAGCGGTCTGAGCGACGACGAAATCCGGAGGATGCGTGACGAGGCCAAGGCCAACGAGGCCGCCGACAAGGCCGAGAGGGAGAAGGCCGACAAGATCAACAACGCCGATGCGATGGTGTTCCAGACCCAGAAGAATCTCAAGGAGTACGGCGACAAGATCCCTGCCGAGAAGCGTTCCGCCATCGAGTCCGCCTGCGAGGGCCTGAAGAAGGCCGTGGACGAGAAGAACGTCGCGGACATCGACAGGTACAATTCCGAACTTGAAGCCGCTTGGCACGCCGCTTCGGAGGATATGGCCAAGGCTGCCCAGGGCGGTGCCCAGGGACCGGAAGGCCCGCAGAATCCGCAGAATCCTCAGGGCCCGCAGGGGCCTCAGGGCGGCGAGGAAGGCCCTCAGCCTGACTTTAGCTAACGGCACTGACGACCTTGTTTTTT
This sequence comes from Alloprevotella sp., assembly GCA_963643135.1. GTDB lineage: Bacteria > Bacteroidota > Bacteroidia > Bacteroidales > UBA932 > Cryptobacteroides. Next base: position 56,133 of record CAVIJA010000002.1, on the reverse strand, counting down.
CATCATAGCTAACGGCACTGTCGACATAATGCGAAGGAGCGGACGCCCGAAAGGACATCCGCTCCTTTGTCGTATGGCAGTGGGGCGCTCTACGCTTCCCGGCAGAGCAGCGTGGCCTGGGTGCAGTCCGTCACTTCCACTTCCACGAAATCCCCGGCCTTGTGGAGGCTGTCCGGCCAGACGCACATCTTGTTCTGGGAGTTGCGCCCGCAGAGTTCGTCCGGATTCTTCTTCGATGGGCCTTCCACCAGCACGCGGAACTTCCTGCCTATGTCGCGCCGGTTGCTCTCGAGCGAGAGACGGTTCTGCAGCGCGATGATCTCCTCCAGGCGTCGCGTCTTGGTCGCGATGTCCACGTCGTCGGGATATTTCTTCGCGGCCAGGGTCCCCGGACGCTCGGAATAATAGAACATATATGCGGCGTCGAAGCCCACTTTCTCGAAGAGGCTGAGCGTGTCCCTGTGGTCTTCCTCGGTCTCTGAGCAGAAGCCCGCGATCACGTCCGTCGAGATGGCGCAGTCCGGAATCAGCTCCCTGATCCGCTCCACGCGGGAGAGATACCACTCCCGGCTGTAGCGGCGGCGCATCTTCTCCAATATCCTGTCCGATCCGGACTGCACCGGGAGATGGATATGGTGGCAGATGCCCGGATGCGAGGCCATCGCGAGCAGCACCTTGTCTGAGATGTCCTGCGGATTGGAGGTAGAAAAGCGGATTCTCATCTCCGGCACGGCCTGGGCGACGGCGGTGAGCAGGGCCGCGAAGTCCATATCGTCGAAGCGGTATGAGTCCACATTCTGCCCGAGCAGGGTGATTTCCCTATATCCGGAGCGGAAACATTCGCAGGCCTCCCTTACTATGGTGTGCGGGTCGCGGCTGCGCTCCGCCCCTCTGGTATAGGGGACGACGCAGTAGGAACAGGCGTTGTTGCATCCGCGCATTATCGATATGAACGCCGACACCCCGTTCTTGTCAAGTCTGACCGGGGAGATGTCTCCGTAGGTCTCCTCCCGCGAGAGCAGGACGTCAATCTGCGTCTGTCCTCCGGCTACGGCGGTGAGAAGATCCGGCAGATTGCGGTATGCGTCCGGCCCGGCCACGACATCGACCTTGCCGGATTCGAGCAGAGCCTCCTTGAGGCGTTCCGCCATACAGCCCAGAATCCCCACGACCACGTCGGGACGGCTGCGCTTCTGCAGGTTGAACACGTCGATGCGCCCCCATATCCGCTGCTCCGCGTTGTCGCGGATCGAGCAGGTGTTGGCCATTATCACGTCAGCCTCGTCAATGTTTTCCGTTCTGGAATATCCCGCCTTTTCAAGTATGGAGAAGACTATCTCCGTGTCGGCCACGTTCATCTGGCAGCCGTATGTCTCAATATATACCTTGTTCATATCGCGGAGCAAAGATATAGATTTTTCGTATATTTGTGGTTCGTATGGAGAGGTTAAGAGCCATAATTCTCGCTGTTGTCCTCGTGCTGCTGTCCTCTTGCGGCGGCAGTGTGAAGGATGTCGAGCTCACGTCGTTCAGACTCGTCTCCGTAGCTCCGCAGGGGCTTTCGGGCATCACCGCCCTTGTTGAGGCCGGCATACGCAACCCGGGCATAGGCTTCGAGGTGACGGCCCTGCACGCCACCATCAGGATGGACGGAGCGGAGGCCCTGTATCTCGATGCGGACCAGCTGATGGTGGAAGGACATTCCGACAGGACATACGATATCCCGCTCAAGGGGAGCATTGCGGAGGGATTCAACCCTTTCCAGCTGCTCCGGCTGCTCGGCAGCGAGGCTGACCTGAGCCGGCTGACCGTTTCGGTGAAAGCCAGGCTCGCCCTGCGCGGAGGGATAGGCAAGACGGTGGAAATCAACGACGTACCTCTCGATGAACTGAAAGACAGGATATGAAAAGATACCTTCTCATATTGTTTTTTGCGCTGATGCCGCTCAGTGTGCTGAACGCGCAGAACAGCTCCGCGTCCGGGGAGGAGGCGGAGCGTGCCGGGACGGAAGTCCAGGTGGATTCGACCCTTCTGGGGCGGGACATATTCTCAGTCCTCCCGGACAATGTCGTCATCCGCCAGAGTCCTGATGTGCGCGGCGCTTTCAACGCCCAGATTGAGGGCAACTCCCTCAAGACCGTCAGCGGATACAGGATACGCCTTTTTCTCGACAGCCGCAGGACCGCCCGCGAGGCTTCGCTGGAGGTGATGACGAGATTCAATTCGCTCTACCCCAATATTCCCGTCTACAGGACTTTCTCCGCTCCCAACTTCAAGGTGTCGGCGGGCAATCTGCGCACGCGGGTTGAGGCTGAGATGCTGCTCAAGGTGCTGAAGCCGGATTTCCCCGATGCTTTCATCGTCCGGGACAGATTCCGCTTTCCGTCCCTGGGGCGGCCTGATCTGAGCAGACCGTCGCCCGAGACGGAATTCGTGACTGACACCGAAACCGCAGGCATCTGATGATCAAGCAGGGCCTCGAAATAAAGCAGACTCAGAAGCTGTCTCCGCTTCAGATTCAGACTATCAAGCTCATAGAGCTTCCTATTCAGGATCTGGAACAGCGTATCCGCAGCGAGATGGAGGAGAACCCGGTGCTGGACGACAGCCCGGACCCCGACCGTCCGGAGGAGACCAGGGACGTGTCTCTCGACGAGCTCAAGGACGACGACTACATCCCGTCCTATAAGACGAAGGTCAACAACTGGGGCAAGGACCCCCGTCCGGAATACAACACTTTCTCCGTGCGCCGCAGCTTCACGCAGAGCCTGATGGAGCAGCTCGGCTGCCGCAGCCTGTCCGCACGGCAGCACGACATCGCCGCGTTCATCATCGGTTCGCTGGATGAGGACGGCTATCTGCGCCGTGACCTCGAATCGCTGGTGGACGATATGGCTTTCCGCGCCGGCATCGAGACCGATGCGGGGGAGGTCCGGGAAATGCTCGCCGTGGTGCAGGATCTCGAGCCGGTGGGCGTCGGGGCCAGGGATCTCAGGGAATGTCTGCTGCTGCAGCTCCGCGCGTGCCGGCAGACTCCGGACGTGGCGAATGCGATACGTATTCTGGACGAATGTTTTACGGAGTTCTCCAACAAGCACTTCAAGAAGATATGCTCCAGGCTCGGCCTCAGCGAGGAAGAACTCAAGAAGGCTATGGCGCGCATCGTCCGGCTGAACCCTTCTCCGGGAGGGGAGTCGGGAGAGTCCTACGAGGACCAGGCGCAGCAGATAGTCCCGGACTTCGTGCTGGAGGACAACGGCGGGGAACTCAGCTTCTCGATGCCGCGCTTCTCCGTGCCTGAACTCCGTATCAACCGCAAATATGCCGACCTGCTGATGTCGGCCAAGGGATCTTCCGAAAGGGCGCAGAAGGAGGCAGCCACTTTCGTGCGCCAGAAGCTGGATTCAGCCAAGTGGTTCGTGGAGGCGCTCAAGCAGCGTCAGAACACCCTGAGCCGGACTATGGAGGCGATACTCAACTATCAGCACGACTTTTTCGAGACCGGTGACGAGACCAAACTCAAGCCTATGGTTCTCAAGGATATAGCCGAGAAGACCGGTTTTGACATCTCCACGATATCGCGAGTCGTCAACAGCAAATATATCGAAACCCATTTCGGCATCTTCCCCCTCAAGTATTTCTTCTCCGAGGGTATGGAAAACAAGGAGGGCGAGGAAGTCTCCACGAGGGAGCTCAAGAAGGTGCTGCAGGAGTGCATCAATGCCGAAGACAAGCGCAAGCCGCTCACCGACGAGCAGCTTGTCGTCGAGATGGGCAAGCACGGCTACAAGGTTGCGCGCCGCACCATCGCCAAGTACCGCGGACAGCTCGGCATTCCTCTCGCCCGTTGGCGCAAAGAGCTGTAGAGTATTGTTTATTCCCGTTTTTGTCGGTAATTTTGGGCCGTTTTTTGCAGTTGATCACGCGCCACTTGGTTAAAGAGTTGGCGAGTTGGTTTAGAATTAAAGAAAAAGCAAGACTTCTATTATGAAACTTAACGTTTTTGCGGCTCTCGCCGCAATGTCCACACTGCTTTTCGCGGTGTCCTGCAACAAGGATAAGGTGGACGACAGTTGGAAACAGATTCCTACAGAGACCATTTCCGCAGAGAGCGGAGACGCGGTCCTTTCCGTCAACGGCATCACCGGCAAGAGCGGCTCCGCCAGCCTCGTCGCCGAGAGTGAGACTGTGGGCAAACTGACCCTGACCGGGGTCGTGCCGGGCTACAGCAGCGTTGACGTCACGGTCGCGCTCAACAAAAAGGACGAAAGCACCTACTCTTTCGAGGGTACTGCAAATCTGACCGCACCGAAGATAGTCCTGACCAGGACGACGGAAATCGAGCCTGTCTATCTCGTCTCGGCGAACGGAACGGTTACTCTGGACGGCAGGATTGAGGTGGCCGTGACGACCACCGTTTACGAACATCACGCCGGCGACCTTGTCGGAAAGTGGAATCTGCTGCGCACGGCAGAAGTCGAGAACTACAGGCTGACCACCGGCCCGATTGAACTCAAGTGGACAGCCGAAGGTGACTATGCCGGAAAAACCTCCAATATCGAGAGCATCGTGATGATGTTCGGGGGTATGGCCTTTGCCGACTGCATCAATTCTGTCTCTCTCCTTGGAGACGGCAACCTCACTGCGGAATACTACCTGCCGGAGGAGTTCAAACTCGGCAGCCCGACAAAGGGGGAGGACGGCAAGATGCATTTCAATGCCAGCCACAGCGTGTGGAACGAATCCCTTGCCGCCAATTTCGTGCTGTGGTATGCGGCTGACGACTGTCTGCACCTCGTGCCCAACGTCACGGCTATAGGCGAGTCCCTCGGACTGGAGACGGTGTCGCTTGAGGAGCTGCTCTCTTCGCTCAGTGAACTGGTGCAGTACGGAGTGGACACGACAAAGCTTGCGGAAGTCATCATCAATATGATAAACAACGGGGTCGTATTCAAGTACAGTCAGGATGGCGACACCCTCAAGTTGACGGTGGACAAGGACATCTGCGACCCTGTCGTGCAGGCCTTCCTCCCTGCGCTCCCTGCAGTGGACAAGCTGCTGGAGGAGATGGCCCAGGACCCTGAGCAGAAGGACAGTTACTCTATGATCAAGACGCTTCTCTATATGCTCGGGATGAAGCAGCCGTCAGACTTCAGCGCTCTCTGGAACGCCACTACGGAATTCAGCATTTCTCTGAATTTCACCAGATAATTTCACTCATAAATGGCAATCCCGGGACCGCCGCTCAGGCGATTCCGGGATTGTCCGTTGATGCGGGGGAGGGTCTACTTGTTAAGTTGAAACCTGCGGTCTCCCTCCTTCAGGAAAGCCACAATCTGCCTTGCTGCGGCAAGGCCGGCGTTGACGTTGGCTTCGGCGGTCTGCGCCCCCATCTTCTTCGGGGTGGCGAAGACCCTCAGTCCGAACTTCTCCTTGAGGACGGCGAGATTGTCCGGAGCCACGTCGGTTGCGTATTTCAGATCCGGCCTTGCTTCGAGAGCCTTCTCCAGTCCGGCCTCGTCGATGACTTCCTTGCGGGCGGTGTTCACAAGCGTCGCGCCCTTGGGCATACTGCTGATGAGTTCGTATCCTATGGAGCCTATGGTCTGCGGGGTGGCCGGGATGTGGATGCTGACATAGTCGCAGCTCCTGTAGAGTTCTTCGACGTTTTCCACCGGCTGTGCGCCTCCCGCTGCGATCTGCTCCGGCTTGAGGAACGGGTCGACGGCCTTGACGTCCATTCCGAGAGCCTTGGCCTTGGCCCCGACGAGTCTTCCGACATTGCCGAAGGCCTGGATGCCGAGGGTCTTGCCCCGGATTTCCGAACCCGTGGCCGGGGTGAACTGCGTGCGGGCCATAAATATCATCATCGCGACGGCGAGTTCCGCTACGGCGTTGGAGTTCTGTCCCGGCGTATTCATCGCCACAACCCCGTGCGCCGTGCAGGCCGCAAGGTCGAGATTGTCGAATCCCGCTCCGGCACGCACCACGATCTTGAGCTTCCCGGCCGCTTCGACGACTTCGGCGCTCACCTTGTCGGAGCGCACTATCAGCGCGTCCGCATCGGCGACGGCAGCCGTGAGCTCGGACTGCTCCGCATATTTTTCGAGGACGGCGAGTTCATATCCGGCCTCTTCCACTATCTGCCTGATACCCGCCACAGCTGCTGCGGCGAAAGGCTTCTGGGTAGCGAGGAGAACTTTCATCACTTGTGGAGATTTTCAAATTCCTTCATACATCCTGTCAGAGCCTCCACGTCCTCCTGAGAGCAGGCGTTGTAGAGCGAAGCGCGGAATCCGCCCACGGAGCGGTGTCCCTTGATGCCGACGATGCCCTTCGACTTGGAGAATTCGAGGAATTCGTCCTGCAGAGCCTCGTGTCCCGGGGCCATCACGAAGCAGACGTTCATTATCGAGCGGTCTTCCTTCGCCGCAGTGCCGACGAAGAGCGGGTTGCGGTCTATCTCCGCGTAGAGAGTCTCCGCCTTCCTGACGTCGATGTCGTGGATGGCGTCCACTCCTCCTACGCTCTTGAGCCACTTGAGCGTCTCGTTCATCACGAAGATGGAGAATACCGGAGGGGTGTTGAACATCGACTTCTTGTCGATATGCACGCGGTAGTCGAGCATCGTAGGGATGTAGCGGCTCACCTTGCCGAGCGAATCCTTGCGGATGATGGCGAAGGCGACTCCCGCAGGGCCGGCGTTCTTCTGTGCGCCGCCGTAGATGAGGGCATATCTGCTCACGTCCACCCTCCTGCTGAGTATGTCTGATGACATGTCGGCGACGAGAGGTACCGGGCAGTCGATGTCTTCGCGGATTTCGGTGCCGTAGATGGTATTGTTGGTGGTGATGTGGAAATAGTCCAGGTCGGCAGGAATCACGTATCCTTTAGGGATGTAGGAGTAGTTCCCCTCGGCGGAGGAAGCCACTGCGACCGCGTCTCCCAGTCCCTTGGCCTCCTTGAGAGCCTTGTGCGCCCAGACTCCGGTGTCGAGATACCCGGCCTTGCGCTCGAGGTAGTTCATCGCGACGTAGAGGAACTGCATGCTCGCGCCTCCTCCGAGAAACACGACCTCGTGCGTGTCCGGGATATTGAGAAGCTCCTTCCAGAGCGCCCGGCACTCGTCCATCGTCTCCTCCCAGCCCTTGGTGCGGTGAGAGATTGAAATCAGAGAAACCCCCGTTCCCTTGAAGTCCCTGAGAGCTTCTATGGCATTGTCGATGGCCACCTGAGGAAGCAGGCACGGCCCGGCATTGAAGATGTGCAATTTGCCCATAATTGATGTAGTTTTAATGTTCGGTAAAGATATCTAATTTTTTCAATCTTTCGCAATAGTCCTGCTCCAGAGACCTCCTCACGAACACTTCCAGCGAACATTCCGAGAGGAAGGACTGGCCTCGCTGCGGCAGGGACATATCCTTGACGAGTTTCATCACGGCGGGCAGAGAGCCGTAGGGGAATTCCAGCCTGTGCCATTCGCCCGCGATCTTCTCCCTGATTTCCGCCGAGGCGAGCGCGTCGGCGGTGGCGCTCCTATATGCCCGGATCAGCCCGGGGATGCCCAGCTTGATGCCGCCGAAATACCGCACCACCACCACGAGGATGTCGCTCAGCGCGGCGGAGTCTATCTGCCCGAGTATCTGTCTGCCCGCCGAGCCGGATGGCTCCCCGTCGTCGCTCGCCCTCCAGAGCAGTCCGTCGAATCCTATCCTGTATGCGAAGCAGTGGTGCCGCGCATCGTGGTATTCCCTCCTCAGGGACGATACCGTCTCCTTTACCTGCTCCTCGCTCTCCACGGGACAGGCAAAGGATATGAAGCGGCTGCCGTTGTCCTTGAACAGGCCTTCGGATGGCGCGGCTATGCTTTTATAAGTGTCACTCAAGTCTTGCAGGCAATAAAAATCCGTAGTTAAATAAGCATTGTGCAGGCACAGCAATCAAAAATAGTGAATAATTAGTATCTTCGCAATATGGTTTACAAATATAGAATCACCCTGCAGGGGATAAAGGGATTTTTTAGGGTATATCTCGTCAACGGCGAAAATTCGCTCTATACCTTCCATAAGCAGATACGTTCCGATCTGGAATTTCCGGTGGATCAGCCGATTCTCTTCAAGGCTCTGGATGCCGGAGGCCAGGTGCTGGCCCGTTATGCCCTGATGGACATAGGTTGCGGGGCGGTGGATGCCGTCACAATAGCGGACACCGTGAAGGCGGGAGTCGCGAGTTTCATATATTTCTATGATATCGAATCCAGGAAGAGCGTCACGATCACCCTCGAAGGGGAGGTGAGCGGCGAGAAGGTGCAGCTGCCGAGGCTAGTGGAGTCCAAGGGCCCCGTCCCTCTGGAGTTCGAGAACGGTTACGTCGCCTTCGAGGACCTGCCTGCCGAGAGGCGCAGACTTCCGGGCGAGGCCCTCTCCGGAGATGATGATGACGAGGATGATGACGACGAGGACGAAGATGAGGACGATGACGACGGCGGAGACGAGGAGGAGATAATCTACGATGAGAATGAGAAGGAGGCCTGAGCGGTCTCTTTCTTTTTTTTGATTTCTGACAAATAATCGCTATCTTCGGATATGGATTCAAGATAATCGACTATGGTACGCATCAAACCTTTCGCGGCTCTGCGCCCGCCTAAAGACATTGTCACCGAAGTGGCAGCCCCTCCTTATGACGTTCTGAACTCTCAGGAAGCCCGCGCGATGGCCGGAGAGAAGTCTCTTCTGCACATTACCAAACCGGAGATAGACTTCGAGCCGATGCTCCAGGACCACGACCCGCGCGTCTATGAAAAGGCCGTGGAGAATTTCCGCCTCTGGCGGGAGAGGGGATGGCTCGTGAGGGATGAGAAACCGTACTATTATGTATATGCGCAGACGATGGAAGGCCGCACGCAATATGGTCTGGTGCTTTGCGCACACACGGACGACTATGCCTCCGGGGTCATCAAGAAGCACGAACTCACCCGCAAGGACAAGGAGGACGACCGTATGGTGCACGTGCGCATACAGAACGCCAACATCGAACCGGTGTTCTTCTCCTTCAAGGACAATGATGAGATATCCGCGATAGTCGCGAAGGCCGCCTCCGGTCCGTCCGAGTTCCGCTTCACCGACGAGAACGGCTTCGGACACGAATTCTGGGTCATAGACGACGCGGAGGTCATCTCCCGCATCACGGAGATATTCGGCAGCGAGGTGGACGCCTTCTATGTCGCCGACGGACATCACCGCACCGCGGCCGCCGCAAGGGTGGGAGCGGAGAAACGCTCGCAGAACCCGCACCACACCGGAGATGAGGAATACAACTATTTCATGGCGGTCTGCTTCCCGGAGAGCCAGCTCAGGATAATCGACTACAACAGGGTCGTCCGCGACCTCGCCGGAATGAGTGCGGAGCAGTTCCTGGAGAGACTCTCGGAAAACTTCGAGGTGGAGCTCAAGGGCGAGGAGACATATCATCCCGCCCGCCTGCACAATTTCTCGATGTACCTCGACGGACGCTGGTATTCTCTCACCGCGAAGGAGGGACGCTACGACGACTCCGACCCTATCGGGGTTCTGGACGTGACCGTCCTCTCCACTCTCGTGCTTGACCGTCTGCTGGGCATAAAGGACCTGCGCACCGACAGCCGCATCGACTTCGTCGGCGGCATCAGGGGGCTGGGCGAACTTAAGCGCCGCGTCGACGGCGGAGAGATGCAGGTGGCTTTCGCGCTGTATCCGGTGTCGATGAAGCAGCTCATCAATATTGCCGACAGCGGCAAGATAATGCCTCCGAAGACCACCTGGTTCGAACCCAAGCTCCGCTCGGGTCTGGCGATACATACCTTGGATTAACTTATGAAAGCGGATTCGGCGCAGATACACAGGACTCTGAAGGAGTTTTTCGGATATGATTCGTTCAAAGCGGATCAGGAGCGAATCATCAGTCACCTCATCAACGGCGGCGATGCCTTCGTGCTGATGCCTACGGGGGGCGGCAAGTCCCTCTGCTATCAGCTGCCTGCCATCCTGATGGAAGGCACCGCCATCGTCATATCCCCTCTCATCGCCCTGATGAAAAATCAGGTTGACCTGCTGCGCGGATTCGAGTCAGGCTCGTCGAGCATAGCGCATTTCCTCAATTCCTCGCTCTCCAGACAGCAGATGGAGGAGGTCAGGGAAGACCTGGTCGCCGGCAGGACCAAGCTGCTCTACGTCGCTCCCGAGTCCCTCACCAAGGAGGAGAACGTCAACCTGCTCAGGGAAGTGAAGATTTCGTTCTACGCAGTGGACGAGGCACACTGCATCTCCGAGTGGGGGCACGACTTCCGCCCGGAATACCGCCGGATACGCGCTCTCGTGGACCAGATAGGCAGGGCCCCGGTCATCGCGCTCACCGCGACGGCCACCCCGAAGGTGCAGAGCGACATACTCAAGAATCTGGGCATCCCGGACGCGACCGTGTTCAAGTCCTCGTTCAACCGTTCCAACCTCTACTACGAAGTCCGCGACAAGTCGGATCCGGAGAAGGACATCATCAAATATATAAGGCAGAACGCCGGCAAGTCCGGCATCATATACTGTCTCAGCCGCAAGAAGGTGGAGGAGCTCGCGGAACTCCTCAGCATCAACGGCATCAAGGCCCTCCCGTACCACGCGGGGCTGGATGCGAAGACCCGCGCCGAGAACCAGGACCGTTTCCTGATGGAGGATGTGGACGTGATAGTGGCCACCATCGCCTTCGGTATGGGGATAGACAAGCCGGACGTGCGTTTTGTGATACACTACGACATCCCGAAGAGCATCGAGAGCTACTATCAGGAGACCGGACGCGCCGGACGTGACGGGAAAGAGGGCAACTGCATAGCCTACTACAGCCACAAGGACATACGCAAGCTGGAGAAATTCATGCAGGGGAAGCCCGTGTCGGAGCAGGAGATAAGCCGGCAGCTGCTCTCCGAGGTGACGGCCTACGCCGAATCGGGACAATGCCGCAGAAAGCTGCTGCTCAACTATTTCGGCGAAGAATACAAGACGGATAACTGCCAGTGCTGCGACAACTGCCTGCACCCTAAGCCGACCTTTGACGGCAGGGCGGAGATGAAGCTGGTGATAGACCTGGTGTCGTCGCTGCCGGAACATTTCAAGACGGACCATCTCGCCAATATCCTCTCCGGAGTCAGCAATTCCATCATCAAGTCGTACCGGCACGATGAACTCCCGATCTTCGGCGCGGGTTCGGAACATTCCGAGAAATTCTGGTGGACGGTGATTCATCAGGGACTGATCGCAAGGCTGCTCGGCAAGGAGATAGAGACCTACGGACTGATTTTCGTCACGGAACTCGGGGCCAGGTTCGCCGCTGCGCCGTGGAAGATCGAGCTTGTGGAGGACAGGGTGTTCTCCGACGGAGGCGAAAGCGAGGACGATGAGGATGACGAGGCCGCTGCAGCTTCAGCTGCGGCCCGTTCCGGAGGCGGCGGGGATGCGGTGCTGCTCCCTATGCTCAAGGAACTGCGCAAGGACCTCGCCCGGACTCTCAAGCTTCAGCCGTGGATCATCTTCGGAGACCAGGCGCTCGAGGATATGTCCATACTCTATCCCGTGACCTACGATGAACTCAAGAACTGCCAGGGGGTCGGGGAGGGCAAGGCCCGCAAGTTCGGCGGAGAGTTCATAAAACTTATAGCCAAGTATGTGGAGGAGAACGACATAGAACGCCCGGACGACTTCGTGGTCAAATCCACCCCCAACAAGTCCGCCGACAAGCCGTTCATCATCCAGAGCATAGACCGCAAGATGTCCCTCGAAGACATCGCGGAAGCGAGAAATATGGATATGGAGGAGCTGATGGGAGAGATTGAGGCCATAGTGGCGAGCGGAATGAAGCTCGACCTCGACTACTATATAGAAGAGAATCTGGACGCGGACATCGTCGAGGACATCTACAGATATTTCAAGGAAGAGGCCGCCTCGGACAGCGTCGAGGAGGCGATGAAGGCTCTCGGCCCCGACTATTATGAAAACGAGATACGGCTTGTCCGCATCAAGTTCCTCTGTGAGATAGCATCGTGATACCGCAGGAGACAGTCAGTCTGATTCTCGACAGCGCCAGGATAGAGGAGGTCGTCGGGGATTACGTGACGCTCAAGCGCCGCGGGGCCAGTTATGTGGCCTGCTGCCCTTTCCACAACGAGAAGACTCCGTCTTTCTATGTGTCGCCCTCGAAGGGTATCTACAAGTGCTTCGGCTGCGGCAAGTCCGGCTCCGCCGTGGGCTTCGTGATGGAGGAGGAGCACTGCTCCTATGCCGAGGCCCTGCGGTATCTGGCGCGGAAATATCATATCGAGATACGGGAAGAGGAGGAGAGCGCGGAGGATATCGCCCGACGGCAGCGCAGCGAAAGCCTGCTTCTGGTGTCGGAGTTCGCACAGAAGTTCTTCGTCGCGCAGCTTGACACCGAGGAGGGCCGCAGCGTGGCCAGGGCATATTTCCGCACGAGGGGGCTCGAAGACGGGACCGTCGCCAGATTCGGCCTCGGCTGGGCCCCTTCCGGCCGCACTTCCCTCGTGGATGCCGCTCTCGCCGCCGGCTACAAGACCGAATATCTGCTTGCCGCGGGGCTTGCGGTACAGCACGATGACGGCAGTGTCGTGGACAAGTTCCGCGAGAGGGTGATGTTCCCGATACACTCCGTCAGCGGGCGTGTGATCGCCTACAGCGGACGCACCCTGCGCTCGGACAATCCGGCCAAATACGTCAATTCTCCCGAGACCGAAATCTACGTCAAGAGCCGCAACCTGCTCGGCATCTTCTTCGCGAAGTCCGAGATATCCCGGCTCGACAGCTGCACCCTCGTGGAGGGCAACGTGGATATGGTGATGATGCACCAGCTAGGCATACGCAACACGGTTGCCTCCTGCGGCACTTCGCTTACCGTGGAGCAGATACGGCTGATACGGAAGTTCACGGAGAACGTCACGATAATGTACGACGGGGATTCCGCCGGCATCCACGCCGCCCTGCGCGGCATCACTATGGTGCTCTCCGAAGGGATGAACGTGCGCGTGGTGCTGCTGCCCGACGGGGACGATCCCGACTCGTATTGCCGCAAACACACTCTCGAGGAGGTTCAGAACTTCATCCGGGACAACGCCAAGGACTTCATCTCGTTCAAGACGGATCTTCTGCTTCAGGAGGCGGGCGGAGACCCGCTTAAGAAAGCTAACCTCATCAACGACATCGCCGACACGATAGCCGCGATTCCCGATGCTGTGAAGCGCTCCACCTACGTCAGCGCGACGGCCGACAGGTTCGGAATAGAGGCTTCGATACTCTTCGACCGCATCCTTGTCACGAGGCAGAAGATGAAGGAAGGGCAGAGCCGCGAAATAGCCCGCGAAGAGCGCCGGGCGGCCTCCGTCGAGACTTCGCCCGCGGAGCGGGAGACAGAGGGAGGCTCTCCGCAGCAGGCATGGGCCGCTGAGAACCGCACCCTTGCCGCGGCGGAGCGGGATCTGCTGTATTTTCTGCTCACCCACGGCTGCGACGAACTCGATTTCGAGAGCGATTCGGAATATTACTGCGGCGACGAGGACCATAAGCCGACAGTCTGTGACTTTATCAGGGACGCTCTTGAGAGTGACGGCACGAAAATGGCAAATACGGCCTACGCCGGAGTGTACGACGCCTACGTCGCACTCTACGACAAGGGTCTCCCGCAGGAGAGCATAGTGAAGGCCCTGCTCGACTCCCGGGACCGCAGGACGGCCTCGGTCGCGGCGGCGCTCTCGACGGAGAAGTATTCCCTGTCCGTCAGCGCGTTGAAAGATGCGATGACCACGGTCTCCTCGTGGCTGGTGGCCCAGCTCCCGAAGACGATAATGTTCTATGCCGAGCGCCGGCTGCAGGACAGGGTCAACCGTCTCATCCGGGAGCTCAATGATGCGTCCGAGGCCGACCAGCCCGCGATAATGGAGGAGATGAAGAAATATAGGGACGCCCAGAAACAGATAAAAAGGAAAATGGGAAGAGAAAAATAGATTTATACTTCATATGGAAAAGAATTTCAAGAGAACACTCGTCACCTGTGCCCTGCCGTATGCCAACGGCCCGGTGCACATAGGACATCTTGCCGGTGTGTACGTACCTGCCGACATCTATGTCAGATACCTCAGGATGAAGGGGGAGGACGTGCTGTACGTCTGCGGCTCCGATGAACACGGAGTCCCTATCACCATCAAGGCGAAGCAGCAGGGATGCTCGCCGCAGGACATCGTGGACAAATATCATACGATCATACGCGACTCTTTCGCGGGATTCGGCATCAACTTCGACGTCTATGGCCGCACCACTTCCGCGGTACACGAGAAGAACGCGTCCGAATTTTTCCGCAAACTCTACGACGAAGGCAAGTTCATCACCCGTGAGAGCGAACAGTACTACGATCCGGAGGCGAAGACCTTTCTAGCAGACCGCTACATCGTCGGCACCTGCCCTAAATGCGGGGCCGAGGGAGCCTACGGCGACCAGTGCGAGAAGTGCGGCTGCACTCTCAGCCCCGAGGAACTGCTGAACCCGAAGAGCAAGCTCAGCGGCGCCGTTCCGATAAAGAAGAAGACCACACACTGGTATCTTCCGCTGCAGGACTACGAGCAGTGGCTCCGCGAATGGATACTTGACGGCCACAAGGAGTGGCGCAGCAACGTCTACGGCCAGGTCAAGAGCTGGCTGGACGGAGGGCTTCAGCCGCGGGCCGTCACGCGCGACCTCGACTGGGGCGTGCCTGTGCCGGTGGAAGGGGCTGAAGGCAAGGTGCTTTATGTATGGTTCGACGCTCCGATAGGCTATATTTCCAATACGCAGGAACTCCTTCCGGACAGTTGGGAGCAGTGGTGGAAATCGCCCGACACGAAGCTCGTGCACTTCATCGGCAAGGACAACATAGTCTTCCACTGCATAGTCTTCCCGTCGATGCTCAAGGCATACGGAGACGGCTACGTCCTTCCGGAGAACGTGCCGGCCAACGAATTCCTCAATCTCGAAGGGGACAAGATTTCCACTTCCCGCAACTGGGCCGTTTGGGCGCACGAATATCTCAGGGACTTCCCGGGCAAGGAGGACGTGCTGCGCTACGTGCTGACCGCCAACGCTCCGGAGACCAAGGACAACGACTTCAGCTGGAAAGATTTCCAGCAGCGCAACAACAGCGAACTTGTGGCCGTCTTCGGCAACTTCGTCAACCGCGCCGTCGTTCTGACGCACAAGTATTTCGGCGGCAAGGTGCCAGCCTGCGGCTCTCTGCTGGATATCGACAAGGAGGCTCTCTCGCAGATTCCTGCCCTGAAGGCTTCCATCGAGAAGAATATGGAGGAATACCGCTTCCGTGAGGCCCTCAAGGATGCTATGTCGATAGCCCGTCTGGGCAACAAGTACATCTCCGACACCGAGCCTTGGAAGGTGGCGAAGACGGATCTCGACCGCACGGCGACCATACTTAACATCTCCCTTCAGATATGCGCCGACCTCGCCCTGGCCTTCGAGCCTTTCACACCGTTCGCCGCGGAGAGACTGCGCAGGATGCTGGGAGTGAGTCTCGACGCCGGCACGGACCATCGTCCGGAGAGGGACGGGGCGGCTCTCCATACCCGTTTCTGCACTGCGGAGGCGGTGCAGGACGGTTCCCTCAGGCTCGACTGGGCCGTTATGGGCCGTCCGCAGATACTTCCTGCGGGACATCGCATCGCCGAGGCCGAACTGCTCTTCGCCAAGATAGACGACGAGCCTATCGCCGAGCAGCTCTCACGGCTCGAGAAGATACGCAAGGAGAAGGAGGCCGAAGCGAAGGCCGAGGCGGCGAAGAGTGTCACCCCGCAGAAGGAGGAATGTACTTTCGAGGATTTCGGCAGAATGGATATCCGCACCGCCACGGTGCTTGAAGCCGAGAGAGTGCCGAAGACCGACAAGCTCCTCAAGCTGACCATAGACACCGGCATCGACCGTCGCGTGATAGTCTCAGGCATAGCGGAATTCTACTCCCCGGAGGATATGCTGGGCAGGCAGATTTGCATACTTGCCAATCTCAAGCCTCGCGTAATCAAGGGGATAGAGAGCCGGGGAATGATACTGATGGCAAGGCAGAATGACGGCAAGATGCGCTTCATCACGCCGCAGGAGAGCCTCGTGAACGGGGCGGAAATAGGTTGACGGACATATATAAACCATTGAGGTTATGAAGGTTCTGATAGTAGATGATGAAAGGGCGATACGCAACTCCCTTGGCGAGATTCTCACCGACGAGGGTTACGAGGTGGACACCGCCGAGGACGGTGCCGCCGCGCTGAGCAGCGTCGAGAAGGAAAAATACGACGTGATATTCTGCGACATCAAGATGCCGAATATGGACGGTATCGAGGTGCTGGACAAACTGATGGGAATGGGGGTCGATGCGGCCGTGGTGATGATTTCGGGCCACGGGGACATCGACACCGCCGTGGAGTGCATTAAGAAGGGGGCCTTTG
This sequence comes from Alloprevotella sp., assembly GCA_963643135.1. Classification (GTDB taxonomy): domain Bacteria; phylum Bacteroidota; class Bacteroidia; order Bacteroidales; family UBA932; genus Cryptobacteroides. The sequence goes on along the minus strand of CAVIJA010000002.1, from coordinate 39,620 downwards.
ACTTCGTGCAGAAGCCTCTGGATCTCAACCGTGTGCTGATTACGATCAAGAATGCCACCGAGCGCCAGACTCTCGCCTCCCAGAACAAGGTCCTTAAAAAGAAGGTCTATGGCGCGGATATGATAGGCGAGTCCGAGCCGATGAGGCGCATACGGGAGATGATAGACAAGGTCGCCCCTACCGATGCGAGGGTGCTGATTACGGGACCCAACGGCTCCGGCAAGGAGCTTGTGGCCCGCAACCTTCACCAGCGCAGCACCCGCAGCGCGATGCCTTTCGTGGAGGTGAACTGTGCGGCGATCCCGGGGGAACTCATCGAGAGCGAACTTTTCGGACACGAGAAGGGGTCTTTCACTTCGGCCATCAAGCAGCACAAGGGGAAGTTCGAACAGGCGGACGGCGGCACCCTCTTTCTCGACGAGATAGGGGATATGAGCCTTGCGGCGCAGGCCAAGGTTCTGCGCGTGCTTCAGGAGCGCAAGCTCTCCCGCGTGGGTTCCGACAAGGATATCGAGGTGAACGTCAGGGTGATAGCCGCGACCAACAAGGACCTTCAGAAAGAGATTGCCGCCGGCAATTTCCGCGAAGACCTCTACCACAGGCTCAGCGTGATTCTGATCAGGGTGCCTTCGCTGGACGAGAGGCGGGACGACATCCCGATGCTCATAAATCACTTTCTGGAGAAATACACTGACGGTGGCAGGACCCGGAGCTTCTCTCCGGAGGCCGTGGAACTGCTGTGCGGCAAGAGCTGGCCGGGCAACATCCGCGAACTCGACAACGTGGTGGACCGTCTGCTGATCCTCGGGGACGAGGTCGTGTCCGCACAGAATGTCCGAGATTTCGTAAATCTGTAGCCTCCCTTGTATGGTGTTGAAACTCAAAACATTCCTCCCGACCCTTGCGGCTCTCTTCCTGCTGCTTTGCGCGGCGTGTCCGGATTCCTCCGCCCAGGGCCGCCTGTACACCCGTAAGGCCCGTCTGGAGGATTTCCCCACCCGCACCACCAAGGTCGTCATCGGAGGATCGTCCTTCCTCGGACTCACTTTCCGGGAGGAGATTACCACGCGGTGGAGGATTTCTCCCTACGAGTTCTGCTCTCCGGAGGAATATGAGGCCCTGAAGAGCGACAACGCATACTACTTTCTCGAGATAGCCTCCGACAAGGGGGTGGCCTTCCTCATCCTTTCGAAAGGCGGGCGCGAGGACGATGAGGACAATCTCCGTAAGCCCTTCGAAGTAGTGCGCATCCCTATTGCGAGCGTCGGAGACCCCAGCGGCAAGGAGTTGATGTTTATGGGGGCGTTCATCGACATTATGCAGGCATTCGTGGAGGACGCGATGGTGTCCGACCAGGCGGCATATTCCGGGCTGAAGTGGTACAATTCGCGTAAATTCAAGGGCAAGAGCATATATGTCAATGACGCTGATGCCGTCGATTCCCTATATCTCGCCGGCGGGAAGGACGCTCTGCTGGGCGTCACCGTCGCCCCCACCGTCATCTCGTCGGGAAGCCGCTGCTACAAGATGCTGATTTCGGCCGACAGCCACGAACTCTACTACTACAGCGGTCGCAAATATCGCGGCTCGAATGATACTGAATTCACGGAGAAGGAGATACGACAATTCAACAAGAGAAATGAAGTCATCGCTCAACCGCTACGTAAGTGAACACAGCAGCCTGCCTTCCGAGGCCCTGCTGTGGATTGAGAAGCAGACCAACGTCCGCACCAATTATCCCCGGATGCTCTCCGGCCCCGTGCAGGGGGAGCTGCTTAAGATGCTCGTGGAGATCTGCGGTGCGAGGAGGATAGTCGAGATAGGTTCGTTCACCGGTTATTCCGCCGTCTGTATGGCTCTCGGCCTGCCGGAGGGCGGGCATATCGACGCGCTCGAAATCAACGACGAACTCGAGGACCTGATGCGCGAGGGCTGGAGGAGGGCCGGAGTGTCGGACAGGATCACCCTGCATATCGGGGACGCGGTGCAGACCCTGCGCGGTCTCTCCGGGGAGTATGACTTCGCGTTTATCGACGCCAACAAGCGGCAGTATCTCGAATACTACGAACTCGTGCTGCCGCTGCTTCGAAGAGGCGGACTCATCGTCGCCGACGACGTGCTGTGGGACGGCAAGGTATATGCGGAAGTCCCTTCCCTCGATGCGCAGACGCGCTCCCTGATGGAGTTCAACGACGCCGTCGCCGCCGATCCGAGGGTGGAGGTGGTAATGCTGCCGCTGCGCGACGGTTTGTCCATAATCAGAAAAATGTAATTACATTTGCATTCTATGTCAGATTATATAGTATCGGCCCGCAAGTATCGCCCGGACAGTTTCGAGTCCCTTATAGGTCAGGACAATATCGCCCGGACTCTCAAGAACTCCATACGCAGGGGGCAGTTGGCCCACGCCTATCTTTTCTGCGGCCCGCGCGGGGTCGGCAAGACTACGGCGGCGCGCATCTTCGCAAAGACCATCAACTGCGCCGCTCCGGGTCCGGATATGGAACCCTGCGGGGAGTGCGAGTCTTGCCGTTCGTTCCAGGAGGGGCGTTCCTACTGCATACACGAGCTGGATGCCGCCTCCAATAACGGCGTGGAGGACATCAAGTCCCTGATGGACCAGGTGCAGATACCTCCGCAGGTGGGACGCTATTCGGTCTATATCATCGACGAGGTGCATATGCTGAGCCAGGCCGCGTTCAACGCCTTCCTCAAGACGCTTGAGGAGCCGCCCGCACACGCCATATTCATCCTCGCCACCACCGAGAAGCACAAGATAATCCCGACGATACTCAGCCGCTGCCAGACCTACGACTTCAAGCGCATCAGCGTCCCGGACATAGTGCGCAATCTGCGCGACATCTCCGCTAAGGAGGGTATCAGCATCGACGACGAGTCTCTGCATATCATAGCCCACAAGGCTGACGGGGCGATGCGCGACGCGCTGACCATATTCGACCAGACTGTGGCCTTCTGCGGCACGGACATCCGTGCCGAGGATGTGATGCACAATCTCAACGTGCTTGACTACGAGTACAGTTTCCGCCTTGTGGACGCTTTTCTGGCGGGAGACTATGCCAGCGCGCTCAAGATATTCGACGAGGTGCTCTCCAAGGGATTCAACGCCCAGTATTTTATCGCGGCCCTGAGTTCCCATCTGAGGGATCTGCTCGTGAGCCGTACGGGAGGGCTGGAGAGCCTGCTCGACCTGCCCGATTCGCTGCGCAGGCGATATCTGGAACAGGGTGAGCGCTGCTCCGTGAAGTTCCTCTACGATGCGCTCGGCGTCACGACCCAGTGCGAGGCCGGATACCGCGCCTCGACCAATCAGAGGCTGCATATAGAGTTCGCGCTGATGAAGCTCGCCTTCCTCTGCGCCGCTCCTCAGGCCGCCGAAGTACAGACGGCCGCAGTACAGCCGATTGCAGCACAGTCTGCGCCTCAGTCTAAGCCTGCATCTCAAACTCCGTTACAGACCACGTCACAGCCTGTAGTTCAGTCTCAGGCTGCGCCTGCGCCTTCCGCCGCGAAGACTCCGGCGCAGCCACTGTCTCAAGAGGCTTCCGGTCCGGCGCAGAAGACTCCGGATGAGCAGCCGGGAACGAAGCAGCCGGCTACGGAACGGCCTGCCGGACAGCCAACAACGGAGCAGCCGGCAGAACAGGTGGCAATAGAACAAGGGGTGGCGGAACAGCCGGCCCCCGCCTCGGCGCAGGCCGCGCCGCGCCGCCGTCCCGTGAAGTCGGGGGCCAACTTGTCCCTGTCGTCTCTGATGAACGAAGCCCCCTCCCGGGTCGAGCCGGAGTCGAAGCAGGAGGAGGACACTCTGCCGACGGAGGAAGAGATACGGGAGAAATGGCCTCTGCTGCCGAAAGAATATGCCGCCGAACAGCCACGTCTCTCAAGCGCCCTCTCCAAGTCAAGCCTTGTGATATCCGATGAAGAAGGACGCAGGGTGGTGGAGTTCTCCGTGACCAACGAGGCCCAGAAGAGCTGGATAGAGAACGGCCGCCTGAGAGGTATCGAGGAGCGCTTCTGGAAGCTTCTGGGCAGCAAGGCGGTCCGCCTGGCCGTATCCGTGCTGCCGGAAGAGCGCGAAGAGGATGTGAAATATATGCCGTCTGAGAAGGCCGAGGACCTGATGGCCCGCAACGGGGAGGTCAAAAACCTCATCACGGATCTCTCTCTGGATGTAAAGTGATTCCTTATTTTTCATCATTACATTGTAAATCGTCAAGATGAAACTGCGTTGCGAAAATCTCGTCAAGAAATACGGCCTCAGAACGGTCGTCAAGGGTGTGTCCATGGAAGTCAGTCAGGGGGAGATCGTCGGATTTCTCGGGCCTAACGGCGCCGGCAAGACCACCAGCTTCTATATGATCACGGGACAGATAGTCCCCAACGAGGGACGTGTCTTCCTGGACGACGAGGACATCACCGGGCTGCCGATGTACAAACGGGCCCAGAAGGGGGTCGGATACCTGCCCCAGGATGCGTCCGTCTTCCGCAAGATGTCGGTCGAGGACAATATAATCTCCGTGATGGAGATGAAGGGGATTCCGAAGGCCGAGCGCAAGGAGAGGATGGAGGCTCTGATAGACGAGTTCAATCTCTCCAAAGTCCGCAAGTCGTTGGGAATCCAGCTCTCCGGAGGAGAACGGCGGCGCTGCGAGATAGCGCGTGCGCTGGCCATAGACCCCAAGTTCATACTGCTTGACGAACCTTTCGCCGGAGTGGACCCTATTGCGGTGGAGGATATCCAGTACATCATAGCCAAGCTGAAATACCGCAATATCGGAGTCATCATCACCGACCACAACGTGGGCGAGACTCTTGCCATCACCGACAGGGCCTACCTCCTCTACGAAGGGACCATCCTTCAGGTCGGTACTCCGCAGCAGCTTGCGGACGACGAGGACGTGAGGACGAAATATCTCGGTTCGGGCTTTGTGCTCAAGCGTTCCGTCTCGGTGCAGCGGGCCCAGAGCGAACACGAGGCCGCGCTCGCGGCAAAGAGCGGCGGGGAGGCCGCGGGAGAATGACGATTCCTGACATCATCATAGCCGTGGACGGATATTCCTCCACAGGCAAGAGCAGTTTCGCGAAGCTGATCGCCGGCAGATTCGGCTTCCTCTATCTCGATTCCGGGGCTATGTACCGCGGAGTCACGCTCTTCGCGCAGGAGCAGGGCCTGATAACGGACGACAATGTCGTGTCCGACGCTCTGCGGGATGCGCTTCCCGGACTGGACCTGCGTCTGGGTGAGGACGGGACCGGCATCGGCTCACGCTGCATAGAGAAGGAGATACGCACGATGAAGGTCTCCTCCCAGGTGAGTCCCATAGCCGCCGTCCCGTATGTCAGGGAATATGTGGATGCGAAGCTGCACGCTTTCGCCGCCGGCGGAAGGGTGGTGATGGACGGCAGAGACATAGGGACCACGGTCTTTCCTGATGCGCAGCTTAAGATATTCATGACCGCCGCTCCGGAGGTGAGGGCGCGCAGACGCTTCGACGAACTCGTGTCCAAGGGCCAGAATCCCGATTATGAGGAGGTTCTGCGCAATCTGCAGGAAAGGGACCGCATAGATTCCCATCGGGAGGTCTCTCCGTTGAGGAGGGCCGCCGATTCCTTCGAACTAGACAACTCCCGGATGACCCTGCAGGAGGAGCTCATATGGATAGAGGGTCTGATCCGGGGGAGATTCACGATTTATGATCAGGGTTGAGATTGACCCGCATTCCGGTTTCTGCGGAGGCGTGATACGGGCCATAGGCACCGCCGAGGCCTATCTCAGGGACAAGGGCGCACCCCTGTGGTCGCTCGGCGCGATAGTGCACAACGAGGAGGAACTCTCGCGGCTGCGGGGCCTCGGACTCGTGGACATAGGCTCTCTGGGGGAACTCGGAGAGGATGTCTCCGGGAAGCATATCCTGATACGCGCCCACGGCGAACCGCCGGAAGTCTATCGCGCTGCATCTCAGGCCGGCCTGGAAGTGATCGACTGCACCTGTCCTGTGGTGCTGAGGCTTCAGAAGGCGATCAGGGAGGCTTACGCCTCGGTCAGCACAGCAGGCGGGCAGATACTGCTTTTCGGCAAGACCGGACATCCGGAGGTGCTGGGACTTGTGGGGCAGGTAGGGGGAGACGTGGTCGTGTTTCAGAACCTCGGACAGCTCAGGGGGCTTGTCGCTGACGGGAGCGTGAGGGTCAATAGAGACATCGTGCTGTTTTCCCAGACGACTATGAGTCCGTCGGAGTACTCGCTTGTCGGCGGATATCTTTCCTCCGTTATGCGGGACGGCGCGGCGCTTACGGTCCACGACACCATCTGCTCGCAGGTGGCCTCGCGCTATCGTGAACTTTCGGAATTCGCGCGCAGCCACGACGTGCTGGTTTTCGTCTCCGGGAAGGAAAGCTCCAACGGGAAGGTTCTCTTCGAGCTTTGCGCAGGCGTCAATCCCCGCAGCCACCACCTCATCTCTCCGGACGCTCTGAGGAAGGAATGGTTCGCCGGGGCGGAAAGCGCGGGCGTGTGCGGGGCGACCTCCACCCCGAAATGGCTGCTGGAGAAAGTGGCGCGCGGGATAGAAAATTTGCAATAATTCCGCCATTTGACTAAATTTGCGCCCGTAATCGCGAAATCTTTAACAGAATACATAACTTTATGGCAACAACAGCTGATTTTAAAAACGGCCTTTATCTCAAGTTCAACGACAAGCCTTGTATGATTGTCTGGTTTCAGCACGTGAAGCCGGGCAAGGGCCCCGCTTTCGTGAAGACGAAGCTCCGCAACCTTGAGAACGGCCGCATCCTTGAGAACACCTTCACCGCCGGCGCGAAAATCGAGACCATCGAGGTCGAGCGCCGTCCGTACCAGTTCCTCTATGCCGAGGAGGACGGATTCAACTTCATGCACGAGGAGACCTACGAGCAGATCCTTCTTCCGAAGGACGTCGTGGAGAATTCCGACCTGATGAAGGAAGGCCAGCACGTGGAGATGATGTTCGTGGTCGGGGAGGAGAAGTGCCTCACCTGCGAGCTTCCTACGTACGTGACCCTCGAAGTCACATATTCGGAGCCTGCCGTCAAGGGCAACACCGCTTCCACTTCCGCCCTCAAGGAGGTCACCCTCGAGACCGGAGCCAAGATAATGGTTCCCCTCTTTATCGAGACGGGAGAGAAAATCACGGTCAACACCACGGACCGTTCATACGGACAGAGGGTATAGTCCCGTTGTCTTAGTAATGATGAAAAAGATGGAGCGCCTTTTACAGGCGCTCTATTTTTAATTGCTGAATCTTGTATCCGTCGTCCTTGACGCTCACGAATATCGTCACCGAAAACGTCTCTCCGCCGGCGTTGAGGTTGCCGAGGGCGTATTTCATGCTCGGCCTTTCGGCCGTGTGGGTGATGTTGAACGACTGGGGGGTGTAGGCGTCGAAGAAGGTCTTGAGTATCTGCCTGGCCTGCGCCCTGCTCGCGTTGCTCTCCCGGGAGGTCACGCTGATTTCGAGATTGTCGTCGAACCACGCCGACAGACAGTCGGCGTCGCCTTTTACGATATATTTGCCGATGGGCGAGAAGACATCGTTCCTGTCCGTCTGAGCCTGCAGCTGGGAGCAGAGCAGAAGCGGGATGACCATCGTCGCTATTTTCGTAAAAACTTGCACGAAATCGCAGTGTTGCAAATATCGCGCCATATCACTATATTTGTAAGATAACGAAAATGACGTTTACAGATATGAAAAAGCCGCTAACATCCCTTCTGGCGCTTGTCCTGGCGCTATGTTGCGCTGATGCGCAGAATATCGGTTTCACCTGTCTCGAAGGCCGCGGGGCCGCTGTCCGGCAGGGCAGTTCCTGGGGAGTGCCTTTCGCCAAGGGCACGGTCCGCCCCGACGCCGTGTTCGAGCTGAAGTCCGGCGGGAACGCCGTCCCGGTCTCCGCCCGGCCGCTTGCCTATTGGCCTGACGGCTCTCTGAAGTGGCTCGGACTCGCTGCAGTATCCGAAGTGGGGATGGACGCTCTCTCTCTGAGCGTAAGTCCGGCGCCTCGCAGGGGACGCTCCCGCGCCGCTGCGCAGGCCGACGGAGGACTTGCAGTGCAGACTTCCGAAGGGATATTCGTCGACACCGGAGCTATGAGCTGCCTCTTCCCGTCCGACGGGAGCTGCTTCATCCGGGATATGAAGACGAACGGCACTACAGTGGTGTCGGAAGCCGCCCTCGTGATGATTCTGGAGAAGCGCGGAGAGAATTCCGCGACGTATGAGGACTTCAGTGGCAAGGTGGAGTCGGTGTCGCTGGTGCAGAACGACCCCGTCAAGGCCACGGTCAGAATCGAGGGCAGGCACAAGTCTCTGAGCGGAAGCCGCGAATGGCTGCCGTTCAAGCTCTTCTGCGTGATGTACAAGGATATGGCCACCGTCAGCCTGACACATTCTTTCGTCTTCGACAGCGACGGACAGGAGGATTTCATCAAGGGACTGGGAGTCCGCTTCGAGGTGCCGTTCCGCGACGAAGCACACAACCGTCACGTACGCTTTGCGGGTGACGGCAGGGACGGGGCCGGATTCTGGTGTCAGCCGGTGAGGCTCGCCCCGGGATACCGTCCGTCTGCCGGACGGGTGTTCCTCGACAACTACGCCCAATATCTCAAGGGAGGCCGCCTGCCCGCACTCAAAGACTTGAAGGACAGTGAGCGGGAGGCCCTGCTGACCTGTCCGCTGTGGGGAGATATGCGTCTCGTGCAGAACAGCCCCAACGGTTTCTCGATAGACAAGCGTACCACCTCGGAGAGTTCCTGGGTTCACGTGACCGACGGAGGGAGGTCTCTGGGAGGAGCCCTGCTCGGCGACACCTCAGGGAGCGTCTTCGTGGGGGTCAAGGACTTCTGGCAGAGCTATCCCGCATCGCTCGCCGTCGACAGGGCCGGCGAGGAGCGAGGCTTTCTGACCGCCTGGCTGTGGTCTCCGGACGGGGAGGCGATGGATATGCGCCACTATGACACCGAAGGTCACAACCTCAGAATCAATTACGAGGATTTCAAGGAAGGCTGGGAGTCCCCTTATGGAGTGGGACACCGTTCCACCCTGGAAATAAGGCTCTTCGACGGTATTCCGGACAATACGGAACTTCTCGCCGTGGCGAAGGCGGTGCAGAAGCCGGTGCAGTACAGCTGTTCTCCGGAATATTTCTATTCCGTCAGCGCGTTCGGCACCTACTGGGGCCTGCCGGATATGAGTACGGAACTCACCGCCGGGATTGAGAAGCAGCTCTCCGACAAGCTCGACTTCTACAGGGAGCAGGTGGACCAGCGCTCCTGGTACGGCTTCTGGAACTACGGCGACGTGATGCACAACTACGACTTCACCCGCCACGACTGGCGCTACGACATCGGCGGCTGGGCCTGGAACAATATCGAACTCGCACCCAACGTGCTGCTGTGGACCTGTTTTATCCGTACGGGCAGGGAAGACGCGTGGACTATGGCCGAGGCTATGGAGAAGCACTCCAGCGAGGTCGACGTGCACCATATCGGACGCTTCGCGCCTCTGGGGACGAGACACAACGTCAAGCACTGGGGCGACGGATGCAAGCAGCCGCGCATAGAGTATGCCGCGATGAAGCGCTATCTCTACTATCTCACCGGCGGCGATGCGCTCACGGGAGAACTGATGACCGAGCAGATAGGCTCCGAGAAGGCCTACGAATATGCCCGCAGGGTCAGCACCTGGGGAGCCGCATCCGGCACCTATCTCAAGGGAAGCCTCAATGACTGGGCCTATTACGCAAGCAACTGGATGCTCGAATGGGAACGTACGGGCAGCGAATATTACCGCGACAGGCTGCTCAATTCGATGAAGGACATAGTCGCCCTCGGCAGTCTGAGCGGCAGACTCGCCTTCGACTACTTCGATCCGGAGACCGGCCGCTTTATGGTCTATCTCAAGGAGGACCCGGAATTCAAAGGCTCGGTGGAGGCTCCGGAGAGCGATTTCGTCCCGGCTGCAAGCCTGAGCCGCAAGAAACTTGAGAAGATAGTCGGATACCGTCTCGGCAAGGTGCGCGGCGATACCTTCAGTCTGCTTTTCGGTGCGCCGGAACTGCTGACGGACATGAGGGCCACGGTCGACTATCCGGAATTCTGGAAACTGGCGGACAACTCCTTCCGCGACGTCTCCGCCGCCCCGGGCAACAGTATGACGGGGCCGAGGATGGCTGCGTGGGTGGCGGATTCGCAGGATGACGCCGAGATGGGCGCTCTTGCCTGGAAGGGACTTCTGGACAACGGCGACACTCCCAAGGAGAGCGACGGCACCCCTGTGAGGGAACATTCCACAGAGAATCCGGTGGCCACTCCGGACATAGTCAAGCCGGTCGCCGAACCGTACTTCCTCGGACGCAGCGCCGGATGGCAGAGGCATACCCCGGCCACGACGCAGTGGCTGCTCAATGCGATAGAGGTGATGCACTGGGCGAGGCCGTATCTTGAGGATAAATGAAAATCACCCTTCTGACGGTCGGCAAGACGGATATCCCCTGGGTGAGGGAAGGTCTCGGAATGTACGTGTCGAGACTGGAACACTACGCGCGCTTCTCCGTCAGGGAGATTCCGGAACTCAAGAACGTCTCGGCCCTTTCCCGGGAGGCCATCAAGGACAGGGAGGGGGAGCTTCTGCTGCGCTGCATCAAGCCTTCCGACTGCCTGCTGCTCCTGGACGAGCGCGGGCGGGAATACCGTTCGGTGGAATTCGCCTCGATGCTTTCGGAGATGCTTTCGCGGGGCGGCAGGGACATAGTCTTCGCCATCGGCGGAGCGTACGGATTCTCCGAGGGGGTCTATGCGCGCGCCGACGGTATGCTTTCCCTTTCGAAGATGACCTTCTCGCATCAGCTTGTGAGAACGGTTTTTGCAGAGCAACTCTACCGCGCCTTCACCATAATGCGCGGTGAACCCTACCATCACGAATGAAGTTGAGCCGTAGAATACGCAACCTGGCGGCCGCCGTGCTCTTTGTGGCGAGTGCGACAGTACTGCTGACATCCCTCAAGGAATCCAGGGTGACCGGAGACACGAGGGCTGTCGCCCGCCGGGTGTCCCGAATCGCCGAGAAGCGGATGAACGTCCTCGACGGCTATGTCGGGAAGGCCCTTGCCGGAGACGCCTCCGAGTGGATGGAACTGGGCAAAGTGCCGCAGGATATGGTGATATACCGCTATTGCAGCGACACCCTCCAGTCCTGGTGCAACGAGTTCCCCGTCTCCAACGACAACATAAAGCTCAAGGTCTATGTCCCGTTCCTCTCCAATCCGAGGACTTCGCCCGTCTCTCCGCTCTCGCAGGTGAGCGATTCGCTGTCCTTCGTCAATATGGGGCCGAAGTGGTATCTGACCAGGTCGGCTTCGCACGGGGACGTGCGGGTGATAGCGGGTCTGCAGATACTGGATATGCAGGCTCTGCGTTCGGACAACGGGGTCAATCCCAAACTCCATCTCCCGCCGGAGTACAGCATACGCCCGCTTTCCGCCGACGGAGGTTCGGTGGTCAGCGTCGGAGGCCGTCCGCTCTTCGACATACGCTGCGAGACTCTCAGCTCTTCAGGCTCGGCCAATTCCGCGCTGCTCTGGATTGCGCTGCTGCTCTTCATCAGTTCCGCCCTCGTGTTCCTCTCCGCCGACCCTTCTCTGAAACGCCTGCGCATAGTGATTGCCGCCTTTCTCGCGGTAATGCTCACTTTCTATTTCTGGGGGCGCACCATCAAGGTGAGGTTCGCCATATTCTCTCCGCTGCTATATGCCGGCGACGAACTGCTGTATTCTCTCGGAGCTGTCGTGATCATCAACCTCACGATACTCATCTGCGCCCTGTGCATCTATATGTGCCGCAACGCCCTCGCGCTCCGATTCCGGACTAGGGGAGCGCGCATCGCCTCCGTCGTGGCGGCCCTCCTTTCCGTGGCGGGCATCCTCTTCTACACCCAGGCGGCGCTGCGGAGCATCATTCTCAATTCCGGCATTTCCCTCGAGATTTTCAAGCTCTCGGAACTCTCGCTCTTCTGCGTAGTGGTATATACCTCTTTCATCACGATGCTGATGAGCGTGCCGCTGCTCCTGCAGACGGTCCAGCCGGTGGTCAGAAAGGAATTCGGCTTCCGCTACGACGCCTTCTCCCTCAACAACAGGGTGGCCTTCTCGCTGATCATCTCCGCCTTCCTTGTCATCACCTCCTCGGTGATAGGCTTCCGCAAGGAGCAGGACAGGATGGAGGTGCTTGCCAACCGGCTCTCGTTTGACCGCGATATCTCTCTGGAACTCAGACTCCGCAGCATCGAGCCGCAGATAGCGGACGATATGGTCATCTCCGCGCTCTCGGTCTTCAATAACACCGCCGCGACCATCCAGAGCCGCATCTCCGACTACTATTTCTCCCGCAACGACCAGGACTACACCGTCACGGCCTATGTCTTCAACGACAGCAACAACAGCCGTGCGGCGGCCGCACAGTACAGTTCCATCCTCAAGGACGGAGTCCCGATTGCGGACAATTCCCGCTTCCTCTACGTCAAGAAGGACGGAGGCCATTCGTACTACGTGGGGGTCTTTCTCTATCTGATCGAGGGGAGCGGAGTCTCGCGGGTCCTGATAAGGCTCGAATCCAAGGACACGAGGGGCAACAGGGGCTATGCCGGCATCTTCGGCATCAACCCTCCGGGCAAGGTCGGCATCCCGGCCGGATATTCCTATGCCCGTTACGAGGGGCAGGACCTCAAGTCCTACCGGGGCAGCTACGCCTACCCGACGATTATGGATTCCGCGCAGAGGGAGCGTATCCTGGGCAAGCGTCAGAGCTACTCCGTCAGCGAAGGCTACACCCACTTCTTCACGGTGATAGGGGACAGGGAAGTGATAGTGATATCCCGGCCGAGGGTGACCGTCCTGACCTATGCCGTCTCCGAGATTTTCGTCGCTCTTCTCGCCTTCCTGGTGATGTCCCTGATGGTGGCCGGCAGGGAGAAGGAGGTGATTTTCGCGCAGAGCTACTACCGTTCCAGGATTTCCGGAGTGCTGCTGCTCTCGCTGGTGCTGACGCTCGTTGCGATGGCTTCCGTCAGCGTGTTCTTCGTCTATTCGCGCAATGACAGCAATATGCACACGGTGATGTCCGACAAGATAAGTTCCATCACCGCGATGATAGAGGCCGGCGCTCGGGATGTCAGAAGCACTTCGGACATCGACCGCCGCGAGATGCGCAAGCTCGTGGAGCAGGTGGGAGGGGACACCTATTCCGACATCACGCTCTATACGCCGTCCGGCCGCCTGCTGATGTCCACCACCCCTATGGTCTTCGAGCGCCAGCTGCTCGGAGAGCGCATCAACGGCAGGGCCTACGGGCAGATAGTATACGGACACCGGCGCTACTGGATACAGAAGGAGAGGGTGTGGAACACGACGTTCTACAGTATGTACGCCCCGATAATGAACGACTCCGGGGATATGATAGCCATCATCTGCTCTCCTTACAACGAGGACAACTACGACTTCGAAGAGGACGCCGTCACCCATTCGATGACCATAGTCTCCCTCTTCCTGGTATTTCTCCTGATGGCGCTGCTGATGGTCTCCAGGGTCGTGGACAGGATGTTCAGGCCGCTGAGCGAGATGAGCCGCAAGATGAACACCGCCGGCCTCGAGTCGCTGGAATATATCAGCTACGACAGGGACGACGAAATCTCCTCGATCGTGCAGGCCTACAACCGTATGGTGAAGGAGCTTTCCGACAGTTCGCGCAAACTCGCCCAGGCCGAGCGCGACAAGGCGTGGAGCGAGATGGCAAGGCAGGTGGCGCACGAGATAAAGAATCCTCTCACCCCGATGAAACTTCAGATACAGAGGATAATACGGCTCAAGCAGAAGAACGATCCGTCCTGGCAGGAGCGCTTCGACGAGGCGAGCAAGGTGCTGCTCGACCATATCGACATCCTCACGGACACCGCCAACGAATTCTCCACCTTCGCCAAGCTCTATACGGAGGAGCCTGTGGAGATAGCGCTTGACAAGGTGATTCAGGAGGAGATAGCGATGTTCGACAGCAAGGACAATATCCGTTTCGACTTCATCGGACTCAACGACGTCACGATAATGGGCCCCAAGCCTCAGATTACGCGCGTGTTCGTCAACCTCATCAACAATTCTGTGCAGGCCATCGACGAGCGTCAGGACGGGCATATAATAGTGTCCCTGCGCAATTCGATGCGCGACGGATTCTATGACATAGTCTTCGAGGACAACGGCCCGGGAGTGTCCGAAGAGAATGTCGGGCGGCTCTTTACTCCGAACTTCACGACCAAGAATGGCGGTTCCGGCCTCGGACTCGCCATCAGCCGCAGCATACTTGAGCGCTGCGGGGCCACGATAGGATATTCCCGCTCATTCTCGCTGGGCGGTGCGTGCTTCACCATCTCCTATCCTAAGTAATTCCTACTTCTGTCTGAAATAGATCTGGACGGGGCAGCCGCTGAGATTGAAGTTCGCCCGCAGCTGATTCTCCACGAAGCGGCGGTAGGGTTCCTTTACGTACTGCGGCAGATTGCAGAAGAACGCGAATGCCGGGAAGCGGGTCGGGAGCTGGGTCGCGTACTTGATTTTGACGTATTTGCCCTTCCACGCCGGCGGCGGAGTCTCCTCTAGAATCGGGAGCATGGTCTCGTTGAGGCGGGCGGTAGGTATCTTCTGCGAGTAGCTGGCATAGACTTCGGTGGCTGCGGTCAGCACGTCCTGTATGCGCTGCATCTTCAGCACCGAAGTGAATATGACCGGAACGTCGCTGAACGGGGCCAGCCTCTCCCTGAGGGCCTCCCTGTAGGCTTTCATAGTGTTGGAATCCTTGATGAACAGATCCCATTTGTTGACTACCAGCACGCAGCCCTTGCGGTTGCGGACTATGAGGTTGAAGATGTTGAGGTCCTGGGATTCCATCCCGGTCGTCGCGTCTATCATGAGGATGCAGACGTCGGAATTCTCTATCGCGCGTATGGAACGCATTACGGAGTAGAACTCGAGGTCTTCGCGGACTTTGGTCTTTCTGCGGATGCCCGCCGTGTCCACCAGCATAAACTCGAAGCCGAACTTGTTGTAGTGCGTCTCGATGGCGTCCCGCGTGGTGCCGGCGACGGGGGTGACTATGTTGCGGTCCTCCCCGAGCAGGGCGTTGGTGAGCGACGATTTGCCCACGTTAGGCTTGCCGACTATCGTGATTCTAGGAAGTCCCGCATACGGGTCTGCGGTCTGCGTGTCCTCCGGAAGGGCGGCCACGACGGCGTCGAGCAGTTCGCCCGTCCCGCTCCCGTTGGCCGCGGAGATGCTGAATATCTCGCCGAGTCCGAGGGAGTAGAACTGGTAGCTGTCGTACATCTTCTCTCCGCTGTCCACCTTGTTGACGCAGAGTATCACCGGCTTGCGCGTGCGCCGCAGGATGTCCGCCATCTCGGAGTCGTAGTCGGTGATCCCGGTGGCGGCCTCCACCATAAAGAGCACCACGTCGGACTCGTCTATGGCTATCTGCACCTGGGCCCGTATCGCACTCTCGAACACGTCGTCGGAGTTGGTGGTGTATCCTCCGGTATCGATTACGGAAAATTCCCTTCCGCACCAGTCGCAACGGCCGTAGTGGCGGTCGCGCGTCACGCCCGCCGTATCGTCCACGATGGCTTTCCTCATGCCGACCAGGCGGTTGAAGAGCGTCGATTTGCCTACGTTAGGCCTTCCTACTATCGCTACTATGCTCATATAAGTTATTTTTTCGGACTTGCGAACTTACATTCTTTGCATTCGTCACCCGAATTGCCGCTGCAACTCCGGCGCTGCAGCTCGGCGTCCACGTCCTTGAAACAGCGTATTCCCCTGCGTCGCATCTCCTCGTTGGACCCTACGTCATAGTGTGGGAACTCCTTCCCGCGGAAGAGGACGTTGAAGCACAGCCCCACCGCGCAGATGAGGAGAATCGCCGCCGTCAGAAGAAACACCGCCATAGTCTCAGAATGCGAAATCGCTGCTTATTGATTCGTAATTGTATACCTTGTGGATCATGTCGGCGAAGACATTGGTCATCGTCACGGTCTTGA
Source organism: Alloprevotella sp. (assembly GCA_963643135.1). GTDB lineage: Bacteria > Bacteroidota > Bacteroidia > Bacteroidales > UBA932 > Cryptobacteroides. The sequence continues at coordinate 23,494 of CAVIJA010000002.1, read as the reverse complement.
TTTTCGGGTCGCCGGCGAGTTCCGGATGAGGGATGGTGTCCGTGACGAACACTTCCTTGAGGGCCGAATCGTGGATTCTCTCCACCGCTCCGCCCGAGAAGATGCCGTGGGTGGCGCAGGCGCGCACGCTCGCGGCCCCCTTGCCCATCAGCACCTCGGCGGCCTTGCACAGCGTGCCGGCCGTATCTATCATGTCGTCCACGATGATGATGTTCTTGCCCTCGACTTCACCTATTGCGGTGATGGACCCGACCACGTTGGCCTTCTCCCTCGTCTTGTGGCAGATGATCACCGACGCTTCGAGCTGCTTGGCGTAGGTGTTGGCACGCTTGGCCCCGCCCATATCGGGTGCGGCTATGGCCAGATTGTCGATGCCCCGGCTCTGGATGTAGGGGATGAACACCCTGCTGGCATAGATGTGGTCGAGAGGGAAGTCGAAGAATCCCTGAATCTGCTCGGCGTGCAGGTCGCAGGCCATCACCCTGTCGGCTCCCGCCGCGCGGAGGAGGTTGGCGACGAGCTTGGCCCCGATGGCGACGCGCGGCCTGTCCTTGCGGTCCTGCCGCGCCCAGCCGAAGTACGGCATGACGGCGATGACCTTGTCGGCGGAAGCTCTCTTGGCTGCATCTATCGTGAGCAGCAGCTCCATAAGATTGTCTGCAGGCGGAATAGTGGACTGCAGGATATACACGGCGGCCCCTCGGACGCTCTCCGTGAACTGCGGCTGGAATTCTCCGTCGCTGAACGGGGTCACCTCAATCTTGCCCAGGTGCAGCTCCGGTTCGTCGGAGTTGCGGATCTGGTTGAAACTGTCGATGACCTTGCGGGCGAAGCCCTCGGATGCGCGGCAGGCGAAAAGTTCCAGTCTGTGAGAATGTAACATAATGAATATAAATATTATAGTGTATCCAGTATCTCCCCTATGTAATCCAGAATCTCGTTTCGCCCCGTCCCGTTCTCCGCCGAGCTGCAGAATATCCTCGGCAGCTCTTCCCAGTCGCGCAGCAGAATCTCCCTGTCCCGCTCCAGCTGCGATGCCAGCACGTTGGGGCCCTGCTTGTCGCACTTTGTCATAATCAGCGAAAACGGAATCCCCATCTCTCCGAGTTCCGCGATGAAGTCCAAGTCTATGCTCCCGATGTCGTGTCTCGAATCGATCAGCACGAAGAGGTTGACGAGTTCCCCGGAGTTGAGGATATAGTCCCTGACGACCTCCGCAATCCTTTCCGTCCCCCTTCTGCCCAGTTTTGCGTAGCCGTAGCCCGGAAGGTCCACGAGATACCAGCTGTCGTTTATTAGGAAGTGGTTCACCAGCCGGGTCTTCCCGGGGGTGGACGAGGTCATCGCGAGTCCCTTTCTTCCGCAGAGCATATTGATGAGCGACGACTTGCCCACGTTGGACCGCCCTATGAACGCGAATTCCGGCAAGCTCCTCTTCGGCTTCCCGGAGATTCTTGTGCTGCTGCCCGCAAACAGGGCCTCGGAAATTTTCATAAAAGGGACACTTTTTTAACGGGTGCAAATATAGCAAATCTTTGCCATTTTTCTTATTTTTGCAAAAGATGGAAAGGGACTGTATCGATTTGCTCGAGCTGCAGCGGCAGATGCGGGGAGGGATTGAAGAACTCTTCCCGGAGAAGCTGTGGGTGCGTGCTGAAGTCGCTTCCGTCAGCGTCAAGGCCAACGGTCACTGCTATATGGATTTGTGCCGCAGCGAAGAGGGGAGAGTGGTCGCCCGGGCCAAGGCCGTCATCTGGCGCAGCCGCTATCTGTCCCTCTCCGCCCGCTTCCGGGAGGCTATGGGGGACGATATCCGTCAGGGAATGGAAGTCCTGCTCCGTGTGACGGTGAGCTACAGCGAACTCTACGGCCTGAGTCTCTCCGTCGACGATATCGAACCGTGCTTCTCGCTCGGGGCTGCGGAGCTGAGGCGGCTGCAGACGATAGAGCGTCTCTCCGCCGAAGGCCTGATGGGCAGGCAGAAGAGCCTGCCGTCTCCGGAGTTGCCGCGCCGTCTTGCGGTCATTTCCGCGAGGGATGCCGCCGGATACGGGGACTTCATCCGCCATCTCGGCGGCAACGAGTACGGCTTCGCCTTCAGCGTGGACCTGCTGGAGGCTACCATGCAGGGGGCGGACGCTCCCGCTTCCATCTGTGACGCCCTTGCGAAGGCGGAGTCGTCCGGGGAAGGCTACGATGCCGTGCTGATACTCCGCGGCGGAGGGTCCGCTCTGGACCTCGCCTGTTTCGACGATTACGGACTCTGCTTCACCATAGCCAATTGCCCGCTTCCGGTATTCACCGCGATAGGCCACGAGCGGGACTACCACATAGCCGATATGGTGGCCTGTGACTTCGTGAAGACCCCTACCGCCCTGGCTGACAGATTTATAGACGCTCTCGCCTCGGAGGATGAACGCATCTCATCCTTCAGCACGCGGCTGCGGCTCTCGTTCTCGTCGAGGATTTCCGCGATGACCGCCGCAGTGGATATGATAGCCGCGAGGATACGCTCCGCCGACCCGAGGGCCGTGCTCTCGCGGGGATACGCCCTTGTCGCCGACGCCCGGGGAGTGGTGCTGAAGTCCTCATCGGGACTCGGGTCGGGGGACAGGATAACGGTGCTCTTCGAGGACGGAAAGATAAACGCCACGGTAGATTAGAAAGGAGAATATGGAAAACACGTTTGACTATGCCGGCGCGATGTCCGAGCTTGAGAAGATAGCGCAGAAGGTGGAAGACCCTTCCACCGCGCTCGACGACATAGAGAAATATATCCGGCGTTCCGACGAGCTGATCGCCGCCTGCCGGGAATATCTGAGAACAATGAAGACCAAAACCGAAGTCCTATGACTAAAAAGAAAATCTATGATGCTGACCCCTGGCTCGAGCCGTACCGTGGCGCGATAGACGCGCGGCACGAACATATTCTCGCGGACAGGCGGAAACTGGCCGGGGACGGGCCTCTCAGCTCTGCGGTCAACAACCATATCTACTATCCCCTGCACCGGGAGGACGGCTTCTGGGTGATCCGCGAATGGGCTCCGAATGCCACCCGCATCTATCTTGTGGGGGATTGCAACAACTGGAAGCGAACGGAGAGCTATGCCTTCTCCCCCGTGGGCGGAGGCAACTGGGAGCTGAGGGTGCCGGAGATGTTCCTGCGCCACGGCGACCTCTACAAACTCTGGATCGAGTGGCCCGGAGGCGGCGGCGAAAGGCTCCCGGCCTATGTCACGCGGGTGGTTCAGGACCCGGAGACCAAGGCGTTTGCCGCCCAGGTATGGTCCCCCGCCGAGCCTTACCGCTGGAAATGGCGCAAGCCGGGCCGCCGGACGCATCCGCTGATATACGAATGTCACATCGGGATGAGTTCCGAACAGGAGAAGGTCTCCACCTTCGACGAGTTCCGCCGCGAGGTGCTTCCGCGGGTGAAGAAAGGCGGATATGACGTGCTGCAGGTTATGGCTCTGCAGGAACACCCCTATTACGGCTCTTTCGGCTATCAGGTGTCCAATTTCTTCGCGCTCAGCTCCCGTTTCGGCACTCCGGAGGAGTTCAAGGCCCTCGTGGACGAGGCGCACCGTCTGGGCATCGCCGTGGTGATGGATATCGTACATTCGCACGCTGTGGACAACGAGGCCGAGGGCCTGGGCCGGCTGGACGGCAGGGAAGATCTCTATTTCTACCGCGGGGAGCAGGGCCGCCATCCCGCCTGGGGTTCGCGCTGCTTCGACTACGGCAAGGATGAAGTGAAATATTTTCTGCTCGCCAACTGCAAGTACTGGATGGAGGAATACCATATCGACGGTTTCCGCTTCGACGGCGTGACGAGCATGATGTACTGGGATCACGGGCTTGGCAAGGCCTTCGGGGACTATTCCCTCTACTTCGACGCAGGGGTGGACGAGAGTGCGGTGAGCTATCTCGCCCTTGCCAATATGCTCATCCACGAGATCAACCCCAACGCCATCACCATAGCCGAGGATGTCAGCGGGATGGCAGGGCTTGCCGCCCCGTTCGCCGCCGGAGGCGTGGGCTTCGACTTCCGTATGGCTATGGGCATAGCCGACCACTGGATCAAGTGGATAAAGGAACTCCCGGACGAGAACTGGAGTATGGGCGGCATCTGGTGGGAACTCACCAACAAGCGCGCCGACGAGAAGACCGTCTCCTACGCGGAGTGCCACGACCAGGCTCTGGTGGGCGACAAGACCCTCATCTTCCGCCTGATGGACAAGGAGATGTACTACGGTATGAGCCGTGGCTCGCGCAACCTCGTCGTGGACAGGGGCGTGGCGCTGCACAAGATGATAAGGCTTGTGACCCTCGCGACCTGCGGCGGGGGGTATCTCAACTTCATGGGCAACGAATTCGGTCATCCGGAGTGGATAGATTTCCCGCGTGAAGGGAACGGCTGGTCCTACAAATATGCCCGCAGGCAGTGGTCGCTTGCCGACAACCCCGCGCTGCGCTATGGAGCGCTGCGGGAGTTCGACTCCAGGATGATACATTACGTGAAGCAGGAGAAGGTGCTGGACGGCGCTCTGCATGAACTGTATATCGATGAAAATAGGAAAGTCTTGATATTCAGCCGTGGAAATAGTATCTTTGCATTCAATTTCAACCCTACCGCCTCATTCGAGGGTTTCAGTTTCGCCGCACCCGAAGGGGAGTACGCGATGGCCTTCAACTCGGACGAGCCCGAGTTCGACGGATTCTCTAGGCTGGGCGCAGGGGAGAGACATATGACTGCGGACGGAAAGCTTTCCCTCTACCTGCCCAGCAGGGTAGCTCTCGTATTGAAAAAATTATAACTATAAAGATGGCATTCTTAAAATTCAACAAGTCCGAACTTGTCAATCTGGCCTATTCGCTCAAGAGGGAGATTCTTTGCGCGAACAAGACAGGAGCGTATTGCAACACTTCCATCATCGGCTGCAATACCCGCCGCTATCACGGTCTTCTCGCCGTCACTCTGGACCGCTTCGGGGGAGACCGTTTCCTTCTGCTTTCTGACCTGGATGAGAGCCTTGTCGTGGACGGGAAGAGGTTCAACCTCGGAATCCATTGCTACGGAGACGTCTACGAACCTCGTGGACACAAGTACATCGTGGATTTCGTCGCCGACCCCGTGCCTCAGATCACCTGCAAGGTCGGGGATATGATGTTCCGCAAGAGCGTCCTCCTCGCGCAGGACAGGGACCAGGTGCTGGTCAAGTACGAGCTCCTCTCCTCTCCCGCTCCGGTAAAGCTCCAGATCAAGCCATATCTGGCTTTCCGCAACATCCACGCTCTCACGCATCAGAATTCCGAAGCCTGCACCGCCGGGGCGGAGATCCAGGGCGGAATGGCGTTCAGGATGTACGCCAACTTCCCTGACCTCAATCTGCAGCTGAGCGACGCGCGTGCCAAGTTCGTCGCTTCACCGGCGTGGAATCTCAACGTCACCTATTCCGACGAATATCGCCGGGGCTTCGACTGCAGGGAGGACCTGCTTGTCCCGGGCTGGTTCGAGACCACTCTGAAGCCGGGCGGAGCCGTGATATTCTCGGCATCCGTGATGCAGGAAGACCCTTCGGAGTTCAAGAGAAGATTCGCCGCCGGAGTGCGTGCCGCCGGGGAGATCGGCAGCTACCGCGACCAGCTCAGGCGCTGCGCCGACACCCTGATCACCGAACACAACGGACGTAAGAGGATAAACGCGGGCTATTCCTGGATGTACACGGGACTGCTGCGTGAGACCCTGATGGCCCTGCCGGGGCTTGCCCTCTACGGGCTTGAAAGTCCGAAGACTTTCGAAGAGATACTCGACAATCTCATCGCCGACGAGCAGGAGAGGCTCTTCCGCCGCACGACCCAGGTGGAGGCCCCGCTGCTGACGGCTGTCTGTCTGCAGGCATATATAGACTACGGGGCTGATCCGAAGGCCGTGTGGAAGAAATACGGCATAATCGTTCGCGGTGTGCTGGAAAGCTATCTGCCGGGCGAACGCGCGGAGGTCACGATGCAGCCCAACGGTCTGCTTTGGGAGCAGAAGGACGGCGTGGCCCTCTCGTGGATGAATGCCTATGCCGACGGCCGCCCGGTAACGGAGCGGGCAGGTTATCAGGTGGAGACCAATGCGCTGTGGTACAATGCGATATGTTTCGCCGTGGAGATGGAGACCAAATACGGCGCGAAGAAGAGCCGCTTCGTCTCCAAGTGGGCGGAAATCGCCGGGCTGGTCAAGGCCAACTATCAGAATACCTTCTGGAATCCGGAGCGCGGCTGCCTTGCGGACTATGTGGACAATTCGGGCCAGAATATGGATATCAGGCCCAATCAGCTCTGCGCCATCTGGTGCAGGTATTCTCCGGTGGACGAGGAACTCGCCCCTTCTATCCTGAGGGTCATCGACAACGAACTCGTCACCTCACGCGGCATACGCACCCTCTCCCCGAGGGACGTCAAGTACAAGGGGGTTTACGAGGGGACACAGACCGAGCGCGACCTTGCCTACCATCAGGGCTGTGCAAGGCCGTTCCTGCTTGAGCCTTACGTCGGCATCTGCTTAAGAGTCAAAGGCCCGTCTTTCGTGAAGAAGGCCGAGTGGCTTGTGGAGGGATTCTACGAGGATCTGGGCAAGCACGGTGTTGGGGCGTTCTCCGAACTCTATGACGGAGACCCTCCTCACGAGCCGCACGGAGCCATCTCCTCCGCGCTCAGCACCGCCGCGCTGCTGTCTATCGAAAATATGTTGGACAAATATAGGGAAAACGGCAAATGAAGGTTCTGATGTTCGGTTGGGAGTTTCCTCCCCACATCGCCGGCGGTCTGGGAACTGCCTGCGAAGGAATAGTCAAAGGTCTCGCACACAACGGGGTTGAGGTGCTTTTCGTGATGCCTTCGGCATCCGGAGACGAGGATCAGAGCTGCGCGCGCATACTCAGCGCGAGCGACGTCCCCGTCAGAAACGTCAGCGACAGCGTCGAGGAGTTTCTCGACAAGGTGAGATTCGTCAGCGTCGACTCCGGCATAGTCCCTTACGTCGATCCCGAGGAATACTACAATGCCATCGAGAAGATGAAGAGGGAACGTCTGACGGAGACCGAGGTGGGCTTCGGACAGAAGTTCAAGTTCTCGGGCAAGTACGGGGCCAACCTGATGGAGGAAGTGTCGCGCTATGCCCAGGTCGGAGGCACCATCGCTATGGAACACGCCGGAGAGTTCGATGTGATACACGCCCACGACTGGCTCACCTATCTCGCGGGCATAGCGGCCAAGGAGCTGAGCGGCAAGCCGCTCGTGGTGCACGTGCACGCCACTTCATTCGACAGGGGGACTGACGATATGGTCGACTCCCGCGTCTATGCGATAGAGAAGAAGGGTATGGAGGCTGCGGACAGGGTTGTGACCGTCAGCGACCTCACCCGCAACATAGTCATCAACAAGTACGGCATCGACCCTTCCAAGGTTGTCACCGTACATAACGCCGTGGATTTCAGCGGCAGGGATTCCGTCAAGGTCGAGAGGGGAGTCCGGGACAAGGTCGTGACCTTCCTCGGGCGCATCACCTTCCAGAAAGGTCCGGAGTATTTCATCGAGGCCGCGGCCAAGGTCCTCAAGAGGACGAGCAACGTGCGCTTCGTGATGGCCGGCAGCGGAGATATGATGAACCGCGCCATCCGTCAGGTTGCCCGGCTGGGCATCTCCGACCGCTTCCATTTCACCGGATTCCTCCGTGGAGCGGAGGTGCAGAAGATGTTCGCCCTCTCCGACGTCTATATAATGCCGTCGGTTTCCGAGCCTTTCGGCATCTCTCCGCTTGAGGCTATGCGTTCCAATGTCCCGGCCATCATCTCCCACCAGTCCGGTGCCGCAGAGGTGCTTAAATACGCCCTCAAGGTGGACTTCTGGGACGTGGACGCGATGGCGGACGACATCTACGCCCTCCTGCAGTACCCGGTGCTGGCGGATTTCGCCACGAAGCAGGGTTTTGATGAAGTGAATGAGCTCAAATGGAACGGCGCGACCGCCAAGCTCAAGGAAGTTTATGAATCAGTAGTAAAATAACAATATGAAGAAGTCAATCTGCCTGTATTTCCAGGTGCACCAGCCTACCAGACTCCGCCTTTACCGTTTCTTCGACATAGGCAAGGATTCCCATTACTATGACGATTTCGCCAACAGGACAATTCTCAAGAGAATCGCCACCAAGTGCTACCTCCCTATGAATGAGCTGCTTGCCGAAGCGATAAAGAGCAGCAAGGGGAAATTCAAGTTCGCCTTCTCCATATCCGGTTCCGCCATCGAGCAGTTCGTCCGCTACGCCCCGGAAGTCATCGACAGCTTCAAGGCCCTCGCCGACACGGGCTGCGTGGAGTTCCTCTGCGAGACCTACAACCACTCCCTCGCCTCGCTCGCCTCACGTCAGGAGTTCGAGCACCAGGTGCGCAAGCACAAGGAGGCCGTGGAGAAATATTTCGGCGTGACTCCTAAGACTTTCCGCAACACGGAGCTGATATATTCCGACAACATAGGCAAGGACGTGTACGATCTCGGGTTCAGGACGATGCTAACCGAAGGCGCACGCCACATAATGGGGTGGATGAGTCCGGACTACGTCTACAACAACGAATACAAGAGCGGACTCAAGCTGCTGCTGCGCAATTATGCGCTGAGCGACGACATCGCGTTCCGCTTCTCCGACAGGAACTGGTCCGAGTGGCCTCTGACGGCGGAGAAATATCTCGGCTGGCTGAAAGCCTCCGAAGGCGAAATCGTCAATCTGTTTATGGATTACGAGACTTTCGGCGAGCATCAGGGGGAGGAGTGCGGAATCTTCGACTTTATGAAGGCTCTTCCGCAGCTCGTGGTGAAGGACCCGGACCTGGAGTTCGTGACCCCTTCAAGGGCCGCCACGAAACACCGTTCCGTCGGGGAGATCTCCGTATCCGAACCCATCTCCTGGGCGGACGAGGAGCGTGACCTCTCGGCCTGGCTCGGCAACGAGCTTCAGCAGGATGCCTACAATAAGCTCTACGCCCTGGAGGAGAAGCTCTCCCTGCTTGACGACGAGGCTCTGTGGGCCGACTTCGGCCATCTCCAGGAGAGCGACCACTTCTATTATATGTGCACCAAGTTCTTCTCCGACGGAGAGGTGCACAGCCGCTTCAACCCGTACGCGACTCCGTACGAGGCATTCATCAACTATATGAACATATTGAGTGACTTCACGATAAGAGTAAACAATTCAATAGCAGAAAAACAGTAGTGCATTTATGAACAGAAACGAATCAGGGACGACACCATCGTGGAAAAGCGTTATGGTGACGCGACATCTGCCCGAGAAGCTCTCAGGGCTTGAAACCCTCTGCAAGAATCTCTGGTGGTGCTGGAACGATAACGCCAAGGCCCTCTTCAAGAGCGTGGACGCCAATTTGTGGCATCAGTCCGGCCACAATCCTATGGAAATCCTCGACAAGGTAAGCTTCAAGAGATATAAGGAACTCGCCGCGGACGAGGTCTTCATCGCCCGTCTGAACGAGGTGATGGAGGAGTTCAACAGCTATATGTCCAAGAAGTCGGAGAGGACGGAGCCTTCCATCGGCTACTTCTGTATGGAATACGGTCTCGACACCTCCCTCAAGATATACTCCGGAGGTCTCGGAATACTCGCCGGCGACTACCTCAAGGAGACCAGCGATATGAACGTGAACCTCGTGGGAGTGGGACTTCTCTATCGTTACGGCTATTTCACCCAGAGACTCACCCCTCAGGGCAATCAGGTGGCCGAATATCAGGCCCAGTATTTCCTCAGGATCCCGGCCGAGCCGGTGATTGACGAGAACGGGGTCTGGAAATCGATCAAGGTGTCCCTTGCCGGACGCGACCTCTGCGCCAGGATATGGAAAGTGGCCGTCGGGCGCACCGACCTCTACCTTCTCGACACTGACTATGAGGACAATATTCCGGAGGACAGGCAGGTCACGCACCATCTCTACGGCGGTGACTGGGAGAACCGTCTCAAGCAGGAGATTCTGCTCGGCATAGGCGGCGTGCGCGCCCTTCGCGCTCTCGGACTCAATCCGACCATCTACCACTACAACGAAGGACACGCCGCATTTGCGGGTCTTGAGAGACTGCGCGAGTGCATGCAGCTGAGGCATCTGTCATTTGCCGAATCCATGGAGCTGATCCGCGCTTCCGGACTCTTCACGACCCATACGCCGGTACCTGCCGGTCACGACGCTTTCACCGAGGAACTTCTCGGAAAGTATATCGGATACTATCCTCAGAGCATCGGAATCGACTGGAGGACGATGATGAGCCTCGGCAAGGTCAATCCGGACAACCACGACGAGAAATTCTCCATGAGTTTCCTCGCGGCCAATATGTCCCAGAACGTCAACGGAGTCTCAATGCTTCACGGCAAGGTCAGCCAGGAGATTTTCTCGGGGATGTACCCGGGTTATCTTCCGGAGGAACTGTACATCAGCTATGTCACCAACGGCGTGCATTATCCGACCTGGGCGTCCCGTGACTGGAAGGTTATCCATTCCCGTGTGTTCGGAAAGGAGTTCGGCACGCACCACTACGACAAGAAGTGCTTCGAGGGCATATATACCGTGCCTGACAAGGAGATATGGGATACCCGCATCTTCCTTAAGGGAGAACTTATCAAGGCCATCAAGGAGAGGCTTTCCGATCCTCAGCAGAGCGCGCATTACACGCCGAGCCAGATTGTGGCCATCAAGGAGCAGCTGCGCGAGGACGTGCTGACGATAGGTTTCGCCCGCCGTTTCGCCACCTACAAGAGAGCCACGCTGCTGTTCAGTGATCTCGACAGGCTCGACGCGATAGTGAACAATCCGGAGCGTCCGGTGCAGTTCTTCTTCGCGGGCAAGGCCCATCCTGCTGACGGTGCCGGACAGGACCTCATCAAGGAGATCATCGAGATCTCCAAGCAGGAGCGTTTCCTCGGCAAGATAGTGTTCATCCCCGGATATGACATCACCCTCGCCAAGAGGCTCGTGCAGGGCGTCGACGTGTGGCTCAACAACCCTACCCGTCCGCTGGAGGCTTCCGGCACTTCGGGCGAGAAGGCTGCGATGAACGGCGTGATGCACTTCTCCGTGCTTGACGGATGGTGGGTGGAGGGCTACAAGGAAGGGGCCGGCTGGGCTCTTCCGCTCGAAAAGACCTACGATGACCCTAAATATCAGAACGAACTTGATGCGGCGACCATCTACTCCACGATAGAGAACGAGATTGCCGCGGCCTACTACGACAGGGACTCCGCATCCGGACTCTCTGCGAAGTGGATAGGCTATATCAAGAATACGGTGGCGGAGGTCGCCTGCAACTTCACCACCAACCGTATGCTCACCGACTACTGCAACCAGTATTACGACCCTCAGTGCCGCCGCTACGAGGAACTCAATGCCGACGACGCTAAAGTCGCAAGGGAGATTGCAGCCTGGAAGGAGCTTGTGGACAACGAGTGGAACAACATCCGCATCGTCTCCTATACCCAGCCGGACGCGTCCTATGTGCTTTCTCCGAACAATACGCTCAAGTGCGAAGTTGTGCTGGACCTTGGCCGTCTGAAACCGGAGGACGTGGGAGTGGAGATGATATTCACCTCTTCCGACGCCAAGGGCGCGCTGCATATCCAGAACGTATGCGAACTCAGCGTGGTCTCCTGCCAGGACGGCAAGGTAACCTATCAGGCGGAGGTGTTCCCGGAGAGGACCGGAATGTACCAGGTCGGTACCCGCATCTATCCGAAGAATCCTCGTCTGCCGCACAGACAGGACTTCCCGCTCGTTAAATGGCTGTAGTAGCTACAGGTTTTTTCGACGGTGTCCATCTCGGACACCGTCAAGTCATAAGCGCTCTCGTCTCCTCGGCCCGTTCAAGGGGTGAGGAGGCGATTGTCGTTACCTTCGCGACACATCCAAGGGCCGTGCTGCAGCAGGATGCCCGCAGCCTGAGGCTGCTCTCTTCTCCGCAGGAGAAAATCGCCCTGCTGAAGGGGCTTGGAGTGGACAGGGTCGAAGTGCTGGAGTTCTCCCGCGAATTCTCCCGCCTCAGCGCGGAGGAGTACCTGAGGGATGTCGTGAAAGGGCGGCTCGGCGGCTCGGCCATCGTCCTGGGCTACGACAACCGTCTCGGCTCGGACACCCTCACTCCGTCTATGATCGAACCCATAGCCCGACGCCTCGCTCTGGACGTGACGATAGTGCCGGCGACTTTCGCTGCCGGAAGCCGGCGGATAAGTTCCACCGTGATACGCGAAGCCCTCGCCGCAGGCAGGGTGGAGGAGGCGGCCTCGATGCTGGGCTACGGATACTCCGTCAGCGGAGTCGTCGTGGGCGGCAAGCAGCTTGGACGCACCATAGGATTTCCTACGGCGAATATGCGGCTGTACGAGCCTCTGAAGCTTATTCCCGGACGGGGAGTCTATCTCTCGGAGGTGGAGACCGTCGGAATGCGCCGCTACGGGATGACCAATGTGGGCGACATCATCGAGACGCATATCTTCGGTTTTTCGGAGGACATATACGGTCTCGACATCAGGGTGGAATTCAAAAAGCGCCTCCGGGACGGGAAGCGCTTCGGGAGTATCGATGAACTTAAGAGTCAGCTTACGGCCGACGAAGAGCTCTGTCGAGCGCTCTGCGCAGACCTGCCTCGCCTTTGATCGGGGCTGTGCTGATCTCTCCGTCGATGATGAGTATCGAATTAGGCAGGGAACTTACCCCATAGGTGGCCACGGCTGAGGAATTGGCGCCGAGGCCGTCGTTGAGATTGATCCATGGGAGTTTCTGCGAATTGACCACTGAACCCCATTCGGCCTTGTCCGGAGACACGCAGACGGCATAGATTTCGAATCCCAGCTTGTGGTAGTCGTTCCATACCGGAAGCAGAGTCTCTATGTTGAGCATCTTCTGCGCCGCATCGGAGGCGTTCCAGAAATGCAGCAGCACCACTTTCGCATCGACCGAGCTGAGAGCCTTGCGCTCCCCGTTGATGTCCGGCAGGGTGATGTCCGGATAGCTCCGCTCCTCCGCCGTACGCAGTTTGCCGTCGAGTTCGAGCAGTTTCATCCTGCGCGTCGCCTCCTTGTCGAGGGCCTTCACGTAGCGTGATTCCGGATAGACCGTCTTGAGCGAATCGGCGGCGTTCCTGAAGAAGAGCGCATCGGTCGGCTGGTTGAAGACCGGAGTCCCCGCGCCTATGGTTTCGTATAGTACAGGAATCGTGGTCAGGGAATAAGGATGGCCCAGCAGGTACTTCACGCAGGCGCGGTAGTGCTCGAGGTAGGCTGTCGCCATCTGCGGGCCGTCGCCTTCGGCTGCCACGAGCGCCTTGATGAAGGAGGCGTATGCCTTGTCGGTCTCGGCGAGCATCGCCGAACTCTCCGAACCCTCCACGCTGTAGTTGCCCAGGGTGTCGGCCGTGACGCGGGCCTTGTCGCCTTTCTCAAGCAGCAGGGCCGCTATGCGGGTGTCCTTGTAGAAGAGGTAGACGAACTCCGGCTGCCCCTTGCTGACTGGTATCGAGTATCTGAAAGAGCCGTCGGAGGCGGTCTTTATCGTGTCCAGCACGTTGTACACGTTGATGTCGAGCTGCTTGACGACAATCTGTCTGTCAGGCGCTCCCTCTATCTTCCCGCTTACCTTGGCCGTGTGCGAACAGGCCGCAAGCGAGAGAGCGGCCGCAGCTGCGGCGAATATCCTATAATTTCTCATATTCTGCGAGGATTGCTGCCGCCGTCTGTGCCATCTGTTCTTTGCTGAAGACGGGGCGGGTCTTGCGGAAATCCATATCACCTTCGCTCTGGAGCGGAATCAGGTGTATGTGGGTGTGCGGAACTTCCATCCCCAGCACCGCGACTCCCACCCTTTTGCAGGGAACTGCGGCCTTGAGCGCCACGGCGACCTTGCGGGCGAATGTCCAGAGACCACCGTAAGTCGCCGGGTCGAGGTTGAAGATGTAGTCGTCTTCCGTGTGCTTGGGTATGACGAGCGTATGCCCGAGACTGAGCGGACTGATGTCGAGGAAGGCGTAGAAGTCTTCGCTCTCCGCTACTTTATACGAGGGAATCTCCCCCTTCGCGATTTTGGTGAAGAGTGTTGCCATCAGAGGGAAATGTCGAGGATTTCGAATTTGATTACGCCCGAAGGGGCCTTGGCCTCCACGGTCTCTCCCTTGCCGTGTCCGAGCAGGGCCTTGGCGATGGGGGTGGTGGCGGCGAGCTTGCCTTTGGAGAAGTCTGCCTCGCTCTCCCCGACGATGGTGAACTCCATCTCGCGGCCGCTGTTGAGGTTCTTGACCTTCACGCGGTTGAGCATCTGGACCTTCTCCGTGCCAAGCTGCGAACTGTCAAGGACTTTGGCGTTGACTATCATATTCTGCAGATTGGCTATCCTGAGTTCGAGCAGCCCCTGCGCCTCCCTGGCGGATTCGTATTCGGCGTTTTCGGACAGATCGCCCTTCTCGCGGGCTTCGGCTATCGCCGCGGATATGACCGGCCTCTGGGCCAGCGCTTCCGCAAGCTCCTTCTTGATCCGGTCGAGCCCTTCCTGGCTCATCAGATGTACTTCTGCCATAGTAAGAAGTTGTTTTGAAATTTGTCTAAACAGTCAATTAAAAAGGAGTCCCGCCCGTGGGCGGAACCCTTGTCGTTCTTCTTGTTCTGTGCAAAGATAATGAAAGCGGTGAGAAAAACAAAAAACTTTCAGAACTCGCGCTCGTCGAACTTCGGTTTGAGGATTTCCGAATAGAGGATGAGTTTCTTCCTGTCCTTCAGGATCTCTTCCACCGTCGGGTTCGGCTTCGCGCCGCGCTCCGTCCGGAGGGCCTCTCCGCTCACTGCCGCCGCTGCGCTTCTTTCTGATGCTGATGCTGTTGCGCCCTGCGGTGCCGCTGCGCTTCTCTGTGATGCCGCGCCCTGCACTGCCGCTGCGCCGTATTCCGGTCTGCTCTCCTTCTCCCGTACTATTGCCTTGACCCCTTCTTCCTCTGCAGGGATGTCTTCCGAGAAATCTATCGGCTCGGCATTCACCTGGGGTGCGCTCCTGCCCGCCTTCATCTTCTTGTCTATGAGCGCGGCCGCTATCGGGATGGAAAACATCAGCAGGGTTATGAGAAAACCTTCCATGTCAGAACAGATTTTTTTTGCTTACCGTGGCGATGAACTGCTTGAGGTAGAACGGCTCGAAGTAGGCGTAGTCCCTGAATTCCCCCTTGTCGAAGGCCTTCTGCGCCGGGGCTAGCATGGCCGAAGCCCGCGGGTATTCCCGGACGAACAGGGCATTTGGGGACTTGATGACTTCAGAGCATTTCTCCGCCCCGTCTCCGATAAACACCGTCGGCCCTTCCGAGAGCAGCTCCGCGAAAGAATCAGCGTCGATGATGCGCGGCTCGACTTCCGTCAGCCTGTCCCCCTCCGGGGAGAAGACGGCCGTATAGACCTCCATCCTGCGTGCGTCCACCATAGGCACTATGGCCCTGCATCCTTCGGGAAGTCCGCGCTCTATGGCCTGCATCGCGAGGATGTCGAGAGTCCCGACGGCGAGCAGCGGAATCCCCGCCGCGAAACACAGCCCCTTGGCTGTGGACGCTCCGACGCGCAGACCGGTGTACGACCCCGGCCCGGCACTGACGCAGACCGCATCGCAGTCGGCTGCGGCGAGGCCCTGCGAGTCCAGGACTTCTTTCACGAAAGGTGCAGTCATAGCTGCGTGGGCTCTGGGGATGTCGCTCTCCCGGCTTGCGACGATTCTGCCGCCGTCCGCCAGTGCGACGGAACACGGCTCGGTCGATGTCTCTATCAGTAGCAGTCTGCTCATAGGTTTCTTAGTCTAATTGTGCGGCAAAGGATTTGAGATAAGGGAATATGCGCGAGGACAGAGCCTTGAGGGCCTGATACACGGCGGCATTGTCGAGAGTTTCGCTCTCCACGAGGTGAAGGGTGGAGTTCAGCCCCTCGAAGGCCATAATCAGCAGGCCGAGGATGAGAGCGACTTTGAGTATGCCGAACACCAGCCCGAGCAGGCCGTTGACCCACCCGAGAAACACTATGTTCAGCAGCTTGGTCAGAAGTGAGGCGAGAAGTCCGGAAAGCAGCACCGCCAGAATCACTATGATGATGAAACCGATAATCTGCAGGACGGTCTGCTCCAGGCTTATATAATGGGACAGCCACACTCCGAGGGCGGAGGAGAAGTGGAACGCGGCCCACACTCCCACGACTATCGCCACGATTTCCACTGCCTGCCTGACGAAGCCCTTGCGGATTCCGTAAACGATTGCAGGCACGAAACATATCAGCAGAATGATGTCGATGATGGCCATAGCGGTTGAAATATCAAAACACTTTCTTAACTTTGCGAATTGTTCGGACTTGGTCTTGTCGCTTATGCGTCGGGACAAGTCCGTGTGTAAACGCAAAATTAGTAAAAATTATGATATTCAAAGAGTATGGCGGACTCGATCTCGTCGGCGCGGCTGACGAGGTTCTGAAGAGATGGAAGAGTATGGACGCTTTCGGGAAGTCCCTCGCCCTGAGGGAGGGGGCTCCGGAGTTCATATTCTTCGAAGGGCCGCCGTCCGCCAACGGTATGCCCGGCATTCACCACGTGATGGCGCGCTCCATCAAGGATGCCGTCTGCCGCTACAAGACGCAGTCCGGATACAAGGTGCGCCGCCGTGCCGGCTGGGACACCCACGGTCTTCCGGTGGAACTCGGGGTGGAGAAGAAGCTCGGCATCACCAAGGAGGATATCGGCAGGAAGATAAGCGTCGAGGAGTACAACCGCTGCTGCCGCGCAGAGGTTATGAAATATACCGCAGAGTGGCGCACCCTCACCGAGCGCATAGGGTATTGGGTGGATATGGACGACCCTTACGTCACCTGCGACAACCGCTATATCGAGACTCTCTGGTATCTGCTCAAGGACATCTACGGCAAGGGCCTGCTATACAAGGGCAAGAGCATACAGCCGTATTCCCCGGCCGCAGGCACGGGACTCAGCAGCCACGAGCTCAATCAGCCCGGATGCTACCGCGATGTCAAGGACACCACCTGCACCGTGCAGTTCAAGGTCATAGGGGAGGAGAACCTGTATTTCCTCGCGTGGACTACCACTCCGTGGACTCTCCCTTCCAACACCGCGCTCTGCGTGGGGCCTGACATCGATTACGTGAAGGTGAAGTCCTCCAATCCGTACGCAGGGACTCCGGCCACCTATATCGTGGCCGCCGCGCTGGTGAATACGCTTTTCAACGACAAGATACCATATGAGGTGCTGCCGGGGACGTTCAAGGGTTCGACCCTCGTGGGCATGCGCTACGAGCAGCTGATCCCGTGGTTCCGTCCCGACGAGGGCGCGTTCCGGGTGATAGCCGGGGATTATGTCTCCATCGAGGAGGGTACCGGCATCGTGCATATTGCCCCGACCTTCGGAGCCGACGATGCGCGCGTGGCCAAGGCCGCCGGGGTGCCGGCGCTGATGGTGACCGACCTCGACGGCGCTCCGCAGGCGCAGGTGGACCTCAAGGGCCGGTTCTTCCGCATAGAGGATATGGACCCGGAGTATGTCTCCGCGAGGGTTTCTCCGGAGTATCGCGAGTGGGCGGGACGTTATGTGAAGAACGCCTATGACGACAGTCTTCCCGCTGATGCGCCGACTCTCGACGTGGACATCTGCGTGATGCTCAAGACTCAGGGCAAGGCGTTCCGCATCGAGAAGAAGGTGCACTCTTACCCTCACTGCTGGCGTACCGACAAGCCGGTGCTGTATTATCCGCTCAACAGCTGGTTCATCAGGACCACGGCCGTGCGCGAGAAGATGATGGAACTCAACGAAAACATCGTATGGAAGCCGGAATCCACCGGTACCGGGCGCTTCGGGAAGTGGCTGGAGAATATCCAGGACTGGAATCTCAGCCGCAGCCGCTACTGGGGCACTCCGCTTCCGGTATGGAGAACCGAAGACGGGAAAGAGGAGATCTGCATAGGCTCGGTAAAGGAACTCTACAGCGAAATCGACAAGGCCGTATCTGCCGGGATAATGGCTTCCAACCCTCTTAGGGACAAGGGTTTCGACCCTGATGACATGAGCCTGGAGAATTACGGCAGGATAGACCTTCACCGCCCGTATGTCGACGGGATATTCCTCGTGAGTCCGTCCAGAAAGAAGATGATTCGCGAGACCGACCTGATAGACGTGTGGTTCGACTCCGGTTCGATGCCGTATGCGCAGACCGGACTCCGGGGCAAGGACAGTCCCGATTTCGGCTGCACGGCGGACTTCATCGCCGAGGGCGTGGACCAGACCAGGGGTTGGTTCTATACCCTGCACGCCATCCACACGATGGTAAGCGGCACTCCGGCTTTCCGCCGGGTGATTTCCAACGGCCTGGTGCTTGACCGCAACGGGGACAAGATGAGCAAGCGTCTCGGCAATGCCGTCGACCCGTTCAAGGCGCTCGACAAGTTCGGACCGGACGCACTCCGCTGGTACATGCTGACCAACGCCCAGCCGTGGGACAATCTCAAGTTCGACGAGAGCGGGGTGGAGGAGGTGCGCCGCAAGTTCTTCGGCACGCTGTACAATTCCTATTCGGTATTCGCGCTCTACGCCAATATCGACGGATTCGACCCGTCTTCCGAGACCGTGCCTTACGAACACAGGCCTATGTTTGACCGCTGGATCATCAGCCGGCTCAACACTCTCATAAAATCGGTAATCGCCTCCTACGAGGACTATGACATCACGTCTGCCGGCCGTCTGGTGCAGGATTTCGTCTGCGACGACCTCAGCAACTGGTACATCCGGCTCAACAAGAAGCGTCTCTGGGGCGCGGGGATGAGCGAGGACAAGATGTCAGCCTATCAGACTCTCTATGAGGTACTTCGCAGCGTGGCTCTGCTGTCCGCCCCTATCGCGCCGTTCTTTATGGACAGGCTGTGGACGGATCTCGTGCCGGGGTCGCAGTCCGTGCATTTCCAGAGTATGCCGCAGTGTGACGGGACTCTGGTGGACGAGGGGCTGGAGGAGAGTATGGGCTTCGCCCAGAAAGCCTCGTCTATGGTGCTGGCCCTCCGCAAGAAGGTCGGCATCAACGTGCGCAAGCCTCTGGCGAAGGTGCTTGTGCCGGTGATGGACGACAGCGTCAAGGAGCATATCCAGAGGGTGCGCGACATCTTCCTTACAGAGGTGAACGTGAAGGAGATAGAATTCCTGCATGACACCACCGGCATCATCACCAAGAAGATAAAGCCGAATTTCAAGACTCTCGGCAAACTGTACGGCAAGCGTATGAAGGAGATTGCCGCGGCGTTCCAGACCATCTCCCAGGAGGAGATTGCCGCCATCGAACGCTCCGGGGACGAATATGTCCTTTCGCTGCCGGGAGGTGACGTGACGCTCCGCAAGGGCGACTACGAGATCAGCTCCGAGGATATGCCGGGCTGGCTCGTCGCCACCGAAGGGACTCTGACTCTCGCTCTGGACATAGTCCAGACTCCGGAACTCGTCCGCGAGGGAGTCGCGAGAGAACTCATTCATCCTGTCCAGAACCTCCGCAAGGAGAGCGGATTCGAGGTGACCGACAGGATTGATACTACCATATATGCTGACGGAACGGCTCTGGAGGAGATCGAAGCGGCGCTTTCCGAGTATTCGGACTACGTCGCGGCACAGACCCTTTCGCTCTCGCTCTCGCTGAAGCCTCTCGCCGAGGCTCCTGCGGAGGCCGCAAGGCTGGAGTGGGGGGATTCGTTCATCAGGATACTCGTGTTGAAACATTAACGATAAAAACCTATTTTAACCATGACAGACGAAAGAAAAGATGCTCCCGTAACGGAGAAGACCCGCTATTCCGATGCGGAACTTGCGGAGTTCAAGGCTATCATCGAAGAGAAGCTATCCAAGGCCAAGGCCGAGTACAATACCCTCAGGGAGGTGGTGCTGAATAACGGTACGAACGATATAGAAGACACTTCCCCGTCCTTCAAGACAGTGGAGGACGACGGGGCCAACCAGCTCTCCAAGGAGGAGGCCAGCCATATGGCCCAGAGGCAGTACAAGTTCATACAGAATCTCGAGGCCGCGCTTGCGCGCATCGAAAACAAGACCTACGGCATCTGCCGTGCCACGGGCAAGCTGATCCCTAAGGAGAGGCTCAGGCTCGTGCCGCACGCGACACTTACCGTCGAGGCCAAGGAGAAGATGTCCAAGGGCCGCTGATGAAGCTCTCGAAGGGTGCAGGACTTGCCCTGCTGGGAGCGGGCCTGGTGATTGCGGACCAGATAATCAAATATCTGGTCAAGACCAATATGGACCTCGGCGAGCAGATCTATCTGATAGGCGAGTGGTGCAGGCTGTGTTTCGTGGAGAACGAGGGGATGGCCTTCGGGATGAGTTTCGGAGGCGGGGTCGGCAAACTCCTCCTCTCTCTCTTCCGCATCTGCCTGAGCGGCGCGCTGATATGGTGGATTCATTCCCTGCTTAAGAAAGGCAACACCCCGACGGGGGTGCTTGTCGGCCTTACGCTGATAACGGCGGGAGCTGTCGGCAACATCATCGACTGCCTCTTCTACGGCATCATCTGGGACTACGCCCCGTTTATGTTCGGCAAGGTGGTGGATATGTTCTACTTCCCTCTGATACGCAGCGGGGAGAGGGTGATATTCTTCAGCCCTGTATTCAACTTCGCCGACTCCTGCGTGACGCTCGGAGCCTTCTATCTTCTGCTCTTTCAGTGGAAGTTCTTCTCCGGCGGGGAGAAGAAGCCCGCAGAGGAGTAGGCGTTTCTGCCCGGAGTCGGGCTCTATGGGGCAGTGCTACCGGTCGGCTTCCAGTTCCGAGAGGATTTTCTTGGCCTGAAGCCCTCCGGCATAGCCCGTAGGCGACCCGTCGCTGCCGATGACCCTGTGGCAGGGGACGAAAATCGCGATGGCGTTGGCCCCGTTGGCATTGGCCACGGCCCGGACGGCTTTCGGAGAGCCTATGCGCCGCGCCAGTTCTCCGTAGGAAAGTGTCTGTCCATAAGGTATTTTCAGCAGTTCATTCCATACGGCTTTCTGGAAATCCGTCCCCGCAAGCAGCAACGGGACATCGAACTCCCTGCGCCTCCCTCCGAAGTACTCGTCCAGCTGCGCCGCCGCCCATTCTGTCACTTCCGAGCCGCCCTCCTCGAATTCCGCGTCCAGGGCGCGCTTCAATCGTCCGGTCATGCGCCCGTGATGCCTTTCCGTCTGATAGTCGCACAGACACAGCCTCTCGCCGAATGAACCCAGCACCAATGTGCCGCAGGGAGATTCATAGCGCTGTGTCTTGATTATATTCTTGTCCCTCATCGCTTTCTGTGCTTATTCCGGCCATCGCCCGCCCGTTTGTCCGACCTAGTCAATGGCTGCTGCAAAGAGCGTTGGTATGCCGCACAGGGCAAAAATAATATTTTTGAAATTAGTTTTTGCATATCGATGAATTTTGCATAAATTTGCAGTCCCTAACCGGGAAGGAGAGTTGGCCGAGTGGTTGATGGCGGCAGTCTTGAAAACTGTTGACCTTAACGGGTTCGGGGGTTCGAATCCCTCACTCTCCGCAAGACAAAGAGAAAATCAGCGCCAAGCTTGCTTGAGCGCTGATTTTCTCTTTGTCTTGCAACGCCCCGCCGCAGGCGTATACTAGATTACTGCTTGATTATCTCCCAGTGGCCACCATTTGTTGGGCCAATGTGATTAATTTTCTTTCCAAGCATCTGCATGATGTGATAATGGGCGCCATCTTTGCTTAGCCCAAAGTTCACGAATGACAGGTTCGGGCCACTTGTTGCTCGCCCAGCCTTTCTTGATGGTATCCACACCACTGCCGGCCCGTTCTCCTTCACCTATGAACCCTGCATTCCCGAAATAACTCCTAACGAGGCATAAAATTTATATTACAAACGGCTGATTTTCAGACAAATTATTTGCGATTATCATCGTTATGTATTATCTTTGCAATACATAACGATAGGATATATGGCAGTAGTAAAACAACTCGACAAAAGGTCTGGAATCACATACATTTACGAGTCGCAGTCTGTCTGGGACAAGGAGCGCAAGCAGTCGCGGAGTGTGCGCAGGCTCATAGGTCGTCTTGACGCGAAGACAGGCGAAATTATCGCGACGGATGGCCGCCGCAGGGGCGGCAAGGCTCTGGGCGAGACCCTTGTCCCGGTCAAGCCGGCGCCTCCGAAGGAGAAAACGCCTGAGGTGGCGGTCTCTGCTGCCATCGCCGAGCGGAAGTTCTGCGGGGCGACCTGTCTGCTTGATGCCATCGGAGAGAAGCTCGGCCTCACAGCAGACCTCAAGGCCTGCTTCCCAAAAGAGTACAAGATGATATTGTCCATTGCATATTATCTGATTCTCGAGGATTCCAGCCCCCTGTTTCGCTTCGGCAAGTGGCACGCGCTTCACACTCATCCTTATGGAAGCGACATCCCCTCCCAGCGCAGCAGCGAACTCTTCGCGTCAATAACGGAGGACTCCAAGACCCGCTTCTTCCGGCTTCAGGGCCGCAGGCGCTCGGAGAACGAATATCTGGCGTATGACACAAGCTCCATCTCCAGCTACTCCGAACAGCTGTCGCTCGTGAAGTACGGCAAGAACAAGGACTACGACCCTCTGCCCCAGATCAACCTTCTGCTCGTGTTCGGCGAGGAGTCCTACCTTCCGTTCTACTACCGTCGTCTGGCAGGGAACATCCCCGACGTGAAGACGGTCAAGGTGTATCTCAAGGAACTTGATGTGCTGGGGTACTCCAAGGTGAAGGTCGTCAAGGACCGCGGCTTCTACAGTGTCGAGAACATCAACGCCCTGTACAAGAATCACATAAAGTTCGTTGTCGGAGGGAAGACCGGCGTTGCCTTCGTCAAGGATGTCATAACGCGAGAGGGGGCATCCATGCGCAGATGGGACAGATACAATGACCAGTACGGCATATATGTGCATAGCGAGACCGTCAAGTGGGACTACGAGCAGGAGCGCCCGTACAAGGGCGATGTCCTGAGCGGTGACAGGAGAATGTATCTCCACCTGTACTACAATCCGGAGAAGGCTCTCGAGGATGAGATGAACTTCAACCGTATGATATTGTCACTCAAGGCAGAACTGGTCTCCGGCAAACGGAAGCAGAGCCACGAGCAGCAGTACGCCAGGTACTTCGAAATAAAGGAGACCCCGGTGAGGGGCATCAAAGTCGCCGTCAAGGAAGATGCCTGCGAGGCGGCGAAGAAACTGTACGGATACTTCGTCCTGCTGAGTAACGACATAAAAGACCCGATAACGGCGCTGCAGATATACCGCTCGAAAGATGTTGTGGAAAAAGCCTTCGGAAACATAAAGGAGAGGCTTGGAGGGAGAAGGATGCTTGTGTCATCCGAAGCCTCGCTTGAGGGGAAACTCTTCGTCCAGTTCATAGCGCTGATATATCTGTCATACATCCGCAAG
>CAVIJA010000001.1:0-108786 GCA_963643135.1 Alloprevotella sp. | reverse complement strand
GTTACGTTCTGAATCGCAATTACATAGGAAATCATCTTGAACTTGACGGGAAGGAAGAACTGCTGGCTCGGCTGAATCAGCTGGAAGGCGATGGCACTGGATTCATATACAGGAATTATTGTAAGGGCGGCGGCAGTGGAAGGCAGTATTTCTCCGATGATAACGGGAAAAAGATAGATGCTGTAAGGTCGCAGATAGAAGTGTGGAGAACATCCGGGTACATTTCAGAAGATATGTACTACTTTTTGTTGGCCAGTCTTCTTGAGAGTTCGGACCGACGGGCAAATACCGCCTCGGTATATGGCGCTTTCCTGAAACATCTGAAAATATCTGCTCAAAAGCCGCTTTCGTTGACTCCGGCCACCTACACAGTCAACGAGAACACCCACGAAGTCTACTGCTCCGATGCGAATATACTCATCAATAACATAGAGGGAGATATTCTTTATCTCGATCCTCCGTACAATGCCCGGCAATATGGAGCCAACTATCACCTGCTTAATACGATAGCGGAGTACAAACCTTTTTCCCCAAAGGGCAAGACGGGATTGCGGGATTATTACAAGTCCCCATATTGCGGGAAGAATACCGTGCTCTCTTCTTTCGATTCCTTAATCAGGAATGCGAAGTTCAAATATATCTTTCTGTCCTACAACAATGAAGGTCTGATGTCCCTGCAGGACATCGCCGCCACGATGTCGAAACACGGACGTTATGAGATGTTCTCACAGGATTATCAAAGATTCAGAGCGGACAAAGAAGAAAACCGCAATCATCTCGCCGATAAAACAATTGAGTATCTACATGTTTTAGAAAAGGCGCAATAAAAAGCTATACGCCTATCGAATAAAACTCATTCTTTTACAGCTTCCAGGGGGTCTCGATGTCGGACGGCATTCTCCAATCTCCGCGCGGAGAGAGGGAGACCGATCCGACCTTCGGGCCGTCCGGGATGCAGGAACGCTTGAACTGCTGGGTAAAGAAGCGGCGGAGGAAGGTCGAGAGCCAGTGACGGACGGTCTGCTCGTCGTAAGTGGCGGCGAAGGCCTTGAGCGCGAGGAAAAGAAGCTTCTCCGGACTGTAGCCGAAACGGAAGAAATTGTAGAGGAAGAAGTCGTGAAGTTCATAAGGGCCCACGAGATCCTCTGTCTTCTGGGAGATGTTCCCGTCAGCGTCGGCAGGGATGAGTTCAGGGCTGATAGGCGTATCCGCCACGTCCAGCAGGACTTTCCGCACCTCCTCCGAGCCGCTGAACCTGTTGTCCGCGCCCCATACCACCAGAGTCCTCACCAGAGTCTTCGGCACGCTGACGTTGACGGCGTACATGGACATATGGTCTCCGTTGTAGGTGCACCATCCGAGAGCGAGTTCCGAGAGGTCGCCCGTGCCTATCACGATGCCGCCCTCCTTGCCTGCGATGTCCATCAGAATCTGTGTCCTCTCGCGGGCCTGGCAGTTCTCGTAGGTGAGGTCACGTATGCTCTCGTCGTGGCCTATGTCCTCGAAATGCCGCCTGGTGGCGGGAACTATCGATATTTCCCTTGCCGTAACGCCCAACAGGCTCATCAGGGAGAGAGAGTTGCCGTGCGTCCTGTCGCTGGTGCCGAAGCCCGGCATAGTGACGCAGATTATTCCCTTGCGGTCGAGTCCCATCGCATCGAAAGCGAGAGTCGTGACCATCAGCGCAAGCGTGGAGTCGAGTCCGCCGGAGATGCCTATCACGGCCTTGCGGCAGCGTATATGCTCCATCCTGGTGGTGAGTCCGGCGACCTGCGCGGAGAGGATTTCGCGACAGCGTTCACCCAGCGCCCTCCTGTCGCCCTGCGGGACAAAAGGATGCGGTTCGACATATCTGAGCAGCTTGGTCTTGAAATCGGCGTCGACAGGTCCGCCGGCGTCGATGACTTCATATGCAGGCACTTTCCCTTCGAAACGGTAGGAGTGTTCCTTGGATCGGAGGGTGTCCATTTTCTCGATGTCCACATCTGAAACTATCGCCCCGGATTCCCGGCTGTAGCGCACACTCTCGGCAAGGATGCCGCCGTTCTCGCAGATGAGCGACGACCCGGCCCAGACAAGGTCCTGGGTGGATTCCCCATATCCGCAGGAACAATATACGTAGGCCGCAAAAAGTCTTGAGGACGTGGAGGATACGAGCTGGCGGCGATATTCGTGCTTCATCAGCACTTCGTTGCTGGCGGAGAGATTTACTATGAGCTGCGCTCCGGACAATGCAGCCCAGGTGCAGGCCGGCACGGGAGACCAGAGGTCCTGGCAGATTTCCACTCCGACAAGAGCCTTCCCTATGCGGAAGAGCTGACGGCATCCAAGAGCTATGTTTTTCTGTCCTGCGTAGTCGATTTTCACTCCTTCATCGGGCAGCACCCTCGCGGATTCGAACCATCTCGGCTCGTAGAACTCGCCGTTGCCGGCAAGGTAGGTCTTGGGGACTATGCCGAGGATTCTGCCGCCGCGGGAGACCACGCCGCAGTTGAAGAGCCGTCCTCGATATTCGATCGGAGCGCCGAACGCCAGCAGAGAGCCGACAGACGCCGTCTGTGCGAGGATTTCCTTCACGGCGGCTTCAGCCCCGTCAATCAACGCCCGCTGCCCGAAAAGATCGGCGCAGGTGTAGCCGGTCACGCTCAGTTCCGGGAACACTGTCACAGACACTCCCTGCCCGCTCAGTTCTGCGGCCATCCCGGCTATTTCCCTGCCGTTGGCCGCAGGGTCGGCGACCTTGACTTTCGGCATCGCCGCCGCCACTCTCAGAAATCCGTAGTTGTCCATCCTGTTTACGTTCAATGCAGCAAACTTAGTATTTTATCCTATCATATCCACTCCCTCAGCAGATTCTCAAGCGCATCATATTCGATGAGGAAGCCGTCGTGACCGAAAGCGGAGCCGATCTGCCGGTATTCCGCATCGGGGAGCATCGCGGCGGCCTCGCGGCCTGAGGCGGGAGGGAAGAGGCAGTCGCTGTCGATATTGACCACGAGGCAGCGCGACCTGATGCGGGAGAGGGCCGCCGCCACTCCTCCCCTGCCCCTGCCGACATTATGGCTGTCAAGGGCATAGGTCAGATACCAGTAACTGCAGGCGTCGAAGCGGTCGGCAAGCTTGTGCCCCTGATAGCGTTGATAGGACGCCGCCCTGTCCGCGAAAAGGACGTCCGGATCCGCCTCGGCCTGGGTACTGACGTAACCCTCGTAAGTCCTGTATGAGAGCATCGCTATGGCTCTTGCGCACTCCAGCCCCAGTCTTCCGCCATCAGGCGAAAGAGCGAAAGAGGAATCGGCACGCAGGGCCATTCTCTGGGCTTCGTTATATGCGGTGAGGTACGGAGAGCATCTGACGTCGGTGGCGAGGAATACCGCCTTCTCTATCACGTCCGGCTCCTCCACCGCCCATTCATAGGCCAGAAAGCCCCCTATGGACGGGCCTATGAGCGTATCTATCTTATTTATACCCAAATGCTTGCGCACAAGGATATTGACATTGACCATATCCCTTATGGTCGTCTTCGGGAAAGAGGTCAGATAGGGCTTTCCGCTCTGCGGATTGCACGACGCGGGGCCGCTGGAACCGTAGGACGAGCAGAGCATATTGACGCAGACCACAAAATACCTGTCGGTGTCTATCAGTTTCCCGCCGCCCACCATCTGCGGCCACCAGTCTTCCGGATTGGAGTTGGCGGTCAGCGCGTGGCATATCCACACCACTTTCTCGCCTTCGCGGCGCGCGTGTTCCGAGCAATGGAATACGATTTCCATCCCCTCCAGGCTCCCTCCGGCTTCGAAGCTGAACGGAGCGTCAATCTTGAGTTTACAGAGTTTCATCTTACCGGGATGCGAATTTCGCTCACTATTCCGAGAAAAGCAAACCCGGCGGAAGTTTTCGGAGCAAATACTCGGACCTGACTTCCAAATATGGATTTTATACACTAATTTCGCGAGTTAAAATCCGGACAAATCCCGGGAAAGTTTTATGAAGGTCATCAAGTTCGGCGGGACGTCGGTGGGCAGCCCGGAGAGTCTGCACAGCGTCAAATCAATAATCGAGTCACAGACGGAAAAGGTCATCGTAGTGGTTTCGGCCCTGGGCGGGGTCACCGACAGCCTTGTACGGGCGTCGAGGCTCGCAGAAGAGGGGGACCCGGAGTTCAGAAACATATTGGACGGACTGCGGGAAAGGCATTTCACAATGTGCGACAGAATGGTGGAGGACAGCGAGGAGCGCGACCTGCTCAAGGAAAGGCTCAATGCGCTTTTGGACAGGCTCGGCAACATCTGCGAGGGAGTGTTTATGCTCCGCGTACTGCCGCGCAAGGCCGAAGACGAGATACTCAGCTTCGGTGAGAGGCTCTCTTCGCTAATAGTCACCAGGGTCGTAAGCAGTGCGAAGCTCTATGACCCTCTGCAGTTTATCCTCACTGAGAGGAACGGACGCACGGACAGGGCCGACATCGGGAGTTCGTATCCGCTCATACGCGAAGCCTTCAGCGTCTACGCCGATGCTGACGAAGTGGCGATCGTACCGGGATTCATCGCCTCCGACAGGGACAGCGGAGACATCACCAACCTCGGCAGAGGCGGCTCGGACTTCAGCGCAAGCCTCATCGCGGCGGCGCTGGACGCCTCTTCGCTTGAGATATGGACGGACGTGGACGGCTTTATGACAGCCGACCCGCGCATCATACGGACATCCTACGTGATAGACGAGATGAGCTACGGCGAGGCGATGGAACTCTGCAACTTCGGAGCCAAAGTCATCTACCCGCCCACCCTCTATGCCGTATGCAGGAAGAACATACCCATAATAATAAAGAACACCTTCAATCCTGACGCTCCCGGTACCAGAATCCACCGCGACTGCCGCAGCAGCGACAGCAGGCAGATACGGGGCATCTCATCGATAGACGACATCTGCCTCATCACCTTGAGCGGGACTTCGATGGTCGGCATCGTGGGCGTGGACAGCAGGATTTTCTCAGCCCTGGCCTCCGAAGGCATCAGCGCCTTCCTCGTGAGTCAGTCGGCCTCGGAGACGGGAATCTCGATCGGAGTCAGCAAGACCGACGCGGATCTCGCCTGCAGGAAGCTCGACAAGGAATTCGAAGAGGAAATCAGAAGCGGGGCCATAGACCCGGCCAAAGTCGAGCGGGGACTCGCCGCGGTCGCGGTGGTCGGGGAGAACATGAAGCACGGCGCGGGTATCGCCGGCAAACTTTTCGGCATACTCGGACGCAACGGCATCAGCGTGCTGGCCTGCGCCCAGGGTTCATCCGCCAACAACATCTCCTTCATCGTGGACCGCCGCTTCCTGCGCAAGACTCTCAACGTCATCCACGACGGTTTCTTCCTCTCCGAATATCAGGAACTCAACCTCTTCATCTGCGGTGTCGGCACGGTCGGAGGACAGTTGCTCGGACAGATAGCGCAGCAGCGGGAGAAACTTATGCGCGAGCGCAACCTCAAGATAAATGTAGTCGGGATAGCCCGCAGCAGCGTCGGAGTATTCGACCGCTCCGGATTTGACCCTTCCGCCTGGAAGGAGGCCCTCTCCGGAGGCATTCCGCTCGACTCTGAGCGCCTCAGGGATGAGGTCATAGGGATGAACATCTTCAACTCCGTGTTCGTGGACTGCACCGCCAGCCCCGACATTGCAGCCCTGTACGAGGACTTTTTCAATCACGGCATTTCCGTGGTGGCGGCCAACAAGATAGCCGCATCCTCCGGCTACGGGATGTACCGCCGCCTGAAGGACACCGCTCTCCGCAAGGGGGTCAAATTCCTCTTCGAGACCAACGTCGGGGCGGGCCTTCCAATCATCAGCACCATCAACGACCTCTGCAACAGCGGGGACCGCATACTCAAGCTCGAAGCCGTCCTCAGCGGCACGCTCAACTTCATCTTCAACACCCTCTCCGCCCAAGTGCCGTTCAGCCGTGCGGTCAGGATGGCTATGGAGCAGGGCTTCTCCGAACCGGATCCGCGCATAGACCTCTCCGGGAAGGACGTGATACGCAAGCTCGTGATTCTCTCCCGCGAGGCCGGTTACGAGATAAGCCAGGAGGACGTGCAGGCGGAGCTCTTCATCCCGGAGGAGTTTTTCGGCTGTACGGAAGAGGAATTCTGGCGGAGGCTGCCTTCGCTTGACGCGGACTTCGAGGCCAGACGGCAGAAACTCGAGGAGCGCGGACTCAGATGGAGATTCGTGGCCGAAATGGACAGAGGACGCTGCCGGGTGGCGCTCAGAGAGGTGGACGGAAACAGTCCCGCCTGGTCTCTGGACGGCTCCAACAACATCATCCTGCTCACCACGGAGAGATATGCCCCGCATCCGATGATCATCCGCGGCTACGGCGCGGGCGCCGGAGTGACGGCGGCAGGAGTGTTCGCGGACATAATGAGAATAGCAAATATATAATAGACAGAAAATATGAAAGTAGCGATAGTAGGTGCAAGCGGCGCGGTAGGACAGGAACTTCTCCGCCTGCTGGAAGAGAGGAATTTCCCCGCCGACGAACTTCTGCTCTTCGGGTCGGAGCGCAGCGCGGGAAGCAGATACGCCTTCAAGGGCGGAGAAGTGGAGGTAAGACTTCTTCAGGACAATGACGACTTCAAGGGCGTGGACTACGCTTTCGTATCCGCCGGGGCCGGCACGTCGAAGAAGTTCGCCGATACCATCACCAGATACGGAGCGACGATGATCGACAATTCCAGCGCGTTCCGTATGGATGATGACGTGCCTCTCGTAGTCCCGGAATGCAACGCCGAGGACGCTCTCGACGCTCCGCGCCACATAATAGCGAACCCGAACTGCACGACCATAATGATGGTGGTGGTTCTGAAGCCGATAGAGGCCCTTTCCCACATCAGGCGAGTCCGGGTCGCGAGTTACCAGTCCGCGTCCGGAGCAGGTGCGCAGGCGATGGCGGAGCTCGAAGAGCAGCACCGCGACATAGTCGAAGGCAAACCGGTGAAAGTAAGCAAGTTCGCATATCAGCTGGCCTACAATCTCATCCCCCAGATCGACGTCTTCCAGGACAACGGCTACACCAAGGAGGAGATGAAGATGTTCAACGAGACCCGCAAGATTCTCCATTCCGACATCCGCTGCTCGGCCACCTGTGTCAGGGTGCCGTCCCTGCGGTCACATTCGGAGGCCGTCTGGATTGAGACATCCGAAGCTCTGGATGTCAAGAAGGTGCAGGATGCGCTCGCCGCAGCTCCGGGAGTGACTCTATGCGACGATCCCGCGGCGCTCAAATACCCTATGCCGCTCTACACCGCCGGCAAGGATGACGTCTATGTGGGCCGTATCCGCAGGGACATAAGCGACGAAAGGAGTATGACGCTCTGGCTCTCGTCCGACCAGATTCGCAAGGGCGCAGCCCTCAACGCAATACAGATAGCGGAGTATCTCATCAGGACATTGCCATCAGTTACACCTCCCCTCGCACAATGAGCGACACCACCGGGACCGTCAGCGGATTCACCGCCGTCATCTTCCGGCACGCGTGCGACTGATTCCCGAAATTCACGAAAAATTCTTGCATTTTCGGAAATTATCAGTAAATTGCGCCCCGAAATTCAGAAATGATGATGAAAGCGTTACACACGACCCCATTGAATGCGCAGCAGCAGTTCCAGCAGCAGGCCCTTTCTCAGGTTCTGCTTCTTTCCGTGTGTGCCGCTGTCCGGCCTTAAGGCACATTTTTGACAAGGAAGTTTTTTCACAGAAGTAAATTAGGATTAAACAGGGAGGCCGGACCGTCAGGTTCGGCCTTAATTATTTTGAACGACTAACAGTATTAACCTTATAGCATTATGAGCATTGACAGATTTGACCTCGTAAAGGAGTCATTTGAAAAGAAGGCGGCAGACGTAGAAGTGCCGTCGGGCAAGACTTCCGACTACTACGGAGAGCTGGTCTTCGACCGCAGCAAGATGTACAAGTACCTCGATGCGGCCACCCTCAAGGCCCTCCTCGAATGTATCGACAAGGGTGTGGCCCTCGACCGCAAAACCGCCGACGGAGTGGCCAGGGGGATGAAGGAATGGGCGATGGAACACGGCGTCACCCACATCACCCACTGGTTCCAGCCGCTCACAGAAGGCACGGCTGAGAAACACGACTCGCTTATCGACTACGACGGCAAGGGCGGAGTAATCGAGACCTTTGACGGCAAATCCCTCGCGCAGCAGGAGCCTGACGCCTCTTCATTTCCGAGCGGCGGCATACGTGCCACTTTCGAGGCCAGGGGCTACACTGCCTGGGATCCGACCTCTCCCGTTTTCATCCAGGGCGACACGCTCTGCATCCCTACGGTGTTCGTCTCCTATACAGGCGAAGCCCTGGACTACAAGACCCCGCTTAAACGTGCGCTGAAGGCCGTCTCCGATGCCGCCGTGCCGGTATGCCGCCTCTTCGACCCGGCCGTAAGCAAGGTGTATTCCTATCTCGGATGGGAACAGGAATATTTCCTCGTGGACGAGTCGCTATATTCCGCACGTCCAGACCTGATGATTACCGGACGCACGCTGATGGGACACAATTCGTCCAAGAACCAGCAGCTCGACGACCACTATTTCGGAGCCATACCAAGCCGCGTCGCCGCGTTTATGCGCGACCTCGAGATTGAGGGACACCGCCTCGGCATTCCTCTCAAGACCCGCCACAACGAAGTAGCCCCGAACCAGTTCGAACTCGCCCCGATCTACGGCGAGACCAACCTCTCCAACGACCAGAACCAGATTGTGATGAACCTGATGAACAAAATCGCGCGCAGGCACGGCTTCGTGGTGCTTTTCCACGAGAAGCCTTTCGACGGCGTGAACGGTTCGGGCAAGCACAACAACTGGTCTCTCGGCACCGACACCGGCACCATGCTCTTCGCTCCGGGCAAGGATGCCAACGGCAATCTGCAGTTCGTGACCTTCTTTGTCAACGTGCTGGCCGCCGTACAGAAGCACAATGCCCTGCTGAAGGCTTCCATCGCCACCGCAACCAACGCCCACAGGCTCGGCGCGAACGAGGCCCCGCCTGCAATCGTGTCGGCTTTCCTCGGCAAGACTATGACGAACGTGCTGCATAAGCTGCTGGAAGTGCCTTCCGACACCCCTATCGAAATCGCGGGCAAGAAGGGCAAGAGCGTCGGACTGGTCGAGATCCCGGAAATCTTCATCGACAATACCGACCGCAACAGGACCTCGCCGTTCGCCTTCACCGGCAACCGCTTCGAGTTCCGCGCCGTAGGTTCGTCAGCCAACTGCGCCGGGGCTATGACCACCCTCAACGCGGCCGTAGCCGAGCAGCTCAAGCTCTTCAAGAAGGATGTCGACAAGGAAATCGCGAAGGGCAAGGCGGTCAACGTGGCCGTGATGGACAGCCTGAAACCTATCATCGCTTCAGTGCTCGGAGTCGTATGCTTCGACGGCAACGGCTACACCGAAGAGTGGAAGGAGGAGGCGAAAAAGCGCGGACTCGACGTGGAGACCAGCGTACCCGAGATGATCAAGGTGTTCACTAAAGCTGAATCCGTCAAGATGTTCACCGGCACCGGCGTCTATACCGAGAAGGAACTGGAGGCCCGCAACGAAGTGAAGTGGGAGACCTATTCCAAGAAGGTTCAGATCGAGTCGAGGGTACTCGTGAGAATGGCCACGAACCATATCATCCCTGCGGTGC
The DNA here is from genome assembly GCA_963643135.1 of Alloprevotella sp. Classification (GTDB taxonomy): domain Bacteria; phylum Bacteroidota; class Bacteroidia; order Bacteroidales; family UBA932; genus Cryptobacteroides. The sequence continues at coordinate 99,093 of CAVIJA010000001.1, read as the reverse complement.
TGGACTACAAGTCCAGGCTGCTCAAGGAAGTGGCTCTCTGCAAGGAGGTGTTCGGCAGCACTGACAACTGCGCCACCGAACTGGAACTCATAAGCAAGATTTCCACCTACGTGGAGGACATCCGCGTCAAGGCTGCCGCGATGAAGGAGGCCCGCAAGGAAGCCAACGCCATCTCCGACGAATACGGAAAGGCTGTCGCCTACCACAAGATCGCCGACGCCCTCTATGACCTCCGCAAGCCTATCGACAAGCTGGAGGAGATTGTGGACAACCGCACATGGCCTCTTCCGAAGTACCGCGAGCTGCTCTTCATCAGCTAAGTTACAAAAAAACAGCAGGGAGGCCAAAAAGTCTAAGGGCTGATTGGTCTCCCTCTTTTATTTATACCTGAGAACTCCCGAGCTGACCAGGCAGCGCATCTGTGACACCAAACTTGAGGAAGAAATCCCCGTTGTGATGCTCATTGGCTTTTCTGACAATCAGTCAGTGATTTTTGCACTGATAATTTGCTCTTTCCGAATAGAATGCTATTTTTGCGTGTAAATAAATAGCACGCCATGAAACAATCTATTCAATTTGCTGTTTTTTTCTGTCTGTTGTGGATTTTCATCGGATGCTCCCATACGAGTCTCGAAGTAAAGACGTTAATATGAAACTATACATAATCAATAAGTTATGAAAAGGGTATCATTCGTATTGGCTATTGCTTTGTGTGTAATGGGCTGCTCGGAGGAGCATCATTTCGAATGGACGGACAAGAACGCCATAGCTCCGCTTACTTTTGATTCAGAGACAGGGTTGGATTGGGAACTGTCTTCAGAGTATCATACCGTTGCACAAGAATTGCTGGAGCAGAACGGCATTTCGTATAAAAGTTCTTTCCCGACCGCCGGAGAGCCGACTACGGAAGCGATTGTCATCAATGATCCGCAAGTTGTCGCTGACATTATTAAACGGTTTGATTTGGGATTGAAGATTTCCGAAGCCGGAGCGGGCCGGTATTCTCTTGTCATCGGATATGTCGCCGTAGCCATGAGCAACTACCGTGTCACCCAGAGGGCAAAGAAAATTCTTGGCGAGACAATCCTGCGTCTGAGGGTGGAAAAGACAGAGATGGGAGGATTCAGCGCTCCTTGCCGGATTTACTTTATGGCTTTATATGCGACCGAACTGCCATCAGGACAGGTCAGTAAGATTTATTACACTATAGAATAGGGGCTGTCATTTATGAACTGACAAAAAAGAGTATGACCCTTTGGGGTCCCGTCTTGCAATTACGGGCGGGGCTTGCTAACTTTGCAACCGCAATTTTGCAAGTACTACCAAGAAGCGACACGCACACTATGATAAGGTCAATGACAGGCTACGGCAAGTCGGAAGTCGAACTTCCTGCCGGGAAACTCACGATTGAAATACGGACTCTCAACGGCAAGACGGCCGACATAGGACTCAAGACGCAGCTGCTTCCCAAGGACAGGGAGCTGGAAGTGAGGGCAAGAATCGCCGCAAGACTGACCAGAGGCACGATTGACGTTTTCCTCACGTACGAATCCGACAAGGCCGAGGCTTCGCGGCAGATAGATATGGATGCGGCCCGCGCATATATCACCCAGGCCTCGACTCTGGCGAAGGAAATAGGAGTACAGTACAGCCCGTCCAACGCGGCCATCCTTCTCAATGCGGTACTGGGTCTCCCGAATCTGGTGGAGAGCAGAAAGGCGGACATCATCAGCGAGGACAACTGGCCGCAGGTCAGCGACGCCATCGACAGATGTCTCGATATGGTGGACGACTACCGCTGCCGGGAGGGAGAGGCGCTCTACAGGGACGTCACATCCAGAGTGGCCAAAATCCTCAGTCTCTATGATGAAGTGGAGTCACATGAGCAGGAAAGGCTCGACTCCGTCCGCGCACGCATACTGAAGGCTGCCGACGATATGAAGCTGAAGCTCGACAAGGAGCGCTTCGAGCAGGAGATGGTCTTCTACCTCGAAAAGCTCGACATCAACGAGGAGAAGGTGCGCCTGCGCCAGCATTGCAGATACTTTATGGACACCATAGACTCGGAGCAGTATCCGGGCAAGAAACTGGGATTCATCATCCAGGAAATGGGCCGGGAAATCAACACGACCGGCTCGAAGGCCAACCACGCCGAAATACAAAAGCTCGTCGTTCAGATGAAAGACGAGCTTGAAAAAATCCGCGAACAGTCGATGAATATCCTTTAAGCCTGCTCTTCTCCTTCATTTTTCGGAGCGTCGGCAGCCGGGACCTGCTTCACGCCCGAGGCAGGCTTGGCGGCGGAGTCATGAGTCTGACTCTTGGGAGCCTGCTTCACGACGGAAGCGACCTGCTTCTCGAACTCCTGCTCGCTTATCATACGGCATCCGCCATTGATCTGGGCTCCCATCTCGACCTGAAGCCTGTTGGCGTGGATATTGCCTAAGACAGAAGCGGTACTCTTAATCGACAGGGTGTTTTTCACACAGAGCGAGCCGTTCATCTTGCCCCACAAATCAAGATTGGAACAGAGGAGATTGCCGGCAAGCGAGGCACTCTCGCCCACCACGATTTTACCTTTTGAATATACAGTTCCGTCTATACCACCGTCCACTCTGATGTCGGTCGCGGACACTATATCCCCCTTGATGACGGTCCCTTTGGATACCAGGGTCACATCGTTCGCATTGACCGTCTGCTCTGAAAACTTCTGCATTACACTCTTCATTTCGAATTATCTGTTTCTCTTTCCAAACTTATACCAGTCCCTTGCCGTGGCAGTTCTTGTATTTGAGCCCGCTTCCGCAAGGGCAAGGGTCGTTGCGTCCCACGTGCTTGTCCGCCTTGACGGGAGTCTTGGCCTTCTGCTCCCCGTTGGTGGACAGGTCGTCGCGTCCGGCCTGCATCCTGCTCATATCCGTGCGCGGCTTCACCGCCCTCTGCGGCTGCTCCACATTGTCACGGAGCGGCACGAACGCCTTGAAGAGGAACGAGAGAACGTCCCTGTTGAGGGTTTCGAGCATAGACGCGAAGAGATTGTAACTCTCCAGCTTATATACCACCACAGGATCCTTCTGCTCGTAGGACGCGTTCTGCACGCTCTGCTTCAGGTCGTCCATCTCACGCAGGTGTTCTTTCCAATGCTCGTCTATCTGATAGAGTATGATATTCTTGCTGAGGGTCTTGGCGATCTCGCGGCCATCGGAGTTATAGGCCTTTTCAAGATTAACGCTGAGACCTATCTGCTTGATGCCGTCTGACACCGGAATGGCGATGTTCTGGTAGAGCTTGCCCTGTTTTTCATATACCTCCTTCACGATAGGATAGAGCTTCTCCACCAGCGCGTCCATTCTCCTGCGGTAAACCTCCATCATATGTTCGCAGAGCCTGTCCTCAAGCTCCTCACGCTTCGCCTTCTCGTAGAAAGCGGCGTCGAAGCCCGTATCGATGGAGAACATAGCCATCAGGGCCACCTCGAAGTCCTCGAACGGGAGATTCCTGTTCTTCTCGACAAAGAGGGACGAGGCGTCCAGCATCATATTGCGGAGGTCGATCTCAATCTTGTCCCCGCTGATGGCGTTGCGCCGGCGGGAATAGATGGCCTCCCTCTGATAGTTCATCACGTCATCGTACTCGAGCAGGCGCTTGCGGATGCCGAAGTTGTTTTCCTCGACCTTCTTCTGCGCGTTCTCCACGGCCTTGGAGAGCATACTGTTCTCGAGGGCCTCATCGTCGGCCATACCGAGCCTGTCAACCATCCCCGCTATCCTCTCTGAGCCGAAGAGACGCATCAGCTTGTCTTCGAGCGAAAGGTAGAAGGTGGATGAACCCGGATCTCCCTGACGGCCCGCACGTCCCCGGAGCTGGCGGTCCACACGGCGGGAATCGTGCCGCTCCGTGCCTATGATGGCAAGTCCCCCGGCGGCCTTGACCTCAGGGGAAAGCTTGATGTCGGTACCGCGGCCCGCCATATTGGTGGCAATCGTCACGGTGGAACTCTGTCCGGCCTGGGCCACGATTTCCGCTTCACGGGCGTGCTCCTTGGCATTCAGCACATTGTGCTTGATGCCGCGCATACGGAGCATTCGGCTCAGGAGTTCGGAAGTCTCCACGTCCGTCGTGCCGACAAGCACCGGACGGCCTTCGCCGGTGAGTTTCTCTATGCGGTCTATGACCGCGTTGTACTTCGCCTTCTTGGTCTTGTATATGAGGTCGTTCTGGTCATCGCGGATGACGGGGCGGTTGGTCGGGATGACCATCACGTCCAGCTTGTATATGCTCCAGAACTCGCCCGCCTCGGTCTCCGCCGTACCTGTCATACCGGAGAGCTTGTGATACATACGGAAGTAGTTCTGAAGGGTGATCGTCGCGAAGGTCTGGGTCGCGCCCTCTACCTTTACGCTTTCCTTGGCCTCGACTGCCTGATGCAGCCCGTCGCTCCAGCGGCGGCCCTCCATAATACGGCCCGTGGACTCGTCGACAATCTTGACCTGACCGTCCATTATCACGTAATCGATGTCCTTCTCGAACATCGTATATGCCTTGAGCAGCTGTATCACCGTATGCACGCGCTCGCTCTTGAGCGAGAACTCGGACATCAGCGCGTCTTTCTTCTGCTGCTTCTCCAGCGGGGATATCTCCTCGTGCTCGATCTCGGCGGTCCTTGTGCCCACGTCCGGCAGGACGAAGAAATTGTCGTCGCCCACCGCTCCGGCCAGCACCTCGTGACCCTTGTCGGTCATATCCACGGAGTGGAGCTGCTCGTTGATGACGAAATACAGAGGATCCGTCACCACCGGCATCTCGCGCTCATTGTCCTGCATATAGTAGTTCTCCGCCTTCTGGAGGAGCACCTTCATCCCCGGCTCGGAGAGGAACTTGATCAGAGGGGAATATTTCGGGAGTCCCTTGTGGGCGCGGAGCAGCAGCTTGCCGCCCTCGTTCTCATCGCCCTCGGAAATCTTCTTGCGGGCCTCGTTGAGCACCTGGTTCACGAGAGTGCGCTGCGCCTGATAGAGCTTCTCCACGAAAGGCTTGAACTCCAGGAACTGGGCCTCGTCGGACTCGTTGCGCTGTATCGGTCCGGAGATGATGAGCGGGGTGCGCGCGTCGTCGATGAGTACGGAGTCCACCTCGTCCACGATGGCGTAGTGGTGCTTGCGCTGCACGAGGTCCTCCTGCACAACGGCCATATTGTCACGCAGATAGTCGAAACCGAACTCGTTGTTGGTGCCGAAGGTGATGTCGCAGTTGTATGCCTTGCAGCGGGCATCGGAGTTGGGCTGGTGCTTGTCGATGCAGTCCACGGAAAGCCCGTGGAACATATACAGGGGCCCCATCCACTCGGAGTCACGCCTGGAGAGGTAGTCGTTGACCGTCACCACGTGCACTCCCTTGCCCGCAAGGGCGTTGAGGAACACCGGCAGCGTTGCGACGAGAGTCTTGCCCTCGCCGGTGGCCATCTCCGCTATCTTGCCCTGATGCAGAGCGATGCCGCCTATGAGCTGCACGTCGTAATGCACCATATCCCAAGTGATTTCGTTGCCTCCGGCCATCCAGTGGTTGCGATATGTCGCCTTGTCGCCGTCTATCGTCACGAAGTCGTGGGACACGGAGAGGTCCTGATCGAATTTCGTGGCCGTCACGACCACTTCCGCATTTTCCTTGAAACGGCGGGCCGTGGACTTCATTATCGCGAAGGCTTCCGGAAGCATCTCTTCCAGACACTTCTCTATCGCCTCGTCTTCATCTTTGACGAGCTTGTCCGATTCGTTCGCAAGCTTCTCCTTTTCCGAAATGGGAATATCCCTGTCCAGTTCTTCCTTTATCGCCACGATGCGGCTCTCGAAAGGAGCCTCCACCTCGCGAAGCCTCTCCCTGAGAGCGGCAGACCTCTCCCTGAGAGCGTCTGCGGACAGGGCGTCAATCTCCGGATAGACGGAGAGAATCTTCTGAAGCGTCGGCTTGACCGACTTATAGTCGCGGTCGGCCTTGGAGCCGAACATTTTCCCTATTACTGATGCCAATGACATTCTCTGAAATTTATTTAAATCCCACAAATATAACTATATTTGTCCTTTCAGCAAAATTACGCTTATGAATCATCGCATAATGATCCTTATAGCTGCCGCGCTGACCCTTGTCGGCTGCAGCGGCAAAGGAGATTCCGCGGCAAGGCTTGCGGAGGACTTCAATTTCGGATGGAAATTCCAACTCGGGGACAGCCCCGAATGGGCTTCAGAGGGCTTCGACGACTCCTCCTGGCGCGACCTGCACCTGCCGCACGACTGGAGCGTCGAGGGCGAGTTCTCCAAAGACAACCCTTCCACTCCGGGCGGCGGGGCCCTTCCGGGAGGCATAGGATGGTACCGCAAGACATTCAGCATACCCGCCGACGGGGCTCACCGCAGCATAGAGTTCGACGGAGTGTTTATGAACAGCACCGTCTATATAAACGGACACGATCTCGGCACGCGCCCATACGGCTACAGCTCATTCACTTACGATCTTACGCCGTATCTGCGTGAGGGTGAGAACCTCATTGCGGTGCGCTGCGACAATGCCGAGCAGCCGAACTCTCGCTGGTATGCCGGCTGCGGCATCTACCGCAACGTCAGACTTATAAGCACTTCCGACGTCCGGGTGGCGTATAACGGCAGCTATGTCACCACGCCCGAAGTCGGGGAGAGGAGCAGCGTCAGGGTCGAGACTTCCATAGAGAGCGACACCGCGGGAGATGCCCGCATCGAGTCCGCCGTGATGGACGCCAAAGGCCGGAAGGTCGCCTCGGAGAGCGTGGAAGTGTCTCTCGCCGAGGGCGAAAACACGGTATGCCAGACTCTGGCAATCTCCGACACAAAGCTCTGGAGCATAGAGAATCCATATCTCTATACGCTGAGGACCCGCATCTATCGCGGGAACGAGCTCAAGGACGAATACGACACCCGCTTCGGCGTGCGCAGCCTCGCCTGGGACAAGGACAGGGGCTTCTTCCTCAACGGGGAGAGGGTCAAGATGCTCGGCGTATGTATGCACCACGATATGGGATGCATAGGCACGGCAGTGCACCGCCGCGCCCTTCAGCGCCAGCTGGAGAAGCTGAAGACAATGGGGGTCAATGCGATACGCACTTCCCACAACCCTCCGGCCCCGGAACTCCTCGACCTCTGCGACGAGATGGGATTCGTGGTGATGGACGAGGCGATGGATATGTGGCGCAAGCGCAAGACCAGATACGACTACGCCCGATTCTTCGATGAGTGGCACGTCCGCGATGTCCGGGACTTCGTCCGCCGCGACCGTAACCACCCTTCAGTGGTGATGTGGAGCATAGGCAACGAAATCCTCGAGCAGAGCGACTCCAAGGGGGACTTCATCGAGAACCTCAGCGCCGAGCAGGCCAACACCCTGCTCAACTTCATCCAGTCTCTCGGGCAGAGCGACGGCAGCGAGAACAACCCCAACATTCTCCTGACCAGACATCTCGCACAGCTTGTGCGGGATCTCGACACCACCCGCGCCATCACCGCCGGCTGCAACGGGGTATGGCCGGGCAACAACCTGCTCCGCAGCGGCGCACTCGACGTCTACGGCTTCAACTACCACCCGCAGCTCTACGACTCCTGCCGCGTCTGGTTCCCGGACAAGCCTATCATCGGTTCGGAGACGGCCTCCGCCCTCAACAGCCGCGGAGTCTACTATCAGCCTTCGACCCGTATCCAGAAGCTCCCGGGCAGGGACTGGGCCGAGGGGCAGGAGGAAGACCACCAGTGCACGGCATACGACGTCAGCAGCGCACCCTGGGCCAACACCCACACTGATGCGTGGATAGCGGTGCGCGACCGCGACTTCGTGGCGGGGACTTTCCTCTGGACAGGCTTCGACTATCTCGGCGAGCCTACCCCGTACGGCTGGCCGTCAAGGAGTTCCTACTTCGGAGTCTTCGATCTGGCCGGCTTCCCTAAGGACGCATACTGGTTCTACAGGGCCGAATGGACTCCGGAGACCACCCTGCACCTCTTCCCTCACTGGAGCTGGAGCGAGGGACAGAACATAGACCTCTGGGCCTACTACAACAACGCCGACGAGGTGGAACTCCTTGTCAACGGCAAGTCTATGGGCCGCCGCTCCAAGACCTCCGACACCCTCCACGCCGAGTGGCTCGGTGTGCCTTTCGAGGCCGGCAAGATAGAGGCAGTGTCATACAAGGACGGCAAGGTGGTCGCGAGGGACGCCCGCTACACAAGCGGCGCGCCGGTCTCCCTCAGGCTCAGCGCCGACAGGAGCAGCATCAGCGCCGACGGCTATGACCTCGCGTTCGTCACGGTGGAGGCGCTCGATGCGGACGGAAGAGAAGTACCTGTGGCCGACGATATGCTCAGCTTCAAGGTCGAAGGCGAGGGCGAACTCTTCGGAGTGGACAACGGCAACGCAGCCGACACCCTCTCCCTCAAGGGCGACCGCAAGGCTCTCTTCTCAGGCAAGGCCCTCGCAGTGGTACGCTCCCTGCGCGGCGAGAAGGGAACGGCGACCCTGACGGTCAGCTCCCCTTACTCCACGGTCAAGATAAATATCGACACGAAATAGGATTCCTCTATGGGAAATCTCCGACAATGGCTCAACAACGCCCGGCATCAGTCTCTGGTCCAGAGTCTGATGCCGGCCTCACTGGCCGTCATCGTCGCTGTAGGAGGCGGCAATTTCAGCATCTTCTGCGCAGTCCTCTCGCTGATCGGGGTCGCCTGCGCCCACCTCTCGATGAACCTCGCGGACGATCTGTTCGACTATAAGGCCGATATGATGGGCGACCGCAACAGGGTGATACGCAAGGGCTTCCGTGCGATGACCCTCAAATACCCCTACCTCACCGACGGCAGCGAGACGACAGCGACCCTCAAGGAGGCCATAGTGACCTTCGGGGCTACGGCCTGCATCTGCGGAGCAGTGATTTTCGCTCTGAGGACCGTGGACTCGGGATTCCTCGGCCTTTCCGGCAGCTGGTGGATAGCGGCCATCGTCGCACTCACGGCATTCCTCGGCATCTTCTACTCCGCCCCGCCGCTCAAGCTGGCCTACCGGGGACTCGGCGAACTGGTCATCGGCGTCATTTTCGGGCCTCTGCTTATGATGGGCGTATATTACGCCTGCCTCGGAAGGATGGACGCGGAGATCGTCTGGATATCCATTCCCGTGGGGCTGCTGGTACTGAACATATTATACACCCACAGCTTCATCGACAAGGCCGGCGACAGGGAGTGCGGCAAGATGACCTTCGCCCTGCTTCTCGGATCTGATGGGGCAGGACTCGCTGCGGCATACATATTCAACCTGCTGCCTTTCGCGGTGATGACAGCCGCCGTATGCATCGGTGCGCTGCACCCGCTCTATCTGCTCGTGCTGCTCGCCGCCCCGCGCGCGATATGGCTCTGCCGCTCGCTGCAGGATTTCGCCGCCGGAAGGCAGGATGTCCCCGCCAAACCTCCGGTATGGCTCGGGAAGATGCCGGACTGGGAAGCCGTGCGCGGCGCCGGCATCGACTGGTTCGCGATGCGCTGGCTCACGGCCCGCAATACCCTCAGCCTCTTCTGCGCCGCGATTATGTTTGCAAGAATCTTTTTACTGATATTTGATATACGATGAACCCGGTCGGACAGTTTATTTATCTCGGATGTTGGTGGGTGCGCGCCCTGTTTGGCCGCCGCAAGCCACTCCAGAGCGTCATTTTCATCTCGGACAGATGCAACCTCAGCTGCAGGCACTGCAGCGTCTATAACCACAGCAACCCTCTGAGCAAGACCTACGCCCAGATCCGCGCCGAGCTGGAATACTGCTACTCGCTCGGCTCCCGTTTCGTGGATTTCGAGGGCGGGGAACCCTTCCTCTGGAGAGACGGGGAGCGCACGGTCAACGACCTCTGCCGCCTCGCCCGCGCGATAGGATTCTTCTCCTGTACGATTACGACCAACGCCCAGCTGCCCTTCGACGGCAGCGTGGCGGACAGCATCTGGGTGTCGATGGACGGTATCGGAGAATACCACGAGCGCATCCGCGGCAAAGGCAGCTTCGCCCGTCTGGAGAGCAATGTCGCGACCTGCGGCTCAAAGCATCTGAGTGCAAATATGGCCATCAACACGCTCAACTGCGACTCGGTGGCGGCGGCGATAGAATATGTCGCGAAGAGTCCGTATTTCAAGAGCATCTCGCTCAATTTCCACACCCCCTTCCCGGGCACGGAAGAACTCGAACTCCCGCACGACAAGAGGCTGGAGACCATCGACACGATACTGGACTACAAGAAGCGGGGCTACCCTATAATGAACTCCCGCAGCGGCCTCAGGAAGATGCGGGACAACAAGTTCCGCAAGCGCTGCTGGATGACCAACTTCATCTTCACAGACGGCACGCGGAAGAGTCAGTGCATAGGAGAGGAGCAGGGAATCTGCCCGAAGTGCGGCTTCTGTATGGCCGGGGAGGAGTCCGCGGTCTTCGAACTGCGGCCGGACACCATTCTCGCAGGCCTCAGGCTGAGAGTATAGGGCGGGTCAACGCCCCAGGGCTTTTTCAAGTTCCGACTTCCAGTTCCGGTAGCCTTGCTCAAGCGGGGCTTCCCAAGCCTTGTCGGGTTCAATCACCTCCAGCCTTTCAAGCGTGGAGAACGCTTCCGCCGAGGACTTGTAGATGCCTGCGCCCAGAGCGGCGCCTCTCGCAGCTCCCAGTGCCCCGTCAGTGTCGAAGAGTTCTATCCTTGCGTTGCATAGGGTGGAAAGCGAGGAGCGGAACAGCGGACTGAGGAACATATTCGCCCTGCCGGCACGGATTACGTCGGGTTCCAGCCCGAGATTCTTCATTATGTCTATGCCGTAACGGAACGAGAATGCGATACCCTCCTGTACCGCGCGGAGAATGTGGGCTCTGGAATGTCTTACGAGGTCGACTCCGCACATCCCGGCCCCGACGTTGCGGTTGGACAGCATCCTCTCCGCACCGTTGCCGAAAGGCAGTACGAGCAGTCCGTCGGAACCGGCAGGCGCCGATGCGGCCTCTTCGTTCATCTGGGAATATGAGAGTTCCGGAGCTATGTTGCGGTGTGCCCAGGAATTCATTATTCCCGTGCCGTTGATGCATAGCAGCACGCCCAGCCTCGGTTCCTTGGAATCCGTGACGTGCAGGAAGGTGTTGACCCTGGACTGCGGGTCGGCTTTCGGGGTGTCGGTAACGCCATAGACCACTCCGCTGGTGCCGCCGGTGGCGGCGATTTCACCCGGTTCCAGCACGTTGAGAGAGAAGGCGTTGTTGGGCTGGTCGCCGGCGCGGTAGGATACCGGAGTCCCCTCAGGGATGCCGAGCAGGGACTGAATCTGCGCCGTGGTGCGCGCCTGGATGCCGAGGGCCGGCACAAGCTTCGCGAACTTGTCGCGCTCAATGCCGTAGTAGTCGGCTACGAAGTCCGCCCTGCGGTTCTCGTTGAAGTCCCAGAGTATGCCCTCGGAAAGCCCTGATGCCGTGGTGCTTATCTCTCCGGTCAGAAGATATGCGATGTAGTCGCCCGGAAGGCAGAACCTGCTGATTCTATCGTAGGTCTCCGGCTCGTTTCTCTTGACCCAGGCGAGTTTGGAGGCCGTGAAGTTGCCCGGAGAATTGAGCAGGCGCAGCATACATTTGCCGTAGCCTATGCCCTTGAGGGCTTCCGAGCCTATGCCGACCGCACGGGAGTCGCACCAGATGATGGAGTTGCGCACAGGCCTGCCTTCCTTGTCGAGGGCCACGAGACCGTGCATCTGATATGAGATGCCTATCGACGCAATCCGGGACATATCGTACCCGCCGGCGGCCATCTCAGCGATGCCGTCGCGGAAATATCTCCACCACGAGTCCGGGTCCTGCTCCGCCCAGCCCTTGTGCTCGGCGATTATCGGAGCCTCGACTTTCGGATTGCTTGATGAGCATATGCATTTGCCGCTTTCAATATCAAGCAGCGCGACCTTCACGGAAGAAGATCCGACATCTATTCCCAGTGAGTACATAAAAACCGAAATAATTTCTCAAAGTTAAGAAATTATTCCTACATTTGCGGAGTTCCGCCGCAGCGCGGAGACAAAGCAGGATTAGCACATCGGTAGTGCATTGGCTTCCCAAGCCAAGGAGGAGGGTTCGACTCCCTTATCCTGCTCGAAAAGCTCCGGCAAGACATCCCCAGGATTCGGGATGTCTTTTTTTATGCCGGCACGCAAAAAGGAGACGGATACAGACCATACAAAAGCTCGCATAGCCTGCATCCGTCTCAGGTTCTAAAACAATATCAATACCCGAAAATGTCCTCCATGCTGACCTTCTTTACAGGCCCGAGGGTGGAAAGATACTTGGTTTCGAGAGACTTGCCGTCCCCGAGGATGGCATAGGTGTAGTCACGGTCCTTCACCCACTTCTGCTGTACGGCCACCACGTCGTCGAGGGTCATATCCTGAATCTTGGCGAACACCGCCCTGTCCGTAGGCTCAGCCAAGCCCATACGGCGGCAGCTGCGGTAGAGGTTAAGCACGCTCATACCGGTAACGCGCTGGGTACGCATACGACTGGTCAGGGCGTCCTTCGCCACGGAGAAGGCGGCCTCCGACTGAGGCATATTGTTGATGATGTCGTCGAAAGCCTCGACAGCCTGACGCATCTTGTCATTCTGGGTCGCGATGAAGGCTATATAATAATAGGATGCGTCGGCATATGACGGAGAAGAGAGTCTCGCCCAGGCGGAATAGGCAAGGCCGCGGGCCTCACGCATCTCCTGGAATACCACGGTATTCATTCCGCCTCCGAAATATTCGTTGTACAGACTGAGTCCCGCGGCAGCGCCGGGATCGAACTTCTCCCCCCTGTTGGAATACTGGAAATAATATATCTGGGCGGCGTCATACTGGGCCATCACTACCTGATTGGATCCGGTCTGCGCCATCGGAGTATAGGTCTCCGGAAGGGCTGAAGCGCCAGCACCGACCTTGTGGTGGGCTGAGAGGCAGTTTTTCAGCTCCGACTGCTTCATCGGGCCATAGTACAGGGCTTCGTGTCCATAGCCGAACACTTCGCGAATCTTAGCGAGCAGCTCTTCGGAAGTGAGAGCGGAAACGGCATCGTTGGAGAGGGTCGTGCGCTTGATGAAATCTCCGCCGTAGTAGACATATCTCGACAGGGCGCTATAGCAAATGCTCTGCGATTTCTTGCCGTTGATCCTGGACTTGAAGAGGTCGGACTTGACATTGGCGAGGATGTTCTCGTCAGGCTGCGCGTTGAGTATGAGATCCTCGACGATTTCGAGGGCCGCTCCCATATTCTCGCTCAGTCCCGTCACGGACACGACGCTCTGGTTGGCTCCGGAATATATATTGAAGCCGCAGGCGAGGGAATACATCTGAGAGGCAATCTCCTCCGCACTTCTGGTCGGAGTTCCGAGATAGCCGAGGTAGTCGCTTGCCACGGAAAGGGCAGGGCAGTTCTCAGTGCCATAATTGAATATGAACTGCAGGTTGAAGATGTCGTTCTGAGCGTTGCGCTTGTAGAGTACGTTCACGCCGTCACACAAAGCGAAAGAAGACATATCCTTGGAGAAATCCACGAACACCGGAGAGATAGGCTTCACGGCGGTCGCCTGAATCTCCTTGAGGAACTCGCTCTGATTGTCGCGGTTGGTGACGATAGGGGTAATCTTCGGAGCGGCTACCTTCTGGACGCTCCTGTCCTCTCCCTGACGCTTGTAGATGATGGCGCAGGAGCTGTCGGAGAGATATTTGCCCGCGAATGCGACGACATCCTCCTTGGTCACGGCCTCATAGCGGTCAAGTTCGCGGGCGGCGTCCTTCCAGTCAACCCCGTTGATGAACGCATTCACATAGCTCTGCGCACGGGAGGCGTTCTGTTCAAGTTCGCGCATCTTTGCGAGCTTGATATTGTTGACGGTGGCCTCGATAAGCGACTCGTCGAAGTCGCCGTCGCGGAGTTTGGCCATCTCCTCAAGTGCGATGTCCTTGAGCTGCTCCAGACTCTGCCCGTCCTTAGGGCGGCCCATAACGATGAACTGGCCGTAGTCAGGACGCGGATTGGTGCCCGCCGTAAGATAGAGGGCCTTCTGCTGTTGGTTGACGTCGATGTCGATAAGCCCGGCCTGTCCGTTGCAGAGAATCGAGCTTGCGATCTCGGCCACGGCGGATTCCTCCAGTTCCGATGCACCCGGAAGCCTCCATCCCATCGCGAGAATCTCGGCCTCCTGTCCATATACGTCCATCACGACAGGCGACTCGATCGGAGCTTCCTTTTCGTACTGGAGAGCCGGCACGGACTCGGTCGGCTGCCAGTCACCGAAATATTTCTCGATGGAGGCGACCATCTCGTCCGGGTTGAAATCTCCGGAGACGCAGATTGCTATATTGTTCGGCACGTAGTAGACATCGTGATACTTCTTCACGTTGGTGATGGAAGGGTTCTTGAGGTGTTCCTGGCTGCCGAGAGTGGTCTGCTTGCCGTAAGGATGGTTAGGGTAGAGGGCTTTGTCGAGTGCCTCCCAGATCTTGCGGTTGTCCTGGGTGAGGGACATATTCTTCTCTTCGTAGATGGTCTCAAGCTCGGTGTGGAAGCCCCTTATCACCACGTTGCGGAAGCGGTCCGCCTGAATCCGCGCCCAGTTGTCGATCTGGTTGGACGGGATGTCCTCGGTATAGACCGTCTCGTCGGAAGAAGTCCAGGCGTTGGTGCCGTCCGCGCCGATGATGGACATCAGCTTGTCGTACTCGTTGGGGATGGCCAGCTTGGAAGCCTCGTAGCTCACGGAGTCAATCTTGTGATAGATCGCCCTGCGCTCGACTTCGCCGGAGGTGTTGCGGTAGGTTTCGAAAAGGGTTTCGATCTCGTCGAGCATCGGCTTCTCCGCAGCGTAATCGACAGTGCCGAACTGCTGAGTGCCCTTGAACATAAGGTGTTCGAAATAGTGCGCGAGACCGGTGGTCTCGGAAGGGTCGTTCTTGCTTCCGACCCTCACCGCGATGTAGGTCTGGATGCGCGGTTTTTCCTTGTTCACGGACATATAGACCTTCAGGCCGTTGTCCAGAGTGTAGATTTTGGTCTCCAGCGGGTCTCCCGGGACGGTTTCGTATTTCTGTCCGCAGGAAACTGAGGAGAGCAGGGCCGCCGAAACGGCCGCGCAGATGAAGATTTTCCTCATAATATTGATTTTAAAGTACATTACGCTACCACTACCGGGGAAGCCGAATGCCGCCCCCAAAAAAACTTCGCTAAAATTAAGATTTTTTTTGATACAATTTGCGTTTTTAAATAAAAACCTCTAATTTAGCGGTGAAGTTTTTCATAGTTTAAGTTTAGGTTAAGTAACACCTTCCTCGCAGTGATGCAAGGGAGGTGTGAATTTTTAGGCCTATTATCCGGAAATTGCTATCTTTGCGGAAAAGACAAAGATTATGAAAACTTCAAGATTCATCGTTCCGGCGACGCTTGCGCTGCTCTGCGCCGGATTCGTTTCCTGCCGGAATCTCGGCGAGGAGCCAGAGGGCAGCATCAGCGTAAGATTCATTTCAAGCAGAGGCGGAAGCCCCGTAAAGGTTCCGGACACGGAGGATTTTCTGCTCAGTATCACGGACTCGGGCGGCAAGCTCATCTACAGCGGACGCTTCGGGGATGCGCCGGAGGAGATTCCCGTATCCAAGGGCTGCTACACCGTCAGCGCGGTGTCCTGCACATTCGAGGAGGCCGCCTTCGACCGCCCGCAATACGGCGATACGGAGGAGGTGACGGTACGCTCCGGCGAAAATGTCTGCGCACAGCTTCTCTGCTCCCAGACCAACTGCGGCATCACTCTCCTTCCGGACGGGAGATTCCGCTCCGCTTTTCCGGACGGACTGTTCTATCTTGACGGCAATGGCGGCACGCTGATGTACGACTACGGCGAGAGCCGCACCGCATTCTTCCTTCCGGGGAAGGTGGACGTATCGGTGAGCGAGGACGGGGAGGCGCAGGCGCTCTTCTCAAGGACGCTCGAAGCCGGGCAGATGCTCTCGGTGAAAATCTCGTCTTCGGAAGCCGGAGCATCCGGGGGCATCTCGGTGCAGCTGGACACGAGCCGCCTGTGGATATCGGACAGCTACGTATACGGGGACAAGTGGAGCGGAGAGGCCGATGATGCGATGGACGTGCTGGAGGCAAGGGAGAATGTAGGCAGCAGCGGAGTATGGGTGCGGGGCTATATCGCAGGCTGCGCGACGGGCATAGGCAAATTCGCGTTCGAACCCCCGTTCTCCAAGGAGACCAACATCCTGCTGGGGCTGCGCTCCCTCACTTCCGATGGCGATTACTGTCTGAGCGTGGAACTCAAGAAAGAGAGCATACGCGCAGCGCTCAACCTTCAGGGCAACCCGTCGCTGCACCGCAGGCTCGTCTACATAAAAGGAGACCTGGTATCATCCTATTACGGGATACCAGGTCTTAAGAACGTCACTGAATACCAGCTGAAGGAAGAATAGCTATATCCTCTTGAGAATCTCCTCAGTCTGAGCCTCATAGCCAGGCTTGCGAAGGAGAGCGAACATATTCTTCTTGTAAGCCTCAACACCCGGCTGGTTGAACGGATTGATGCCGAGCAGGTATGCGCTTACGCCGCAGGCGAATTCGAAGAAATAGAAGATTGCGCCGAGATTCTCCTCGTCGAGGGTCTCGACGCTCACTTCCATCTGAGGCACACCGCCGTCGATATGGGCGAGCTTGGTGCCGAGACGGGCCATGGCGTTGCAGTGTTCGACTCTCTGGCCGGCGAGATAGTTGAGCTGGTCAAGATTCTGCTCGTCCTCTCCGATGACGACCTCGCGGAGGGACTTCTCCACATTGACCGTCGTCTCGAACATAACCCTGTCGCCCTCCTGGATGAACTGCCCCATAGAGTGAAGGTCGGCGGTGCAGACGATGGAGGCCGGGAATATTCCCTTGAGCTCCTTGCCCTCGGACTCGCCGTAGAGCTGCTTCCACCATTCTCCAAGATACTGGAGCTTAGGGTTGAAGGTCACGAGTATCTCGATCTTCTTGCCGAGTTCGGAGTATAGCAGGTTGCGCATCGCGGCATATTTGACGGCAGCGTTGTCCTCGGACTTCTTCAGGAGTTCCTCCCTTTCGGCGGCGGCTCCCCTGAGCATCGCACGGATGTCGAAACCGGCGAGGACTATAGGCAGGATGCCTACCGGAGTCAGCACGGAATAGCGTCCGCCGACATTGTCAGGCACGACGAAAGTCCTGTAGCCTTCCTGCGTGGAGAGAGTCTTGAGCGCGCCCTTCACGGCATCGGTAATGGCGACGATGCGCTCCGAAGCCTCCTTGCGACCATAGGTCTTCTCCATATGGGCCTTTACGATGCGGAACGCCACAGCCGGCTCCGTGGTGGTGCCTGACTTGGATATCACCACACAGGCGGCATTGCTCTCGCGGACGAGATCCATAAGTTCGGCAAGATATTCCTCAGAGAGGTTGTTGCCGGCGAAGACGACCCGTGGCACTCCTTCCTTGCGGACGAAGCTGTGGGACAGGGCCTCTATCGCGCAGCGCGCACCGAGATACGAGCCTCCGATACCGATGACGACGACAAGGTCCACCCCCTTCGCCTTCCAATCGTCGCGGACGGCCTCGCAGTCCTTTATGAGGGACTCCGGAGTGTCCACCGGAAGCGTCTTCCAGCCGAGGAAGTCGTTGCCGGCGCCGTTTCCGGCCTCGAGAGTGTCGTATGCGGCGAGGGCCTTCTCCACATACTTCCGATATTCTGCAGACTTGACAAAGGAGCTGCAACCCTCAACGTTTACCTTTACCATAGTGTTATATTTAATATGATTGATTGTCCATACGTGACGGCATCACAGGAGAGACATTATCCACCTCCCTATGAGGGATATACGCTTCGAGAGCACGGGCAGGTCCAGCGCGGAGACGCTGTCCGTGACTTTGTTGGTGTTCATCGTGATGCCCGAGGTGAACATCACCGAAGGAATGCCCGCCTCCAAAAACCACTTCTGATCGCTTATCTTGCGGTAGAAAAGCTCGGTGAAGGCCTGGCTGCCGTAGTAGTCGTAGCTCAGGTCGAGACGCAGTTCGCGGTTGGCTTCCTCGATGGAGAAGCGCTGCGGATACCCGCCCAGGGCGATGAGATAGTCGCTCCGGCCCTCGCTGACCGGCACAAGGGAAGATCCGAGTATGTCCAGATTGACCATACTGCAGAGAGGATATTCGAAGCGGTATTTCGCAAAGAAAGCCCGCGATCCGGACAGACTCGCGTTGTGTCCGTCGAAAGCGACGAATATCAGACCGGTGTCCCCTGTGCAGAAGGCGGGGAGGCTTCTTGTGAGCGCGAGCAGCGCGGCCACCCCGGAAGCATTGGCGTCGGCGCCGGGATAGATTTCGCCGTCAAGCCTTCCCAGCCCGTCGAAATACGCCCCGACCACGATATATTTCCTGAACCAGCCGGGAGTCACCCCCACCACGTTGTGTCCGACTTTCCCGCCGTACTCGAACGACTGCACGGTGGTGCGAAGTCCGCCGCTGCGCATCTGACGGAGCAGATAGAACACCACCGACTGCGAGGAGGAGGTCCCGAACCCCCGTCCGCAGCTGAGAGTATCCGTCAGAAAGCCGAGTTCCTCCCGCAACTGCGGCCCGTCCGCCTTCGCGGGAAGGCAGAAGCAGAAAAGGGACAAAAGGAGGATAAAATTAAATCTCGGCTTCAATTCGGGCGCAATTATTGATTATCTTTGCAAAGTTCTTTTTTCCGCTTACAAAAATAATGAAAAAGTTCATTCTGCCGACAGTTTTGCTGCTCTTCTGCACGACTTCCGCACTCGCACAATATGACAAGGATGTCTTTATGTGGAGAGGGCGGCAGGCTCTGTCGGACGGCAAATACGCGCAGGCGATAGAGAACTTCAACGTGCTTACCCGCCTGGACACGGCGGGATACTGGGGATTCTTTTTCAGAGGCATAGCCAAATACAATCTCGGAGACCTCCGCGGAGCCGACAGCGACTTCGACGCCTCGATACGGCTCAACCCCGTCTTCACCAACGGCTACCACTACAGGGGCATCACCCGCAGCCGTTTCGGGGACTACGAGGCAGCCTACCGCGACTTCGACAAGGCCCTGAAGCTGCGCCCCGGGCAGAGCGGTATATATTTCTCCAGAGGGGTGACATCGTTTCTCGCGCAGAAATTCGAGGACGCGGTGGACGATTTCGACAGATATATCAAGAAAGAACCCAAGGACCCCGCCGCCTACCTCAACAGAGGCGCGTCCTATCTTTTCCTTACCGACACGCTCAAGGCCCTCGCGGACTACAACAGGGCGATAAAGCTGGACCGCTTCGACCCTGAAGGATATATCCGCCGGGCAAGGGTATATTCCGAACGGAAGCAGTACGACGAGGCTCTGGGCGACCTGGACAGGGCGATAGAATTGGATTCCACCAGCACTTTCGCCTATTTCAACAGGGCGCTCATCCGATATGAGCGCAAGGACTACAACGGAGCTATGTCCGACCTCAACACCGTGCTCAGGCACGAGCCCGGCAACGCCCTGACTCTCTACAACAGAAGTCTCATCTACGCCCAGGTGGGGGACTTCGACAAGGCCCTCGAAGATATGGACAGGGTCATAGGCATCAACCCGGGCAACGTGCTGGCGCACTTCAACCGTGCGGCCATATTCGTGGAAATGGGGCGCTGGACGGACGCGCTCGCCGACTACAGCAAATCCATAGAGCTGTATCCGGACTTCGCCAAAGCCTACCTCAACCGCTCATATGTCGAGAATATGCTCGGACGCACCCGCGAGTCCAGGGCCGACTACCTGACCGCCCAGGAGAAGGTGAGGGAATACCGCTCCAAGAGCGGGGAGAGCTCGTTCGCCGACACCACGCGAAAATACAGTTCGCTGATAGCGCTCGATGCGGACTTCGCGAAAAAGGACTTCGACAACGAACTGCTGCAGCACCGCGACATAGACATACGCCTGCGGCCGCTCTACCGCTTCGGCCTCACCTCCGAAAGGGAGGACCGGGGTTCGACCCTGGTGGCCAGAAAATACGAGAATGCCCTGATCGACCGCTTCATAGACGCTTCCCCGCTGCCGATGGACATAAGCAACGCCACGAGCGAAGGGCCGCAGACCTACGTCTTCACGACCTCGGCAGAGGAATGTTTCGTAAAGGGGCTGCAGGAGCTGCAGAACAGGCAGTTCAACTCCGCACTCCTCTGGTTCGACAAGGCGGTGGCCACGGCAGACGACGACGTGTCGAAGGACAAATACGCCCGATACTACAAGGCGTTCTATCTGATGAACCGGGGCGTGCTCAAGGCCGAGATGACCGACTTCATCGCCTCGCTCGAAGGCAACGTGCAGACCCTCTCGATGGACACGGAAGGGGCGGCCAGGGCAAGGGTCAGCGGCAAGGTGGAGCGCAATTACGACTATTCGGAGGCCATAGCCGACATCCGCGCGGCGCTGGAAATACTGCCGGACATTCCGTATCTCTACTTCAACCTCGGCAACCTGCAATGTCTCTCGTCGCAGTTTGTCAGCGCGATAGAGAACTACGATATGGCCGTCAAGCTCTATCCTTATATGGGAGACGCCTACTTCAACAGGGGGCTTGTACTCATCTATCTCAAAGATAAAGAGAAAGGCTGCATCGACCTGTCAAGGGCCGGGGAACTCGGAGTCGCCGACTCCTACAGCGTCATCTCCAAATACTGCAAGGATGAAGACGATTAGGTTCAAGTCTTTCTCGTCCGGAAGCTGCGGCAACTGTTACTTTCTCGGAATATTCGACGACAAGCGCTGCGAATGCGGCATCCTGATAGACAGCGGGGTGAGTCCGCGCCGTGTAGTGAAGGAACTCGGCAGCGACGGACTCAGTCCCGACGTCATAGGCGGAATCCTCATAACACACGACCACTTCGACCATATACGCTCTCTAGGCTCTTTCTGCAAGCACCTCGGCAAACCCGTATGGGCCACCCCCTGCCTGCTCAAGGCCCTTGTCGGACGGGTCATCACCGTAGAGCATCTCTCCCCTCTCCGGCGTCCGCTTTCCGAAGGATGGAACGACATAGTTCCGGGACGGATTCGCGCACGCTATTTCGAGGTGCCGCACGACGCAACCCAGACCGTCGGCTACGCCATTCTTCTGGACGGGTTCAAGTTCCTGATCATGACCGATGCGGGACGTGTCACGAAGGAAGCGTCCGGACTCGCGAAAATGGCCGACTGCGTTGTGATAGAGTCCAATTACGACCCCGATATGCTGCTCCGCAGCTCCTACCCGAAAGAGCTTCAGGACAGGATACGGGACGGTCACGGCCATCTGTCCAACGAGGAATGCGCGCAGGCCATAAAGGAATTCGCTCACGAGGGGCTGCGCAGCGTGTTCCTCTGCCACCGCAGCGAACACAACAACACGCCGCAGCTGGCCTTCGACTGCTCGCGCCGCGTACTCGACCCCTCGGTCAGGCTGGCGGTTCTGCCCCGGATGACGGCTTCCCCGCTGTTTGAATTCGAAATGATTGAGGATTGTCAAGTTATTTTTTAGGAATTACTTAACTTTGTATCCCGATGAAAGAATTCTGGCAAATACTCAAGCGCTACGTCGCTCCATATAAGAAATACGTCGCAGGGTCGGTTCTGATGAACATACTCTCGGCGATATTCAACGTATTCTCGTTCTCGCTGCTCATCCCGATATTGCAGATACTCTTCAACGTCGGCGGACACAGCTACGAATTCATCCCCTGGCACAAGGGTATGCCGTTCAACGAGATCACCAACAACGCCTATTACTACGTCTCCCAGTTCATCGGCATCTACGGGCCGAGCCGCATCCTGCTGATGCTCTGCCTGATATTCTGCGCGATAGTCGTGATCAAGACTTCCTGCTACTTCGGAGCGGCGGCGGTGATGGTGCCGATACGCACCGGAGTCGTCAAGGATATGAGAATGGAGATTTACGACAAGATTCTCTCCCTCCCGCTGGGATTTTTCAGCCAGGAGCGCAAAGGTGACATTATGGCCCGCATCAGCGGCGACGTGCAGGAAGTGGAGAATTCCATCTCCGGCACGATAGAGATGCTGATCAAGAACCCGATTCTGATACTCATCTACCTCGCGGTGCTCTTCCGTATGTCCTGGGAGCTCACGCTCTTCACGATCATCTTCGCCCCGGCGATGATAGGGGTGATGAGCGCCATAGCCAGACGGCTCAAGTCCCAGTCCATCGAGGCGCAGCGCTACTGGAGCGACACGATGAGCCAGGTGGAGGAGACGCTAGGAGGCCTGCGCATCATCAAGGCCTTCCTCGCGGAGAAGAAGATGTCCGCCCGCTTCAACGCCGTCACCGAAGCCATGCGCAGCAAGAACAGCCGCGTCGCCGTCAGACAGGCCAGCGCCCATCCGGTGAGCGAGCTGCTCGGCTCGGTGATGATAGCCATAGTCCTCTGGTTCGGCGGCACCCTGATACTCGGCGAACACGCCATCATCGACGCACCGAGCTTTATGGCATATATGGCCATACTCTACAGCGTCATCCAGCCTGTCAAAGACCTCTCAAAAGCCGCCTACGGCATTCCCAAGGGACTCGCATCGATGGAGCGAATCAACGTCATACTCGATGCCGAGAATGACATAGCGGAAAGCGCCGCTCCGAAAAGCCTCAAGTCTTTCGAGCACAGCATAGAGTTCAGAAACGTCAGTTTCCGCTATGAGAGCGGGAGAGAGGTGCTGCACGATATCTGCCTCAACATTCCGAAAGGGAAGAACATAGCCATAGTCGGCGCGAGCGGAGCCGGCAAATCCACTCTCGTGGACCTGATACCGCGCTTCTACGACCCGACACAGGGGAGCATACTCATAGACGGCATCGACATAAGGGATGTCAGTACCCGCGACCTGCGCTCTCTGATGGGCAACGTCAATCAGGACCCTATACTGTTCAACGATACGATATTCAACAACATAGCCTTCGGAGTCGAGGGAGCGACGATGGAGAGCGTGGAGGCCGCCGCAAGGATTGCCAACGCCCACGAGTTCATCATCGCCAAACCGGAAGGCTACGACACCTGCATAGGAGACCGCGGCGTAATGCTCTCCGGTGGTCAGCGGCAGCGCATCAGCATAGCGCGGGCCATACTCAAGAACCCGCCGATACTCATCCTCGACGAGGCTACGGCATCCCTCGACACCGAATCTGAGAGAATGGTGCAGGACGCTCTCGACTATCTGATGAACAACCGCACGACCATCTCCATCGCCCACAGGCTCAGCACCGTCAGAAAAGCCGACGAAATCATCGTGATGAACGAGGGCCGCATAGTGGAACGCGGAAGACACGACGAACTGATAGCCCTTGACGGATATTACCGGAAACTCTATGAAATGCAGACTCTCTGACATATTCCGTATACTGCTAGTCATCTATCTGGCAGGGGTCGCATACCTGTGCTTCGGACATTTCAACAATCTGCCCGAGGTCCGGCAGTCCTTCTTCGGCATCCCGATGGACAAGCTGGTGCATTTCTGTATGTTCCTGCCCGCCCCCGTCATAGGATTCTTCGCGTTCGCAGGCAAGCCCAAATCCGTCGGAGAGGCCTTCGTCTCCCTGCTCTGCATCTGCTCATTCTCCTGCATATTCGCAGGGCTCACGGAGATCGTCCAGGGGACTCTCCCCTACCGGAGCGAGGACATAAATGACTTCGCTGCCGACTGCATAGCCATAGGAGTCGCCACGGTGGCGGTGTTCTTCATAAATCTCCACAATCTGAGGAGGACTTCGAGATGAGACCGCGGACGACGTCCGGGAGGATGCTGCTCTGCCTGCTCTGTGTGGCCGGAGCCGTCCTGTCCCAGATGAACGCCTCCGCCGGCACCCCCCGCGCAAAGGACTTCACCCCCGTATGCGACACGCTGAGGGTCAGGCTGCTGGCCCACACCGGAGTGGATCAGGAACTGAAAATGAACTCCGTCAGGGCGAGAGGAAAGAAGCTCGACCTCTACTTCTCCCCGGAGCTGTCCTATTATCCCTGGCACGAGGAGGACCTCGAATGGTTCTACCGCGAACTGCGCAGCGAGATGCGCGCAGTCGCCGGGAACTACTCCATCGGGAACATATATACCAAGCGCTACCGCCTTCAGGACCTGGTGCTTCCGCAGCTCGGCTCCGACGGCAATCCCAGCGGCTACTCCAGAAGCATCGAAGACCCCCGCAGCTCCGACAAGGGCTTCGTCCGCAGAATCGGGGCGCGGAAATACCCGCGTGGACTTGACGGCAGATATCTGGCCCTCTGGCAGAGCCACGGCAGATATTATGACGAGAGCCGCGATTCGTGGACCTGGCAGCGCGCCCCTCTGCACCGCACGGTGGAGGATATGTTCACGCAGAGTTTCGTCCTGCCCTTCCTGATGCCCATGCTCGAAAACTCCGGGGCATACGTAATGACCCCCCGGGAGAGGGACATACAGTGGAGGGAGATAATCATCGACAATGACCCCTCTTTCTCCGAAGTCAGGGAGGGCCGCATAAGGAGAAGCGGCCTCTATGAGGAGAAAGGCCGCTGGGAAGATGCCGGGGAGGGCTTCGCCGACTTCAAGGAAGTCTACGGTTTCGAAGACAATCCCTTCACCGCAGGCACGGCCCGCAAGGCGGAATGCTCCCCCGGGCAGGCCACGGCCACGGCCCGGTGGACTCCAAGGATAGAGGAGCGCGGAGAATATGCCGTCTACGTATCTTACCGCACACTTGAAAACAGCAGCACGGAGGCCCGCTACACCGTGCGGCATCTCGGAGGGAAAACGGCGTTCAGCGTCAATCAGAAGCGCGGAGGAGGCACCTGGATATATCTCGGCACCTTCGAATTCGCACCCGGAGACGGCTCTTACGTAAGTCTCGACAACAGCGGGAAAGAGGGCCTGTGCGTCAGCGCCGATGCCGTCAAGATAGGCGGCGGAATCGGCAAGCTGGAGCGAGGCGGACGCACATCGGGGATGGCAAGTTCCGCCGAAGGGGCGCACTATTGGATGCAGTGGGCCGGAGCGGACAGCACCGTCACCCGCAACTGGGAGGACGATTACACCAACGACTACGCCGCCCGCGGCAGATGGGCGACGATGATGCGCGAAAAGAAGGACATCCCCTTCGACCTCGCGCTCGCGTTCCATACCGATGCGGGCCTCGCCCAATCCGACAGCACCATAGGCACACTTGCCATCTACACCCTGCGTGATGAAGGGGAGAGGGAATTCTCCGACGGCAGGGACAGAATCATCAGCCGCCTGCTCTGCGACTATGTACAGAGCCAGATAGTCAACGACATACGCTCCGACTTCAATCCGGACTGGACCCGCAGAGGCCTGTGTGACAAGAGCTACAGCGAATGTCGCACTGCCGGAGTCCCCGCGATGATACTAGAACTCCTGAGCCACCAGAATTTCGCCGATATGAAATACGGACTCGACCCGGCATTCAGGTTCGAGGTCTGCAGGTCCGTGTACAAGGGCATACTCAAGACCCTGAGCGAATACTACGACTGCCCCTACACCGTGCAGCCGCTGCCCGTGAACTCGTTCTCGGCCACCTTCATAGCGGAAGACAGGCTGCGTCTGGAGTGGAGTCCGACCCCCGACGTAAAGGAACCGACGGCCGTCAGCAGGGGCTACACGGTATATACCCGCAAGGACGGAGGGGCTTTCGACCGGGGAGTGGAGACCCGCTCGACATCTATGGAAATCCCGCTGGAGAAGGGGCATATCTACAGCTTCAAGGTGACGGCCTTCAACGAGGGCGGGATGAGTTTCCCTTCGGAAATACTGTCCGCAGGCATCCCCGACACGGTCACGCCGAAGGATACCGTATTGATAGTAAACAACTTCTATCGCGTCTCAGCCCCCGCTTCAGTGGACACTCCGGAATATGCCGGATTCACGGCGCACAAGGACGGCGGGGTTCCATATATCAGAGACATAAGCTACATTGGCGAGAATTACGAATTTGAGCGCGCCGCCGAATTCATAGACAACGACTATCCGGGATTCGGGGCAAGCTATACCGACAGGGCGGGAGAAATCATAGCCGGCAACAGCTTCGACTACCCGTATGTCCACGGCAGGGCTCTGATGGCTCTAGGACATCCGTTCTGCTCCGCTTCAAGGGATGCTTTCTGCGCGAGAGGTGCTGGACAGGGAAGCATCGTCGACCTCATCTGCGGCAAGCAGGGCGGGGAGCGGTATCCCGTCTTCCCGAGGCAGCTCAAGGATGCGCTGACCATCTTCCTCTCGGACGGAGGCAGGCTTTTCCTTTCAGGCGCCGACATAGCCTCCGACAGCACAGCAGGGGGATTTTCCGAGTCAGTCCTAGGTTACAGGCTCAGCACCCCGGCGGGCAGCCGCAGCGGAGAGGTGGAAGGGATGAAATTCTCCTGCGAGCTCAACTCCGAAATCTATTGTGTGGAAAACCCTGACGGCATCTATCCCGCCGGAGCGGACAGCGGCATATGGCTGCGCTACCCCCGCTCTTCCTTCGGCGCTGCAACCTACAGCAATACCGGAAGCGCCAAAATCGCGGCGATGGCGGTGCCGCTCGAAACTCTTATCGACGAGAATGACAGGATGTCCGTGCTGCGGGCCGTGTCAGAATACTTTGACGGGGGCTCCAAACCAGCTTACCATCGCTAGGTAGAGCAGGCCGGAAATAATCACGACCGCAGGTATCGTAAGCACCCAGGCCCAGACTATATTCTTGGCTGTCAACCACTTCACCCGTTTCACTCCCCTTGTCAGGCCAGTGCCTATGATGGAGCCGGTGATGGTGTGCGTGGTGCTGACAGGAATGCCGAAAAGTGCGGTCATAATCAGAGTGGCCGCGCCTGAACCCTCCGCGCAGAAGCCCTGCATCGGGGTAAGCTTGCTGAGACCATCGCCGAGCGTGCGAATCACCCTCCAGCCTCCGGTGATGGTGCCGAGCGCGATAAGTCCGTAGCAGAGCAACTCCAGCCAGAGCGGCACGAAGAAGCCCTCGTGTCCGGCGGCGATGGCAGCCTGCTGGGCATTGCCGTAGAGGAACTGCAATATCCCGCTGTCCGGATTGGAGGCGAATGCCGATGCGAGCAGCACGGCGATGATTCCCATCGTCTTCTGCCCGTCGTTGGCTCCGAAGCCCATCGAGAATTCGGCGCAGGAGACAATCTGCATCACCCTGAAGAATTTGTCCACCCTTCTGGCCTTGCCGCGGCGGAAGATGAAAAGGAAAAGACAGTTGAGAAAGAATCCCATCACCATTCCTATCAGAGGGGCTATCACGATGAAGGCAAGGGTCTTGAAGATGCCGTCAGCGACCAGATATTCAGATCCGTAAACGAACCACACGGGGCCGATCAGACCGCCTATGAGCGCGTGCGAAGCCGAAATCGGCAAGCCGAGGCGGGTACAGGCGAATACCCACAGCACAGATCCCAGCAGCGCGGCAAGTATCACGTAGACGTCGATGCAGCTCTCGCTGACTATGCCGCTTCCCATCGTGGAGGCGACGGTGAGGTCGAAGAAGAAGAGGGCGGAGACTATCCAGAGGGCGGACCAGGCCACCGCAATCTTCGGGGAAAGGGCCTTGGTGGCGACTGCGGAGGCGATGCAGTTGGCCGCATCGTTCATACCGTTGGTGAAGCTGAAGGCAAGCGCGATGAGCGCCGAGATCAATACTATGACTATCATCCTCTCAACCCATCTTGACAACGATACTTCTCAGCGTGCTGGACAGACTCTTCGCCACGTCCGAAGTATCCTCTATGGCCTGTATGATGTTCTTCTTCTTGACCAGTTCTATAGGGTCCTTCTCGAACTCGAAGAGATTGCTCATATAGGACTCGTAGATGTCATCCACGATATGCTCGTTCTCCTTTATCTTGTCGCAGAGTCCGTCTATCTCCTTGGCCCTGTCCCGCATCTTTTCGAAGAGGCCGGTAATCTCAAGCAGAATCTCGGCGTCCCTCAGCACGTATTCGGCAATCTCTATCACCTTGTGGCTCGGATCCTTAGGCTGATATATGGCTATCTTCTTGGAACAGTCCCTGATGCAGTCGAGGAAAGTGTCCATATCCTCGGCGAGCGCGTGGATGTCGTCCCTGTCGAAAGGAGTCACCACGGCGTCGAGCAGCTCGTCTATTATCCTGTCCGTGATCCTGTCTCCGAGGGTTTCACATTCCTTGATGCGGTGCGCATAGATTCTGCGCGTATCGGCATCCTCCTCCTTCGTCTGCTCAAGCAGCAGGGCGGCAGCCTTCTTTATGTTCTCCGCCGACTGCACGAAAAGCGGGAAAAAGCGTTTCTCCTTGACTACGAATAGCTGAAGAATCTTGTCTATGTTCATATCCTTAAAGGGTTCTTGTCCGATTTATACCATTCCATGAATTCAGCTATACCTTCGCTGAGGGAGACTCCCGGCCTGTAGCCGAAATCCCGCTCGAGCTTGCCGGTGTCGGCATAGGTCCTGTATACGTCGCCCGGCTGCATAGGCATCATAATCTTCTCTGCACTCTTCCCGGCGGCCTTCTCGATTTCGCTTATGAAATCCGTCAGCTTCTCCGGGTGGCCGCATCCGATATTGTATACCTCGTGCTTCGACGGGACTCTGTCCAGCACCCTCACCACGCCCTCGATTATGTCGTCGATATAGGTGAAGTCGCGCATCATATCGCCGTTGTTGAACACCTTTATCGGACGGCCTTCCATAATGGCCGAGGCGAAGAGCATAGGCGACATGTCCGGACGGCCCCACGGCCCGTAGACAGTAAAGAAGCGGAGTCCCGTGGCAGCTATGCCATAGAGCGTGCCGTAGCAGGAAGCCATAAGCTCGTCGGCCTTCTTGGTGGCGGCATAGAGGCTTACGGGATTGTCCACCTTATCCTCCTCGCTGAACGGAATCTTGTCGTTGCCGCCATAGACGCTGCTGGAACTCGCATAGACGAGGTGCTTCACAGGCGTGTGACGGCAGCATTCCAGCACGTTGACAAAGCCCGTAAGATTGCTCTCCACGTAAGCCCAGGGATTCTCTATGGAATATCTCACCCCGGCCTGGGCCGCAAGGTTCACCACGGCATCGAACTTCTCGCTGCCGAAGAGTTCCGGAAGGGCCTCCCTGTCCGCTATGTCCATCCGGACGAAGCGGAATCCCGGCTCAGCGTCCAGTTCGGACAGCCTCGCGCGTTTCAGCGCCAACGGATAATAATCGTTGAGATTGTCTATGCCCACCACGGAGTCCCCCCTTCCGAGAAGCCTCCGTGACAGATGAAATCCTATGAACCCGGCCGCGCCGGTGACAAGTACCTTCATTGATGATTAATCACTTTTTGTCATACTTCTGGAAAGAAGAATTGTTGGACACGTACTCCGGGACCGTCTTCTTCATCAATATGACCATATCGGGGATGTTCACCTCCCTGCTCAGCGTCTCAAGCTCCTCCACCACCTTGAGGGCATCGCCGAGGTCATACTGACGGACTCTGGCTATGCGGATCTTGGAATGCACCGTAGGCTCGGTGTCCTCGACATCGGAAAGCACCTCTTCGTAGAGCTTCTCCCCCGGGCGGAGTCCGGTATAGACGACCTGTATGTCCTTGTCCGGCACGAGACCGGAGAGTTCAATCATACGCCTTGCAAGCGAATCTATCTTGACCGGCTGTCCCATATCGAAAACGCAGATGCGGTTCTCCGTATCAAGCGTGGCGGCCTCCAGCACAAGCCGACAGGCTTCCGGGATAGTCATGAAGAAGCGGGTTATATTCTTGTCCGTGACGGTCACAGGGCCTCCGGAGGCTATCTGCTCGCGGAAACGCGGGATAACCGAGCCGTTGGAGCCCAGCACGTTGCCGAAACGCGTCGTAACGAATTTGGTCTTCCCCTCCGCGGTGCCGTTCTCGATGGCGAGACCGAGGCTCTGCACATAGATTTCGGCGAGACGCTTAGTGCAGCCCATAATGTTGGTCGGATTGACGGCCTTATCGGTGGATATCATCACCATCTTCTCCACTCCGTACTCCACGCACTTGTCGGCCACGTTGCGCGAACCCACCACATTGACCAGCACGGCTTCGCAAGGGTTCTCCTCCATCAGGGGGACGTGCTTGTAGGCGGCGGCGTGGAATACCACCTGCGGAGCGTATTTCTTGAACGCGAAATCGAGTCTCGGCTGCAGCCTCACGTCCCCTATCACAGGTACGAAGTCGAGCTGCGGGTAATCCTTCTCGAGTTCGAGACGGAGATTGTGCATAGGGGTTTCGGCGTTGTCGTACAGCACCAGTTTCCTTATGCCGAAGCCGGCAAGCTGACGGCAGAGCTCCGAACCTATGGAACCGGCCGCTCCCGTCACCATCACCACCTTGTCCCTGAATTCCGCCCTTATGGCGTCGAGGGAAATCTTTATCTCCTCCCTGCCCAGCAGGTCCTCTATGTTGACTTCCCGCACATTGAGCCTGCCTTCAGTCCCCACCGCGCCAAGTTCGTCGATGGTCGGGACAATCAGCATCTTCAGTCCGTACCTCGTACACAGACCCACGAGATTGCCCTGCTCCCGCTGCACGTCGGTGTCGGTCGCAAAGATGATTCCCCCAAGAGAGAGGGACTCTATCATCTTGGCGAAGGCTTTCTCGTCCCCGGCGACATACACCTGCTTGTCAAAGAACATAGTATTGTCCAGACTGCTGTCCGTGGAGAAGAATCCCAGCACCTTATAATGGCTCGAATCCCGCAGTCTGGTCACCGTGGCCACAGACTTGTCGCTGATGCCGTAGACAAGCACCCTCATCCTCTTCTGAAGCTCCCTCACACGGGACTTGTAGCTGTCGTACACCACAATCATCAGAAGCCTCACCATACAGAGTAACACCAGCGAAATCAACCCGTCGGCAATCAGCATCAGCAGCACGGGGGTCGAGAAGGCGCCGGTCAGCGCCACCGCAATCCCCATAATCACAATCTTCCCCGACATGGAGAGTCCGATGACGGCGGTATCCCTGAACGTGAAATGCCTTATGACTATCGTGTAAGTCTTCAGCACATAGAACATCAGCGCGGAGCCGAAAAGGGAAGACAGTCCCCAGACAGTGTTGAATAACCTCGATTCGACGGCATCGACCCTGCAGAAGAAGGCGATGATCGCCACCGCAACGGAAGCCGCAAGAGAAATACAGAGATCCATCGTAAAGATGAAGCGTCTGTTGAGAAATCTATGTTTAAACCTGTCCAACATAATTTTGCACGGGGGGGGTAATCATATATAAATTATTTATTATCAGAACTTTAGAGCCAAGTTTATGCCACCGCGGCCATATACCGGATCCACCGTCGGCAACACGGCCACGTCCATACGGAAGAGCCGCTTGACCGGATTAAGCAGCCATTCGCCCACATGTGCGCTCAGGATGCCCGTTCCGGCACCGGCAACCACGTCGCTGAACCAGTGCTTGTCATCGTGGAGTCGCAGCACCCCGACTCCCGTGGCCAGGGCATAGGCGCATATTCCCCACCCCCAGCCATATTCCATACGCACGAATTCCGCCCCTGTAAAGGCGATTCCCGTATGCCCGGAGGGGAAAGACTCGGTATCGGAACCGTCGGGTCTGGGAGAATTTATAGTATTTTTCATCGTGCGGGTCAACGCAGCTATGCTCACGGCTGACAGAGCGCAGACCATCGCCCTCTCCACCAGACTGTGTTCCGCCTCCGCCCCCAAAGTGCCGAGGCCGACGGCGAATATGAAGGGAGCATACTGGCAATAGTCGTCGATTATCGCTCTCGGCGAAGAGCCTCTCCAGGACAAAGCCCTGTCTCTCATATAGTTGTCAAAACTGTCGTGTGCGAAGCAGTGTATTATGATTCCGGAAGAGAGCAGCACCGCAGGAGCGATGAGCTGGGTCAGCCTGAAATCCGTGTCCGGGCCCCTCCTGAGTTTGCTGTCGATGCGCTCGTTGAGGCTGGCGGGGCTCTCAAAGGCGAATTGCGCCGCGGCTTGACCAGTGGCACAACAGCTTATCAATGCGGTCAGAATGAGTTTCGGAAGAATTCTCATCTGCCCTTGTACATCTGCTCGTAGTACTTCTCGTACTCTCCGCTCGTGACCCTGTCCATCCACTCCCCGTTGTCGAGATACCAGCGGACAGTCCGCTCTATGCCCTCCTCGAACTGCAGAGAAGGCTCCCATCCCAGTTCGCGCTTGAGTTTGGTGGAGTCTATCGCGTAGCGCAGGTCGTGTCCGGCACGGTCGGTGACATACGTTATCAGGTCTTCGTCCGCTCCCTCCGGACGGCCCAGAACCCTGTCCGTCACCTTGATGAGGGTCTTCACGATGTCGATGTTCTTCCACTCGTTGAAGCCTCCGATATTGTAGCTGTCGGCAATCTTTCCCCTGTGGAAGATGAGGTCAATCGCCCTCGCGTGGTCCTCCACGTACAGCCAGTCGCGCACATTCTGTCCCCTCCCATATACCGGAAGCGGGCGATGGTGACGTATGTTGTTGATGAAGAGGGGTATCAGCTTCTCCGGGAACTGGTAAGGCCCGTAGTTGTTGGAGCAGTTGGTCAGAATCGTCGGCATCCCGTAGGTGTCGTGGAAGGCTCTCACGAAATGGTCGCTCGAAGCCTTGCTCGCGCTGTACGGACTGTGGGGCTGATATTTCATATCTTCGGTGAAGAATCTGTCCCCGAAAGGACCGCCTCCGCACTCCCCGCTCCCCGGACAGCCGTCCGGACGGTTCATCTCCAGGGCGCCGAAGACCTCGTCGGTCGAGATATGGTAGAACCTCTTCCCCTCATACTTCTCCGGCAGGCTCTCCCAGTACAGGCGCGCCGCCTGAAGCAGGCTCAGAGTCCCCAGTACATTGGTCTTCGCGAAGGTGAACGGATCCTTTATGGAACGGTCCACGTGGCTCTCCGCCGCGAGGTGGATAAGCCCGTCCGCCTTCTCCTCGCGCATCAGGGCGAGCATCGCGTCGAAATCGCAGATGTCGGCGCGCACGAAGCGGTAGTTGGGGGAATTCTCTATGTCCTTGAGGTTCTCCAGGTTTCCCGCGTAGGTCAGCTTGTCCACGTTGACTATCCTGTATTCAGGGTATTTATTCACAAACAGGCGCACGACGTGACTGCCTATGAATCCCGCACCTCCCGTGATTATGATCGACCGTGTGTAATCCATATTCAAGATTTGATTTTTCATCGTTAATCGCACAAAAATAGTTATTTTTGCACGAAATGCCAACAAAGCCACCCATATATCTATATACGGACGGGGCCGCGAGCGGCAATCCGGGACCGGGAGGCTACGGAGCGGTGCTCAAATGCGGGACTCTCCGCCGGGAACTCTCCGGAGGTTACGCCCTCACCACCAACAACCGTATGGAACTCCTCGCGGTCATCCGCGGCCTTGAGGCGATACGCTGGGAGGGGGCGGAAGTGATGGTGTACAGCGATTCGACCTATGTGGTGAATACGGTAACGAAAGGCTGGAAGCGCAAGAAAAATCAGGACCTGTGGGCGAAGTTCGACGCCATAGCCGGCAGGTTCTCCCTGAGATTCAACTGGATCAAGGGACACGCCGGCCATCCGGAGAACGAGCGCTGCGACCGTCTGGCGGTGGAGGCATATTCGAAGCCCTCCCTGCCCTGCGACGAAGGGTATATGGAGAGCCTGCGCAGCGGCTGCCCCGCCCTTGACTGAGACGGGATCGGAGATGGGAAGAAACAAGTAAAATGAACATATATGCAGAATGACAAAATCATAGTAGGCATCACCCAGGGGGATTCCAACGGCATCGGATATGAAGTCATCATCAAGGCTCTCGCCGACCCGAGGATACTCGACCTGTTCACGCCGGTCATATACGGCTCCTCCAAGCTGTTCGGCTTCTACCGCAAGTCCATCCCGGAGATAGAGCAGATGGACACCAACGCCATCGCCGATGCGTCCGAGGCGCACCCGAAGCGCATCAATATCGTGAACTGCCTGCCGGACAGCACTTTCGCCGAGCCGGGTCAGGCCACGACAGAGTCCGCCAAGGGAGCGATGCTTTCGCTGCAGACGGCCATCCGCGAACTCAAGGAAGGCAAGATAGACGTGCTGGTAACCGGCCCTATCAACAAGAAGGCGATGTCAAACGAAGGCTTCGGCTTCCCGGGACACACCGAATATATACAGAACGCCTTCGGGGTCAAGGACGTGGCGATGTTTATGGTGAGCCACAGGCTCAAGCTGGCCGTCGTCACCGGACATATCCCTCTGAAGGACGTGGCAGCGCAGATTACGGAGGAGCGCATACTCAGCAAGCTGCGCCTCATCAACGAATCGCTCAAGCAGGACTTCACCATAGACCAGCCGCGCATAGCGGTGCTCAGTCTCAACCCGCACAGCGGGGACGGCGGACTGCTCGGCACAGAGGAGCAGGACATCATCATCCCGGCCATCCGCAAGGCGTCGGAGGAAGGCATACTCGCCTTCGGTCCGTTCTCTCCGGACGGATATTTCGGGCTGAGCCACTACGAGAATTTCGACGCGACCCTGGCGATGTACCACGACCAGGGACTCTCCCCTTTCAAGGCCCTCTCCTTCGAAGACGGAGTCAATTTCACTGCGGGACTTCCGGTCATCCGCACCTCTCCGGACCACGGCACCGCTTTCGAGATGGCAGGACGGGATGAGGCCGACCCGCGCTCAATGCGGGCCGCCATCTTCACCGCCATCGACATCTTCCGCAACCGTGAGGCCTGGAAAAAGCTTCAGGAAGACAGGATGCCGGAGCGCAAAATCAGCGAGCCGGAACACCGCGAGCGTCCCGGCAGGCCTCAGATAGCGTAATAAGAATTCCTGAGAAAAGCGCGCGCTTCAGAGTCCGTATCTGCCGGACTGCTCACGGGTGAGGGATTCGAGGACATCCGGGTCGAAGTAGTTGATTTTCATCGCCCGCTTCACCTCGGAGAGAGTCTGCGCCGCAACCGCGCGCGCAACTTCCGAACCCTTACGCAGAGCCTCATAGACGGCAGGGATATCCTTTTCGAGTTCGTGGCGGCGAGTCCTTATCGGCTCCAGCTCCGACTGCAGCACGGCATCGAGGAACTTCTTGATTTTCACGTCGCCCAGACCGCCCCTGCGGTAATGGTCCTTCAGGGCGTCGAGTCCGTCATATTCCGGCAGGAATTCCGCGAAATGCTCCGGACGGCAGAAGGCGTCAAGATAGGTAAATACCGTATTGCCCTCTATATGTCCGGGGTCCGAAACCTTGAGATGCTCCGGGTCGGTGTACATACCCATCACTTTCTTGCGCACGGTTTCAGGCTCGTCGGCGAGATAGATGCAATTGCCCAGCGATTTGCTCATCTTGGCTCCCCCGTCGGTGCCGGGCAGGCGGCGGCAGGCGTCCCTTTCCGGAAGCAGAATCTCCGGCTCCACTAGCACGGGAGCATAGACGGAGTTGAATTTTCTGACAATCTCGCGGGTCTGCTCTATCATCGGCTCCTGATCCTCGCCCACCGGCACGGTGGTGGCCTTGAACGCGGTGATGTCGGCGGCCTGGCTTATGGGATAACAGAAGAATCCGACCGGAGTCCCCGCCCTGTTGTCGGAGGAATCGCCGCCTTCCGAGAATCCCCGGAGCTGCATCTCCTGCTTCACCGTCGGATTGCGTTGCAGGCGCTGTACGGTGACAAGATTCATATAGAAGAAAGTCAGTTCGGTTAGTTCGCTGACCTGCGACTGTATGAAGAGCGTGGATTTGGCCGGGTCGAGTCCCGCGGACATATAGTCCAGCGCGACCTCGATGATGTTCTGCCGCACCTTCTCGGGGTTGTCGGCATTGTCCGTAAGAGCCTGCGCGTCGGCTATCATCACGAACAGCCTGTCGTAGAGTCCGCTGTCCTGCAGTTCCACCCTGCGG
Source organism: Alloprevotella sp. (assembly GCA_963643135.1). Classification (GTDB taxonomy): domain Bacteria; phylum Bacteroidota; class Bacteroidia; order Bacteroidales; family UBA932; genus Cryptobacteroides. The sequence continues at coordinate 63,122 of CAVIJA010000001.1, read as the reverse complement.
CGCAGGGAGCCGACGTAATGTCCTATGTGCAGCCGTCCGGTAGGACGGTCCCCCGTGAGGATTACCTTCTCCATATCAGTCCTTTACAGAGTTCAACTCCTCGCGCACCCGACTCTCTATCTCATCGCAGAGCTCCACGTTGTCCTTGAGCAGCTGCTTGACCGCGGCAAGGCCCTGGGCCAGCTTGTCCTCCTTATAGCTGAACCAGCTTCCGCTCTTGTGGATGATGTCGAAGCTGACCGCAAGGTCCACTATTTCGGCGATATGCGAAATGCCCTCGCCGTACACTATGTCGAATTCGGCCTTCTTGAAAGGCGGGGCCATCTTGTTCTTCACGACCTTCACCCTCGTGCGGTTGCCAAGAGCCTCGTCCCCGTCCTTGAGCTGGGTGGTGCGGCGCACGTCGATGCGCACGGACGCATAGAACTTCAGCGCGTTGCCGCCCGTGGTCGTCTCCGGGTTGCCGAACATCACGCCTATCTTCTCGCGAAGCTGGTTGATGAAGATGCAGCAGGTGTTGGTCTTTGCTATGTTGGCGGTGAGCTTGCGGAGGGCCTGGCTCATCAGTCGGGCCTGGAGTCCGACCTTGTTGTCGCCCATCTCGCCCTCAATCTCCGCCTTCGGAGTAAGCGCGGCCACGGAGTCGATGACTATGATGTCGATGGCCCCGCTGCGGATGAGGTTGTCGGCAATCTCCAGAGCCTGTTCGCCGTTGTCCGGCTGGGATATCAGCAGGGTCTCCAGATTGACCCCGAGCGCCTGCGCATAGCTTCTGTCGAAGGCGTGTTCGGCATCTATCATAGCGGCGATGCCCCCGGCCTTCTGCGCCTGGGCTATCGCGTGGATGGCCAGCGTCGTCTTGCCGCTGGACTCCGGTCCGTATATCTCCACGATTCTCCCCCTCGGATAGCCTCCTATGCCGAGCGCGTGGTCGAGCGCGATGGAACCGGTCGGTATGACCTGCACGTCCCACTTCGGCTGGTCGCCGAGCGTCATTATCGTCCCTTTTCCGTAATCCTTTTCAATCTTGTCGATAGTGGCCTGCAGCGCCTTGAGTTTCGCGGCGTTCACGTCCTGCCCCTGTACTTCAACTTCTTTAGCCATAAATTCTGCGTTTTAATCTAAGTTTACAAAAGTTTTTCTATAGTCCCGGCGGCACTTCCGCCGTAGGGACAAATATATTAATAATTCTTGAAAATTATACTTAATTTTGTCCTCCCAATCCGCAGCGTCACTGCCGTGAATCCCGGCACAGCTGCGGAGGCACAAGTCAAAAGTATGAAGGAGAAACTGTTGGGAAAGAGCCTCGAAGAGCTGAAGGAAGCGGCACAGAGCTGCTCCCTCAAGCCTTTCGTGGGCAGGCAGCTTGCGGACTGGCTCTACGGCAAGCGCGTACGCGGCTGGGACGGTATGGCCAACATCTCCAAGGCCGCCCGGGAAAGGCTCGCGGAGCGCTTCGAACTGGGAGTGACGGCCCCCGAGGGCAGCCTGCGCTCCTGCGACGGCACGGTGAAATACCTCTTCCCCGTCAGCTGCGCCCCAGAGGGAAGCCCCCACGCCGGAGAGGATCGGACGATAGAGGCGGTGGTGATTCCGGACGACGAGAGAAGGACCCTCTGCGTGAGTTCCCAGTCAGGCTGCCGTATGGGCTGCCGCTTCTGTATGACGGGGCGCAACGGTTTCCGGGGCAGCCTGGACCGTGCCGACATACTCAACCAGTTCGTCAGCATAGACGAATCCCTCTCCCTCAGCAACGCCGTCTTTATGGGGATGGGAGAGCCGCTGGACAATTATGCGGAGGTCAGCGCCGCGATAGAGGTCCTGACCGCCGACTGGGGCTTCGGCTGGAGTCCCAAGCGCATCACCCTCAGCACGGTGGGAGTGATTCCCGTCCTGAAGAGATACCTTGACGAGCAGCGCTGCCACATCGCCGTCAGCCTCCACAATCCCTTCCACGACGAGCGGCTGGAAATGATGCCGGCGGAGAAGGCCTGGCCGGCGGCGGACGTCGTCGCGCTGCTGCGGGAGTACGACTTCAGCGGGCAGAGACGGGTAAGTTTCGAATATACGATGTTTTCCGGATTCAACGACGACAAGCGCCACGCCGACGCGCTGATACGGATGCTGCGGGGGCTGGAGTGCCGCGTAAATCTGATACGCTTCCACAAGATTCCGGACTTCCCCTACGAGAGTTCATCGGACAGGAAAATGGAAGAATTCAGGAACAGACTCAACAACAACGGAATATTATGCACGATACGCTCATCAAGAGGAGAAGACATATTTGCGGCCTGCGGTCTGCTTGCAGGTCAGCGTTCTGCGCGGCACTGACACTTCTGACGTGGCTGCCGGCCGCCGCCCAAAGCTATCCCAACGGGCTGTCGATGGACAGCGCCGACCCGCGCCGGGACTCCATCTTCATCAGACAAACGAGGATGAGAATGACTCGGATACGGGTGGAGGGACACCGTCCGACGGTGGCTCTCGTCCTTTCCGGAGGCGGGGCCAAGGGTGCGGCCCAGGTGGGTGTACTCAAATATCTGGAAGAGCTTGAAATGCCGGTGGATATGGTGCTGGGCACCAGTATCGGCGGACTTATCGGAGGACTATATTCCGTGGGTTACCGCAGCGGGGACTTCACGGAACTCTTCACCACCCAGGACTGGGGGACCATCCTGTCCGATGCCATACCGCAGAGCTACATCTCCTACTCGGACAAGATGGACAACGCCAGATACGTAGCCAGAATACCGTTCCACAGCGCAGTGGAGGTGCTGGAGGAGACACACGCCGGACAGCGGGAGAGCGACCGGGACATATCCGGCAGGCAGGCTTTCGTAAGTTCCCTGCCTTCCGGCTACGCCTACGGATTCAACGTCAACAACCTGCTCTCCAGCCTGACGGTGGGCTACCAGGACAGTCTTGCGTTCCGCGACCTGCCGACCCCGTTCGTCTGCGTCGCCGCCGACCTCGTCTCCAACAAGGCCAAGAACTGGGGCGCCGGTTCTCTCAAGACCGCGATGCGTTCCACCATGTCCATCCCGGGACTGTTCAACCCGGTGCGCACCGAAGGGATGATACTGGTGGACGGAGGCACGCGCAACAACTTCCCCGCCGACATAGCGAGGGCGATGGGGGCCGACATAATAATAGGTGTGGAACTCTCGGACCTCAATCCCGGCTATGATGAAATCAACAATCTGGGCGACATCGTCTCGCAGTTCATCAGCATGCTCGGCAAGGACGCGTTCGACAAGAACGTGGGCATTCCCGACGTACTGATCAAGCCGGCCATCTCCGAATACAACATGATGAGCTTCAACAGGACGGCCGTGGACACGATGATCGCGAGAGGTTACCGTGCGGCTCTGTCCAAGCGGGACGAACTCCTCGAAGTCAAACGCAGGGTCGGGGATGCGGAGATGAAGGAAGCGGAAGCCAGGGCCGTAAACCTGGCCGACACCGAAGTGAAAATCTCATCCGTGGAATTCCGCGGAGTCACCGACAAGGAAGCCAGGCTGCTGGACCGCATCATAAAGATAAAGGAGGGCGAGATGCTGGACAAGGCCAGAATAGACGACGCCATGTGCAAGCTGCAGGCGACGGGGGCCTTCTCATCCATCACGTATTCCCTGCTCGGGGCAGGGGAGCCGTTCAGACTGGTCTTCGACTGCGTCACCGCCCCTACCAACAGCATCAGTTTCGGGGCCAGGATGGACACGGTCGAATGGGCTTCGATGCTGTTCAATGTCGGACTCAACTCCAACAGCCTCACCGGCTCCCGCTTCAACGTCGAAGCCAAGCTGGGACAGAACCTTATGGCCGGAGTCCACTATTCATATAACCTGCCGGGGATGCCGGCCGTCAATCTGGAGGCCAAGGCTTTCAGCTACAAGGGCATGCTCACGACCATAGGCGAGACGACGACTATGACGATGGACGCTCCTCTCTGGGGACACAGGGAGAAGCTATATCTGACCGACGTCAACTGGACCAAGCTCAACTTCAAACTCGGCATCAAGAACGAGTTCTACAAGTTCAGCCGGGGCACCGTACTCGGCTCCCTCATCGAAGATATGGCCGGCACGAATGCTCTCGAAGGGGAATATGTCGGGGCGTTCGCCACGGGACACTGGTACAGCTTCGACAACTACTATTACCCGAGTTCAGGTGCAAGCCTCTCCTTTGCAGTCAATTACGACATATTCAAGGAGGGAGATCCATCCTTCAGTCCAATACTCACCCTCGGGCTGGACTTCAAGAAGGTGTTCCCTCTCGGCGAAGGAGTCGCGTTCATCCCGGAGCTGCACTTCCGCAGCATCATCAACAACGGCTACTTCACCGGAGACGACGGGAGATACGTGAAGCAGTGGTCCACGATGCACTCGAACCTCGTCGGAGGCGATATCCAGGGGCGTTATACCGAGCTGCAGGTCCCGTTCTTCGGCATCAACAACTCGTCGCTTGCGGACGACCAGCTCGCCACCGCGGTACTGGAACTCCGCGTCAATCCGTACAAGAAGCTCTACGTCTCGGCGCTTGCCGGGGTGATGGAGAGCAACGGCTCGCTCGATGAGTTCATCAAGGAATACGACCCGGACTGCGCCGCGCTCGGACTGGCGGCAGGATATAATTTCATCGGAGGGCCGCTCAAGTTTCAGGTGCATTGGTCGAGGGCTTATAAATGGGGATTCTACGCCTCAGTGGGATTCGACTTCTGACATATGGATGAGCGGAGCAGAAAGGTTCTCGCCTCCCTCCAGGCCCTCTGCGCCAGGAGGGAATACTGCATCGGGGACATCCGCCGCAAGGCTCTCGACAGGCTCGAGGGCGATGTCGAGGCTGTCAGGGAAGTGACGGAATCCCTCATCGCGGACGGATTCGTCGATGAACTCCGCTATGCGACGGCCTTCGCCTCGGAGAAGTCCGCACTCGCGGGATGGGGCCCGATAAAGATACGCAGAGCCTTGATGGTCAAGGGAATACCTCAGGATACGATAGCCGCGGCCCTTGGCGGTACGGACAGGGAAAAGGCCGAATCGAGACTCGGGCGCCTGCTCGCCTCCAAATGGAAATCCCTTGAAGGGGACCCGCAGGCGAAACTCAAACTGCTGCGCTTCGCACTCTCCAGAGGTTATGAATACGACGAAGTCCGCGCCCTTGCGGACAGGATCAGCGCCGGGTCAGAGTGAGGCGGAACTTCAGATTGCGGAACCCCTCCCTCTCCACGACTCCTTCCTGCTCGAAGCCGAGCTTGCGGTAGGACTCTCCCCCGTCCCCGCAGTCCGCGTCGGCATAACTCATAATGTCATCCGGCCCGATTTCTTCGACAAAGGCGCGCAGGAGCTTGCTCATCCCGCCCACCACGCGCACACCGGAGAGCGAGGCGTAGCGTATCCATTCGTAGGAACTCACCTTCCTTTCTCCCTTGAGCCAGCGGCGCGCATTGGAAAACGAGGCCACAGCCACCAGCGTACCCGGAGGACAGACGAACTCCGACGCTCCGGTACTCCTCTCCACGAAGAGACCGTAGCGGTAACGGCTTCCGGTATCGCCCAGACGGTGATTGGCATTGATGAAGTCCGCGGCCGTCCTCCTGTCTATGCGGCGGACGGAGCAGTTGCGGGCATATATTCCGGGGGTCGGCCCCATCACTCCCCCTCGGCGGCGAGGGCTTCGTTGAAACAGCTGCGGCAGAGCGGTTCATAGACGTCCTTCTCTCCGAGCAGCACGAGGGAGCGGCTCTTGCTCAGACGGTGCGAGTGGTTGGCGAGGTTGCCGCACTTCACGCAGATGGCGTGCACCTTCTGCACGTCCTCGGCCACCGCCATCAGTTTAGGGATAGGGCCGAAAGGGACGCCCATATAGTCCGTGTCCAGCCCGGCCACGATGACCCTGACTCCCCTGTCGGCCAGCTTCTGACACACCTCCACGAGGCTTTCGTCGAAGAACTGCGCCTCGTCGACCCCCACGACCTGCACGTCATCCCCGATTTCGAGCATCTGGGACGCCTTGCTGATGGGCCGTGAACTTATCTTGTGGAAATCGTGCGACACCACCTCCACTTCGGAATAGCGCTTGTCTATGGCGGGCTTGAATATGGCTATGTTCTGGTTGGCGAACTGTGCGCGGCGCAGACGGCGGATCAGCTCTTCGGTCTTGCCGGAGAACATTGAGCCGCATACGACCTCGATACAGCCCGATTTCCTGTGATTTTCAGAAAACATTGTTTAAATTTGTGGATGCTCTCGCAAAGATAGCAATATTTGCTTTATGGAGAACGCGGCAAAAGGCAGATTGTACATAGTGCCGACGCCTGTCGGCAACCTTGAGGATATGACGCTCAGGGCGATACGTGTGCTCAAGGAAGCTGATGTCATCCTCGCGGAAGACACCCGCACGAGCGCCGTACTGTTCTCCCGCTACGGGATCAACGGAAAGCTGCTCTCCCACCACAAGTTCAACGAACACAAGAGCGTGGAGATGATAAAGGAGCGCATCCTCAGGGGGGAGAACGTGGCCCTGGTCAGCGACGCCGGCACCCCCGGCATATCAGACCCCGGCTTCCTGCTCGCGAGGACCTGCGCCGACGAGGGCATAGAGGTCAGCACCCTCCCGGGAGCCACCGCCTGCATACCCGCCGTGGTCTCATCCGGACTTCCCTGCGACCGCTTCTGCTTCGAGGGCTTCCTCCCGCAGAAAAAGGGCCGGAACACCAGACTTGAAAACCTTACAAACGAAACGAGAACTATGATATTCTACGAATCACCGAGGCGTCTTGTGAAGACGCTGGAGCAGTTTGCGGAAGTCTTCGGGTCGCAGCGGGCGTGCTGCGTGTCGAGGGAGATCTCCAAACTGCACGAGGAGCACCGCAGGGGCACCCTCGAAGAGGTCGCGGAGTATTTCCGCCGCGAAGAGCCGAAAGGCGAGATAGTGATAAGCGTGGCGGGAATCCAGCAGGAGGGCCGCCGCGAACACCGCAACAAATACAGAGACTGGGAGGATGGGAGCTGTGGAGAAGAAACGGGACTCTCGGAGTAGCGCGACATTCAAGATCGGAGCGGTTTCGCTCGTATTCCTCATCATAGGCTATCAGGCCGCAGTATTCATCCACCGCAGCGCGATTCTGAGGATAGAGGCCGTGCGCGACAGCCCGGATACCGTATATATCGTAAGGCACACTCCCGAAAGGACCGAAAGGGCGGATGGAGGCAGGGAGGGCGCCGGAGGCTGGGCGGACGGGAGTTACGCAAGAACCGAAGGCTCGGGGAAAACCGGCGGTTCCGGAAAAACTGAAGTCTCTGGAGGCTGGGCGGGCGGAAGTTCCGCAGCCGCGTCAGGGGAATACGGCAATGCCGCCGGCCCGGAGCGCTGTGACACCATCCGCCGCTATGCAGACCACAGCAGTGCCGTCCGTGCGGTCAGAGAGCGGACAAGAAAGGTGGAGTCGTTCCGCTTCAATCCCAACGAAGCCCCGGTGGAGGATCTTGTACGGCTGGGCTTCAGCGAGAAACAGGCCGCAGCCATCGACAACTACCGCAGGAAAGGCGGACGCTTCCGCCGCAAGAGCGACTTCGCGAAATCATTCGTGGTCTCGGACTCCGTCTTCCGCCGGCTCGAAGCCTTCATCGACATTCCGCGGACCGACATCAACCTCGCGGATTCGGCGGCTTTCGACGCGCTGCCGGGCATAGGGCCGTACTTCGCGGCCCGTATGGTGGAATACCGGAGCAGACTCGGCGGGTATTCCTATCCGGAGCAGCTTATGGACATCCGCAACTTCGACCCCGAAAAATTCGAGGCCCTCAAGGACCTGATATGCTGCTCGCCGCCGCAGCCCTACCGCCTGTGGACTCTAGGGGCGGACAGCCTGAGGCTGCACCCCTATATAGGCGGGTGGAAGGAAGCCCGCGCCATAGTACTGCTGAGGGAAAATGTCGCGGCGGAAGAGCTGGGAGTGGAGGCGATAAGACAGGCCGGCATACTCTCCGAAGAGAATGTCGGCAAACTCGCCCGCTGCGTGATAGCGGAGCCGTAGAAGGAGCTATTTGCGCGGGTGATGCCGCAGCACCGCGGCCTGCCAGGTACTGGAGTCGATGTGGGTGTATATCTCGGTCGTCAGGATGGACTCGTGTCCGAGCATCTCCTGCACCACTCTCAGATCGGCCCCGTTCTCTATGAGATGGGTCGCGAAAGAATGGCGGAAAGTGTGAGGGGAGATATTTTTCCTGACCCCGGCGAGAAGAGCCTGCCTCTTGACTATGTTGAACACTGCGACACGGCTCATCGGAGAGCCGAAGCGGTTGAGGAAAGCTATGTCGTCATACGACGGGGAGGAAGCCTGCGGGCGCACCGCGAGATAGTCCGTGAATGCTTTGCGCGCCATATCCCCCATCGGGACGATGCGCTCCTTGTTGCCCTTGCCTATGACTCTCACGTAGCCCTCGTCGGGATAGACGCGGGAAATCCGCAGCGAGCAGGCCTCGGAGACACGCAGGCCGCAGCCGTAGAGGAGTTCGAGTATCGCCCTGTCCCGCAGACCGGACGGGTCGGAGAGCTTGACCGATTCCATAATCGCGTCCACTTCCCCGACGGAAAGCACATCCGGGAGGTGACGGCCGATCTTGGGCTGGTCAATCCTGTCGCAGGGATTGTCCCCGCGATCCCCCTCGAGTATCAGCCAGTCGAAAAACGAGCGCAGCGCACTCAGCAGCCTCGCCTGCGAACGGGAACTGAGAATGTCCGCACGGGAGGCCATATAGGATTCGATCTGTCCGGGAACGACTTCCGCAGGAGTGCAGCCGCAGCTGTCGAGAAAAAGGGAGACGTCCCGGCAATATGCGGCGACGGTATTGGGAGACATACCCCGTTCCACCTTCAGATAATAGGAATAATCCCGCAGTATCGCATTCCCTTTCATAGGAGGCGAATATACTCAAAATTTCGCTACCTTTGTCGGAATGAAACACCGGATATCGCCAATACTGGGCATTGCAGCCCTCCTTGCCGCCGCTTGTACGCCCGAGAACATCCCGGTCCAATGCAAGTACGACTCCGTATTCATCTACTGCGCGCTCGGATACAACAATCTCAACTCCGCCCTCAGGAACGACCTTGAAGAGCTGTGCTCGGACGGGATTCCTTATGGCAGGCGGCAGAAGACCACGGTGGCCTTCTGCCACAACCTCAGCGAGGACGGAAGCTACGACACGCCCAACCCTCCGGTGCTGATCCACATCCACGACAAAAACGGCGCGACGATACTCGACACGCTGAAAACCTACCCTCCGGAGACAGTCAGCGCCTCTCCCGAAACAATCTTCAAGGTACTCTCCGACATAAAGACGCTCTTCCCGTCCAAGAGCTACGGAATGCTGTTCTCCTCGCACGCGACGGGCTGGATACCTGCCGGATACCGCACGGACAGCGAAAGGTCCGCAGGCCTCTTCAGCATTCCCGCTTCAGCCGCCGTGGAGGAATCCACGGGCGAATTTCCGCTCACGAAGTCGGTCGGAGCCCAATATTACAGAAAAGGCTCCACGACCTATGCCGAAGAGATCGACATCAGGGAATTCGCTGCGGCGATTCCGATGAAGATGGACTATATGATATTCGACGCCTGCCTGATGGGCGGGGTGGAGGTGGCCTGGGAACTCAAGGACGTCTGCGACTATCTGGTCGTCTCCCCGACGGAAATCATAGCCGACGGCATGGTCTATTCTTCAATGCTGCGCCACCTCCTGTCGGGCTCGAAGCCGGACCTCAAGGCTCTCTGCGAAGAATATTTCGATTACTACGACTCCCAGAGCGGGGCTTATCGCTCCGCCACCATCAGCCTTGTCGACTGTTCCGGCCTCAATATGCTCGCGAAGGTCTGCGCGGGAATCATATCCGCCCACAGGGAAGAGTTCGACGCCATAGACAGGAGCGGCGTCCAGCCCTATTTCTACGACAGGAAGACCTGGTATTTCGACCTTCACGACGCGATGATGCAGCTTGAGCCCAGCGCATATGAACTCGCCAGCCTCGAAGGGGCTCTCGAAAACTGCATCAGCTACCACGCGGAGACGGAATCTTTCTTCAATCTCTCCCTCGACAGATGCTGCGGACTCAGTGTCTATCTCCCCGATCCGGGCAGACCGGCTCTCAACACCTACTACAGCGGTCTCGGCTGGAACAAGGCAAGCGGTCTGGTACAGAAATAATTTTTCCGGACCCTTCAGAAGCTCAATAATTTTCACTATATTTGCGCCGCATTTGGCGACGATATGACCATACGTCCGCCAGGCAGGCGAAGAGATGCGGCGAAGCTGACGCTAGCCGTTTTCCGAAACCTGCTTGAAAACCGGAACCGGTTTTGGTGCAATGGGATCTGATATTTTCAGATTGAGTAACACATTTTAATTTTTTGAGAAATGCAGCATTTCGAACTCAAAGGCCAGGTCCGCGAAGTCGGCAACAAGGCCACAATCAAGGCTTACCGCAAGCAGGGACTCGTCCCTTGCAATCTCTACGGATGCGGTATCGAGAACGTACTCTTCACTGTCAGCGCGAAGGAGCTCAAGGCTCTCACCGACACTCCGGCATCCTACGTAGTGGATCTCTCTCTTGACAACGGAAAGAAATACACGGCCGTGCTTCACGAGTTGCAGTGGCATCCGGTCAGCGACGCCTGCCTCCACGTAGATTTCCTCGCAGTGGACGACAAGAAGCCTATCTGCATCAACATCCCTATCGAGATCACCGGACACGCCATCGGCGTACAGCAGGGCGGTAAGTTCTTCCAGCCGACCCGCACCCTCCGCGTGAGCGCCCTGCAGAAGAATCTTCCGGACAAGGTGAGCGTGGACATTTCCGGTCTCGGACTTGAGAAGAAAATCAAGGCGGGTGACATCAGCATCAAGGACGTCACCGTCGTCAGCGACAAGGACACCATCATCTGCGGCGTGAAGACCACCCGCAATGTGACGGTTGACGCTACGGCCCAGGCCGCATAAACCGAAACACAAGGGTATATCGTGTCAGAGAAGACTTATCTGATAGCCGGATTGGGCAACATCGGAGCGGAATACTCTTCGACAAGACACAATATAGGATTTATGATATTGGATGCTTGGGCTCAGGCGTCCAATATCGTTTTTTCAAGCGGACGCTACGGAGACCTCGCTCTCCGCAAGGAGAAGGGACGCGAAATCTGGCTTCTCAAGCCGTCCACCTATATGAACCTCAGCGGCAATGCCGTAAGATACTGGCAGGGCAAACTGGACGTGCCGACGGAGAATCTGATGGTCATCTGCGACGACCTCAACCTCCCCTTCGGGGCTGTCAGGATGCGCAAATCCGGCAGTGACGGGGGACACAACGGACTCAAGAACATAGAGGAGATGCTCGGCACCCGCGACTTCGCGAGGACCCGTGTCGGGGTCGGACACGATTTCGAACAGGGAGGTCAGGTGAATTTCGTACTGGGGAAATTCAGTCCGGAGCAGCTGGAAAAGCTTCCGCAGATAGAAGAAAAGGTCATCTCGGGTATGCGCACCTGGGTGCTTGCAGGCCCGCAGAGGGCCATGACGGAACTCAACAGCAAGACGCAAACCGCTGACAAGTAGAAAAATGCAGAAATTTCGCAAAAATTTAGGATTTGAATTTTTCTTTTCCTATCTTGCGCAAAGTTAGCTACTTGGATTTACTATTAACGTTTAAATATTTAAAAGGATGGAAACTCTTGTAAAGAAAATCAAGGAGAATATCGATCTCTTTGTAACCAACGCCGAGGCGCAGGTGGTTAAAGGCAACAAGGCAGCAGGCGCTCGCGCTCGCAAGGCGGCTCTTGAGCTTATGAAGGATCTCAAGGACTTCCGCAAGATTTCAGTTGCCGAGACAAAGAAATAATAAATTATTCTCTTTTTATGCAACGATACTGAACCGGGCCGCATCTTTGTTATAGGTTTAGGTTTTAGTACACGTTTAAGGGTCGGTGAGCCGTGAGGTTTCCGGCCCTTTGCTTTTGTCGCAAATTATCACTATCTCTGTACCCGAAATGAATATCTGCGCCGCAATCATTCTCACCGTATTCCGTATGGTGGTGATTCCCGTCCAGTTCGAGGACAGGGAATTCACTTGCACGCAGGAAGAGCTGCGCTCCACCGTGGAGCTGTCGGCGGAATACTTCGGGCGGCAGTTCAGGGGCGGGAGGAGCTTCAGTTTCGAACTCGCCCCCGTCGTGACTCTGCCCAAAACGGTCGCGTACTACGGCGCAAACTATTCCGACCGCAAGGACGTGCTGCTGCACGAGGCCGTGCGCGAAGCCTGCTCCCGCTCTTCGGGAAGCATCGACTTCTCCCTCTATGACAACGATTCCGACGGCTATGTGGACAACGTGTTCCTGATTGCAGCCGGGATGAGCGAGGCCGACGGAGCCGGTGAGAACTGGATATGGCCGCAGCAGGGATATCTCAAGGACTACGGCAGGACAGAGAGCATCAACGGTCTGCAAATCAACAGTTTCTGTGTATGTACGGAGCTGACTTCCGATGCCGGGGCGTCTCCAAGGAGAGCAGGAACAGGGGTTTTCTGCCACGAATTCGGACACGTCCTCGGACTGACCGACCTCTATGACACCGACGGAGAGGGCAGCGGAGGGGATTCCGGCGGAATGTGGGGTCTGTCCCTGATGGATTACGGCTGCCGCCTGGACGACGGGTTCAATCCTCCGGAATTCAACGCGACGGACATGGACGCCCTCGGACTGGGGCAGTGCCTCGAACTCACCAAAGGCAGCCATACGCTTGAACCTATAGAGAAAAGCGGGACTTATCTCAAGGCTGCCACGGACAAGGAGGGGGAATATTATCTCTTCGAGTGCAGGAGCGGCTACGGCCTCGCAATCTATCATATCGACAAGTCCGACAGTCCGGCGGGATGGTCCGACTACTACAGGACTGAACTGAGCGCCGCCGACAGATGGACCCTGTCCCAGGTCAATTGCCGTCCGGACAGGAAATGCGTCTCCCTCCTCAGGGCGAACCCCGATACGGAGGAGGCCTCCGGAGTATTCTTTCCGCAGCCCGGACACGACAGCTTCGGTTCCGACACCAGTCCCGCATTCCGCTACTGGAGCGGCGGGAGTTCCTCCCTCGCCCTCACGGACATCAGGCTCGATGCCGGGGGGAACGTGTCGTTCAATGTGATAGAACCGCTCAGGCTCAGCGGAACGACCGTCTTTCAGGACACTGCCATATTGAGCTGGACTGCGGACGCCTCCCTGTCCGGCATCAGCGGATACGAGATAGAGTGGTCCGACAATAACGGAGAGTACCGCTCCGAGGCGGACGGGAGCGCGCACAGTTTCACCCTGACGGGACTGCAGCCGCAGACCTCCTACAGCTTCACGCTGAGGATGAGGCTCGACGGGGGCGAGGCCTATTCCGCGTCCTCAAGCTTCATCACCAAGGTTTATCTGCAGAACAGCTACCCCTACATCTATCTCAGGGGCAGCGACAGAAATACGGACGGCACTTTCAACTCCGGGGCGAAGATAGCCCTCAAGGTGTTCAACGCTCCGGACGCGGTGCAGGTGAAATGGTATTTGAACGGGGGTGAAATCCGGGTCGGAGATGACGGATACTACAGCGTCACGGCCTCCGGCACGCTCAAGGCGGAAGTGCTTATGGAGGACGGCAGCACCGAAATACTGGTAAAGGAGATAAGACTATGAAAGTTCGCCGGACAATACTGCTGACGGTGGCCCTTGTCGCCCTGCTGTCGGGATGCGACAGGAGCGGGGCTCGCAACGCTTTCGTGGAGAGCGGCGAAATCCGGCTGCAGGTCGGAAGGGTCGTGCAGTTCAGATACGACCCGCTCAAGTGCCAGATGTCCTTCAACCGCGACAGAAAGGAGTTCAGGATACAGACCGACAACGTGTCGGACTTCTATGCCGTGCGCCTCTCCGAGATTCCCGTCTCAGAAGGACAGACGCTCAGCGCCGACCTGTCCTGGACCACTGCTACGGACGTGCTGAACAGAAAAAATCTCGCCCTCCGGGTCGTGAAGACCGAGGGCGAGAAAATCTGGCTATGGAGCGACTCGGGCCGTATCGGCCTGAGCGTCGTGATCCTAGAATGACATCGCAATCCGGATGAAGTCGTCGGCCTTGAGAGCCGCACCCCCGATGAGTCCGCCGTCGATATCCTTCTGGGCGAAGAGTTCCTTGGCATTGGACGGCTTGCAGGAGCCTCCGTAAAGGATGGTGACGTCCTCGGCGATATCCTGGCCGAATTTCTCCGCGAGAGTCTTGCGGATGTAGGCGTGTATCTCCTCGGCCTGTTCCGCTGTGGCGGTCTTGCCCGTACCGATGGCCCATACCGGCTCATAAGCCACGATGACGCTCTTCATATCTTCGGCGGTGAAGTTGTAGAGGACGTTGCGTATCTGCTCTCCGCAGACGTCGAAGTGCCTGCCTGCCTCCCTCTCATCGAGGTTCTCACCCACGCAGAGAATCACTCCGAGACCGCTTCCGAGAGCGAGCTTGACCTTCTCCACAAGTTTGGCATCCGTCTCCCCGTAATATTGACGGCGCTCGGAATGTCCGAGGATGACCCACTTGCAGCCAACGGCCTTGAGCATATCCGAAGACACCTCTCCGGTATAGGCTCCGCTGATATGGTCGGCGCAGTTCTGGGCGGAAAGCTCCACTCTTGACCCGGCAAGATTCTTGCCCACGACGCAGAGGTGCGTGAACGGAGGTGCGACGATAAGGCCCACATTCTCCGGGACCTGAGCCGACTTCTCGGCTACGGCCTTCGCAAGTTCAATTCCTTCAGGCTTGATGGTGTTCATCTTCCAGTTGCCTGCAACAATCTTTTTTCTCATAATTATCTTGATTTTAAAAACCTATTCAACGGTGACCGATTTGGCGAGATTGCGCGGCTGGTCCACGTCGCGGCCCTTGGCGATGGCTATGTGATAAGCCAGCAGCTGGAGCGGCACGACGGAGAGGATAGGCACGAAGCACTCCTCCGTGTCCGGAATCTCGAAGCAGTAGTCGGAGATGTTGCGTACGTCGGAGTCCCCCTCCGTGACTATGCTGATGATACGTCCCTTGCGGGCCTTGATCTCCTGTATATTGCTCAGAATCTTGTCGTAATGTCCCCTCTTCGGAGCGATGACCACCACGGGCATCTCCTCGTCAATGAGGGCGATAGGGCCGTGCTTCATCTCCGCCGCAGGATAGCCCTCCGCGTGGATATAGGAGATTTCCTTGAGCTTGAGAGCCCCTTCGAGAGCCACAGGGTAGTTGTAGCCGCGGCCCAAATAGAGGAAATTGCGGACATACGTGAAAGTCTTGGCGAGATCGGCGATCTCCGCATCGCGTTCGAGAATCTTGGCAATCTTGTCCGGGATGAGCTGGAGTTCATTGACCAGGTGTGCACGCCTCTCGTCGGAGACGGTGCCGAGCTGCTCCGCGATGCTGAGTGCGATCAGGAAGAGCGTCGTCACCTGGGCCGTGAAAGCCTTGGTGGAAGCTACTCCGATTTCAGGACCTATGTGCGTGTAGCAGCCCGTATCGGTGGCACGCGCTATGGAAGATCCCACCACGTTGCAGATGCCGAAAAGAAAGGCTCCTGACTCCCTCGCAAGCTGTATGGCGGCCAGAGTGTCGGCGGTCTCTCCCGACTGGGAGATGGCTATCACCACGTCGCTCGGGGAAATCACCGGGCGGCGGTATCTGAACTCCGACGCATATTCCACATCCACAGGAATGCGGGTCAGCTCCTCTATGATATATTTGCCTATGAGTCCGGCGTGCCAGGAAGTTCCGCAGGCGCAGATTACGAAGCGCTTGGCCCCGAGAAGCCGCTCCCTGTTGTCTATGATGCCGGAGAGCTTGACCGTGCCGAGCTCCGGATGAAGCCGTCCGTTCATCGATGCGCGGAGCGTCCTCGGCTGCTCGAAAATCTCCTTGAGCATAAAGTGAGGGAAACCTCCCTTCTCGATTTCGCTCAGGCTCATTTCGAGCTGGCGTATCACCGGAGTCTGCTCCACCTTCCTGAGGTCTGTGATCTTAAGTTCGTGTCCGCGCCTTATGTAGGCTATCTGTTCCTCGCCGAGATAGACCACCTTGTCGGTATATTCGATGATGGGCGAAGCGTCCGAGCCTACGAAATATTCGTTCTCCCCCACCCCGATGATGAGAGGACTTCCCTTTCGGGCCGCTATCATCCTGTCCGGCTCGGACTTGTTGATGATCACGAGCGCATATGCCCCCACCACGTTGCGCAGCGCGAGAGGCACGGCCTCTTCAAGACTGATGTTGTGGGAGTCCATTATATATTGGATGAGCTGCACGACGACCTCCGTGTCGGTCTGGCTCTCGAAATGGTAGCCGAGTCTGGTGAGTTCGGTCTTCAGGGCCGCATAGTTCTCTATGATGCCGTTGTGGATAAGGGCCAGGCTGTGGTTCTCCGAGAAATGGGGATGGGCGTTGACGTCGCTCGGCTCGCCGTGGGTGGCCCAGCGGGTGTGGGCTATGCCCGTTGTCCCGCTGACGTTCTTCCCCTCGGTAAGGCGCTCGAGGTCTTTGACCTTACCCTTCGTCTTGTATATCACAAGATTGGAGTCATCATTAATGAGAGCCACTCCGGCACTGTCGTAGCCTCTGTATTCAAGCCGCGCAAGGCCTTTTATAAGTATCGGGTAGGCCTGTCTGCCTCCGACGTATCCAACGATTCCGCACATAGTTCCTTAAAAGTTCAATAATCCAAATTGTCCATAAGTCCGTCCAACTGACGGCGGTCCTTCTTGGTCGGGCGGCCGCTGCCCCTGTCCCTCTGAAACACGATGGTCTCGCGTGGGGCGTGAAGTTTCTCCAGTTCGGATTCGGGAGTCCTGTCTTCCGCGTACTGCGGCACGAGTGCCGCACCCATACGGGATTCGGTGAGCTGAAGCACCTTGTAGCTGAGAATGGCCGAACCCCTGCGCACTTCCAGGATGTCGCCGCATTTGACAGCCTTGGACGGCTTGGCCGCCGTAGAGTTGAGTTTTACCTTGTTGCCGTTGCAGGCGTCGGAGGCATCGCTGCGGGTCTTGAACACCCGTATGGCCCAGAGGTATTTGTCCAGTCTGACGCTTTCCATCCTCAATCCAGATAAAGGGAGTATTTCACCTCCTCTGCAGCTTTCTCTCCGCGGAGATATTCGAGTATTGCAAGACCGAAACTCACGGCGTGTCCGGCAGAGCGTCCTGTGATGATTCTGCCGCAGACCACGGCCGGTTCCGGAGTGAACACCGCCCCTTTCGCGATGAGACTGTCCTGAAAACCGTCGAAGCAGGTGAACTTCACCCCTTCCAGTCCGTCAAGCTGGCTCAGCACAAGTCCCGGAGCGGCGCAGATGGCCGCCACGGCGCCTCCATCCTCATAATGCTTCTTCATCAGACGCATCAGAGGCCCGCACGATGCCAGCCTCTTCGAACCGGGCATTCCTCCGGGGAATATCATCACGTCCTGCCCGCAGGTGGCCTCATTCCCGGACTCAATCTCCTGGAGATATGCATCCGGAATCACCCTGACCCCGTGCGAAGACATAATCTGAGGTTCGGAGGAGATTGCGGTAAGTTCCGCTTCCACCCCTCCCCTGCGCAGCACGTCACAGACGGCGAGGGCTTCCATATCCTCGAAACCGTCCGCAAGAAATATCTTTACACCTTTCATTGTCTATATCAGTTTGTCGTCCTCGTCCGGAAGCGTCGCCTCCGCGTCAGGATTTATATATCCGTCCTGTTCCACCCTGTTGACCGTGGCCTCGAGCAGCACCGTCCCCCTGTCCTCCGGCACGAGGGCGACATCCTCGCACTCGGATGGCACGAGCAGGAGTTCCCCTTTCCCCAGGGGGTAGGTCTCCGTCCCGTCGGGAGAGAGAGTCTGAAGGGACGCCGCGCCTTCCAGGCAGCAATATATGGTGAACGGCCCCTCCCCTCCGGAGCTGATGCGCATCGGAGCGGAAAGCTTCAGCATATCCACGGTGAACTGGGGGATGTCGGCGAGCCTGTCTCCCGCCGGAACCGAGGATTCGTATCTGCCGTAATTTATGAAATCCATCGCATCGGTCGCCGTCAGCACGGGATCGAACTGCTCTTCGGAGACCTCCTCCCCCCAGCCGCAGAGACAGAAGTCCAGCGGCGACGACTCGGCTATTTCCAGAAGTTCGATGTCCCCGAAGGCCGCGTGAGGCGTTCCGGACGGGATCAGCAGACACTGTCCGGCATATGGGGCGACGATGTTGAGAAGCTTCTCCACGCTGCCGTCGGCGCAGGCGGAATAGAATTCGGAAGCATTGCTCCCGTGCCTGAATCCGAGCATCAGTCCGGCTCCCTTGCCGGCACGCAGTACGTACCAGAGCTTCTCCTTGCCGAGAAGGTCGTACCTCTGCCCCGCCGTCTCGTCGTCGGGATGCACCTGCAGCGGCATCCTGCCCCTGCAGCTCAGTTTCCTGATGCAGAGCGGGAACTGCCTGCCGAAGAATTCGTAGGCCTTCTCGCCGGGAATCCGGTCGAAATAAGTATCCATCAGCTCCCCTATGCTGTTGCCGGCCAGCCAGCCTTCGCGCACGAGCGAGTCGCGGTAGCCGAGGTCGGCGAGCCTGAACTCCTCCGTCCCCCAGCCGTATTCATTCTGCACGGTGCAGAATTTCATAGGGTACAACTTCCTTTCTTCCATATTCGTACAACCTGCAAATGTAGCAATTAAAATTCATTATTCTTTTATCCCTGCACAGGAAGTTCCGGGGGACGGACCGGGGCTTAATCGTCAAGCTTTCTGATGACGGTGCAGGGATTGCCGACGGCGACGCTATGGGTCGGGATGTCTTTCACTACCACACTTCCGGCACCTATGGTGCTGCCCTCCCCTATCGTCACGCCGGGAAGTATGGTCACGTCACCCCCGATCCAGCAGTTCCTGCCGATGACGACCGGCCTCGCCCATTCCCGTCCCGTATTGCGCTCTTCCGGATCGGTGCTGTGGCAGGCGGTATAGATGCTCACGTCAGGGCCTATGAAGACGTTGTCGCCGATTGTCACGGGAGCTTCGTCGAGGACGACGAAATTGAAGTTCGCAAAGAACTTTCTGCCGACGCGTATCTGCCTGCCGTAGTCGCAGTGGAAAGGCGGGGCGATGACAGTGTCGTCATCCGCCTGTCCGAGTATCCGCCTGAGTTTCGCGTTCCTCTCCTTCAGGTCCGCGGACCTCGTCTGATTGTAATCCAGACACAG
This sequence comes from Alloprevotella sp., assembly GCA_963643135.1. Lineage (GTDB taxonomy): Bacteria > Bacteroidota > Bacteroidia > Bacteroidales > UBA932 > Cryptobacteroides. The sequence continues at coordinate 43,853 of CAVIJA010000001.1, read as the reverse complement.
TTCCGAACAGGACAGCCGCGCTTCCACGAGAGAAGCGTCCTCCGCATCATAGACTTCGCCTCTCAGCATCTTTTCATATTCAGTCATAGCACTGCGCATGTTTTGTAATTTTATCCATTGCTTTCCAGCGTGCAAAGATAACTCTTCTCTCCGCGAAGCGAAGCGCCCTGAGGCAAAAAACGTTCATCCTCGGGCAATAATCGTTCATATGCGAAAAAACTTTTCCGCTCCGTCACTTTATCGCGCCAAAATCACTATCTTGTGCAAAAGACCACGCGACAATAACCGACACGACAGATATGAAGCATCTTTCCATTTTCCTGGCGGCAGCCCTGCCCGCAGCCCTCGTCATCGCATCCTGCAGCGGACACTCCGACAGTCAGGCAATGAAGGTCGCCGACTCGCCGCTCTATATCGACCCCGTATACAACGGCTCGACCGACCCTACGGTCTGCTACAATCCGAATACGCGCACGTATTTTATGTACTATACCAGCCGCCGCTCCAACGTGGAGGGGCTGGACGGCATCGAATCGATACACGGCACCCCCATCGGGATAGCCGAGTCCAGGGACGGCGGCGCATCCTGGCGATACCTCTGCGACGCGGACATCGATTACGCCCCGGATGAGGGAGCCACCTACTGGGCCCCGGAAGTGATTTACAACGAAGGACTCTTCCATATGTATCTGACATACGTCCCGGGCATATTCAAGGATTGGGGGCATCCGCGCGACATCGTCCACCTCACCAGCGCTGACGGCGTATCCTGGCACAGCGAGTCCGTTCTCAAACTCGCGGTGAGAAAGGTCATCGACGCGTGTGTCTCCAGACTCCCCGACGGGACGTGGCGTATGTGGTACAACAACGAAACGGACGGGAAGACCATCTTCTACGCGGACAGCAAGGACCTCTACAACTGGGAGGACAAGGGAAAGGTAAACTCCATCATCACCAAGGGCGAAGGGCCCAATGTCTTCACCCTCAACGGCAAGACCTATATGATAGTCGACGAGTGGAAGGGACTCTCAGTCTTCACCACGGACGATTACGCGACCTGGACCAAACAGGAGGGAAGATACCTGCTTGACGGACAGGACGGACAGGACCGCGGCAACCACGCGGACGTGGAGGTCGTGGACGGCCACGCCTATATGTTCTATTTCAGCGGCATACGCGAGACTGACCGGCAGAAGACAGGTCCGGTCGGAAAGAGGGCTTCGGCCGTCTACGTGACGGAACTCAAGCTTGACGGCGACGGTCTCCTCTGCTGCGACACGACCGCACCCTGCCCGATAAACCTGACGGCGGACAAGCCTGCCCGGGAGTACGACGTCCCTATCGCCGACATCCGGGCTTCAGACCCTTACATTCTCGCCAATGAGGAGGACAGGACGTATTATATGTTCTCCACCGGAGGAGGCGGACGCATAATGAGCCGCGCGAGCAAGGACCTCGAACACTGGACGCAGCCATATGTGGTGATGGATTTCCCGTCTGACCATTGGGCAGGGCCGCGAGCCGCCAGCTGGGCAACGGAATGTCATCTGTACAAGGGCAGGTACTATCTGTTCACGACATCGCATACCGAGAAGCCTATGGCGAGCATCCCCGGCAGAGGCGACATCCCTCACCGCGCGACACAGATTTATGTGGCTGACAGCCCGCGCGGGCCGTTCCGCGACTTCACGGGCAACAGGGCCCACACTCCCGATGACTGGGCCGCACTCGACGGGACCCTCTATGTGGAGGACGGCGTACCGTATATGGTTTTCTGCCACGAGTGGCTGCAGACCGTCGACGGCACGATGGACCTCGTCCGCCTGCCTGACGACCTGGGAGTCCCGACGCAAAGACCGGAACTGCTGTTCAGGGCCTCCGACGCGGAATGGTCCGGGGAGATGCTCGAACTCCGCAACAAGACCAACGGACTGGACATAGGCGGATACGTCACCGACGGGCCTTGGCTTTTCCGCACCGGAACGGGCCGTCTCGGAATGCTCTGGTCATCCTGGTACAGGCACGACACGTACGCCATAGGAGCCGCATACTCCACCTCCGGCAAAGTGGCCGGCCCGTGGATCCAGGAGAAGGAGCCGCTTGACGGGACGAACTGCGGACACGGAATGCTGTTCAAGACTTTCGACGGCAAGACGAAGCTGTGCATGCACTATGTCGACCCGAATGACGAAAGACAGTTCAGAAAGCCTGTCATCAAGGACGTCGACCTCTCCGGCGACCGCATCATAATCGGGAAATAGCCGGCGACTTACAAATAACAACCAAGCATATGAATACAAGAAAATACCTTATCCTGCTGGTGTCTCTCATCGCACTATGCTCGTGCCGGCAGGGCGAAATCAAGCATCGCTTCGATTCGTCGAAAGACATAGACTTCCACGAGTTCTCAATCAAGGATCTCGGGTTGGAAGGCACCGACAACTGGGAGCCGTACAAGTATATGATTCTTGAAATCCGCTCCTCCACGGCACAGCGCTTTCTCTTAGGAATCGACACGGACAACGGTCTCCACGAGAAACGCACCCACGTACTGCCGCAGGCCTGGGTGAAGCTCTGCATCCCTCTCGAATATTACCGGGAGAAGCCGAAGCCGTCCAACGACCTTGCCGCCACCGTGAACAAGCCTCAGAACGGGGTCGGATTCCTGCACACAGAGGGAGGCAGCGTAGGCCCGCTCACCGGGGTCAAAGGGCTGAGCATCAAGTACTACACCCCTCTTGACAACCCGGAAGTGCAGATTCGGTCCTTCAAGCTTTCCAACGAATATGAGACCCCGGCATATCTTGAAGACACCCCTTACGTCGATGAGTTCGGACAGTGGGCCGGGGGCGAATTCCAAGGCAAGGTGCACTCTATGGAAGAACTCTGTACCGCTTGGGATGCCGAAGAACAGAGCATAGCGAGTGAAGCCCTGCAGAGGTCGCGATTCGGCGGATTCCTGGAGAAGAACGTCGGCGGGTCGGGATTCTTCCGCGTGAAGAAGATTGACGGGCGCTGGTGGTTCGTAGATCCTGACGGATACCTCTTCCTCTCCGTCAGCGGCGGCGGCGGTCCTACGGCCGGTGGCGGCGGGGACGCGGCCAAGCAGGCCGGCCTCGAGAATATGTTCGCGGCATATCCGCCTGAAACCACGACTCCCGCATATGGCGGCAACGCCTCTCAGCCGAGAATGATGTCCTTCGGCGAATGGAATCTCCAGCGCCGCTATGGCTTCGATGAGGGCTGGAGGGACAAATGGGCCGATATGACGGTAAAGAGAATGGGCGCGTGGGGGCTCAATACCGGCTCCCCGAGGCCGTCGTCATACCCGTATCTCGGGCATCTCAGACTCCGCATCGAATCTATCTACGGAATTCAGGATGTCTATGCCGAAGGATTCGAACAGACCGTTGCCAAGGAACTCGAGTATCTGAAAGCATCCAAAGACGATCCGTATCTGATCGGATATTTCCTCCAGAACGAGCCGTCCTGGCTTGAGACCGAGCCGAGAGTCTGCCAGCTTCTTCTCTCCGACGAGGCGGACAGGCCGATCAAGGAAGCCCTCAGGAAATATCTCGCCAAGAACGGCGATACGGATGAAAGCAGGACTGCCTTCATACACAGGACATACCGCACTTGGATTGCAACTCTATGCAAATATATCCGCAAGTACGATCCGAACCACCTCATCCTCGGCATCCGCTTCGGACACAGCAGCGTCCCTCACCCGGAAATACTCAGGATAGTGAAGGACTATTCCGACGTATTCGCATTCAACACCTACAGACTCTCACCGAACACCGAATACCTCGACGCCATAATGGCTGCGGTGGATATGCCGATGATCAACGGCGAATTCCATTTCGGCACCATCGACCGTGGCATGGCCCCGGGCCTTGTCCAGGTCGCGAATCAGGAAGAAAGGGCCGTCGCCTTCAGGTATTTCGCCGAGAACGGATTCTCTCATCCGGCTCTGGTCGGCATCGCCTGGTTCCAGTATACCGACCAGGGAATTCTGGGACGCTGGGACGGAGAGCGCTACAATATCGGGCTGGTGGATGTCGTGGACAGGCCTTATCCTATAGTCAATGGAATCAGGGCCGCCGCAGAGAACATCTACAAAGTCCATTCCGGCATCCAGAAGCCTTTCAGCCGGATTCCTCTCGGCCTTCAGGGCAACGAGGACGACCTCGTCTCGAAATCGAATCAATAACCCCTCCCCTGCGGGAGACGCGAGGAGGAGAAGAAGGCCACGGCAAAGCCGATAAGGGTGACTCCGGCGGCGGAGAGAAGCACGTCGGCGGCCTGGAGTTCGACCGGGTAGGCCTGGATGAAGAAACCCTGAGGCATCTTTATGAAGCCGAAATGTTGCTGGAGAAGGGTGAGACCGACCCCGACAAGAAGCCCTACGGCGAGACCGAGCAGCGAAATCATCCAGCCTTCGAGAAGGAAAATGCGCCGCAGCATCGAAGCCTTCGCCCCCACGGCGCTCAGAGTGCCTATATCCTCCCGCTTCTCGATGATGAGCATCGAGAGCGAACCGAAGATGTTGAACGCCACGATGACGACCACGAATATCAGAATCAGGAATACGGCAAGCTTCTCATATTTCATCATCCGGTAGAGGGAGCCGTTCTGCATATGGCGGTCACGCACGGAGAAGTCCTCGCCGAGGGCGGCGGACAGCTCCCTGCGGACATCTTCTGTCCGTGCCGCGTCGCAGAGCCGCAGCTCCAGGCCGGACACCGCCCCGTCGGGGCAGCCGAGCAATGTGCGCATAGTCTCCAGCGGCACGATCATCAGCGAAGCGTCTGTCCCCGAAGCCACACTGAATATGCTTCCCGGCACAAGGGACACGCTTCCCAGTGCCGAAGAAGGCCCGAGCAGCGGACTGCCGCCGGAAATTTTAGGATAATAGAGCCTTATCTTTTCGAGAAAGCGGGGACTGACGCCCATCTCGCGGGCAAGGCCGGCGCCGAGGGAAGCGAGCGGCACGTCCCCCCTGCGGAGGGCGAACTCGCCGTCGAGCATATGCGAGGAGATCGGCGATTCTTCCTCATAGACCCTGTCCACCCCCTTCGCCCTTGCGATGCTCTCCCTGCCGCTGTAGGAGACGAACACGTCCGCCTCCAGCACTGAAGACACGCTGGCGACGCGTCCGTCAGAGAGCAGCGCATCGAAGGCCTCCCCCTCCGGGACGAAAAGTCCTCCGCCGCCGGAGACTATGAGGATATCCGGAGTAAGGTCTGAGATATTGTCCCGGATGATGCGGTCGAAGCCGTTATAGACCGAGAGTATCAGGATAAGTGCCGCCGAACCGACGGCAATGCCCGCCGCGCTGATTGCGGAAATCACGTTTATCACGTTGTGGGACTTCTTCGCAAACAGATAGCGTAAGGCTATGAACAGTCCTGTATCCAACTACTTCCTGAGCAGTTCATCTATATGTTCGACGTAATCCAGCGTAGTGTCCTGATAGAAATTGATTTCAGGAACGATGCGCAGCTGCGAGGCGACCTTGCGGCCAAGTTCCCCGCGTATGGCGCGTTTATCCTCTTCCAGGGCCGCGAGAGCTGCGGCGGCCTTGTCGGAAGGGAAGATGCTCACATATACCTTGGCGACGCCCAGGTCGGGACTCACCCTCACCTCGCTCACCGTCACCATACAGCCCGCATAGGCCGCCATCCCCCTGCGGCGTATGATTTCCGCAAGGTCGCGCTGAAGCTCGCGGGCGACCTGAAGCTGCCTCTTGCTTGCCGGCTTATCCATTGACGATTATTATATAATAGTCCTTCTTGCCCTTCTGGACAAGGATGTACTTGCCGTCTATGATGTCATCCTCAGTCAGGGAGCGGGAGATGTCGGCCATCTTCTCCTTGTTGAGGCTGAAGCCGTTCTGCTGTATCATCTTGCGGGCCTCGCCCTTGGACGGGAACACCGCCGTCTCCACCGCGAGGGCGTCGAGAATGCCGAGCGGCAGACGGGAACGGTCGATGCTGAAAGTCGGCACCCCTTCGAACACCGCAAGGAAGGTCCTTTCGTCGAGACTGCGCAGGTCATCTGCGGTCGCCTTGCCGAAAAGGATTCCGGAAGCCTTCACCGCCGTCTCGTATTCCTTCTCGCCGTGCACCATCACGGTCACCTCCTTCGCGAGAAGCCGCTGGAGTTCGCGGCGTTCCGGGCACTCCCTGTGCGAAGCGATCGCCTCCTCTATGGTCTCGTGCGGGAGCAGGGTGAATATCTTGATATAGCGCTCCGCATCCTCGTCGCTGACATTGAGCCAGAACTGGTAGAACTGATACGGGGAAGTGCGCTCCGCGTCGAGCCAGATGTTGCCCTTCTCGGTCTTGCCGAACTTGCCCCCGTCAGCCTTCGTGATCAGCGGGCAGGTCATTCCGAAGGCCTCGCCGCCGCAAGTGCGCCGGATAAGCTCGGTACCGGTGGTGATATTGCCCCACTGATCCGCGCCTCCAAGCTGGAAACGGACGTTCCTGTTCTGATATAGATAGAGGAAATCATAGCCCTGGAGGAGCTGGTAGGTGAATTCGGTGAAAGACATACCCTCGGAGGAGTCGCGGCTGAGCCGCTTTTTCACCGAATCCTTGCTCATCATATAGTTGACGGTGATGAGCTTGCCGATGTCGCGGGTGAAGTTGATGAAAGTGTAGTCCTTCATCCAGTCGTAGTTGTTGACGAGCTCCGCCCTGTTGGGCGCATCCGAATTGAAGTCCAGGAAACGGGAGAGCTGCGCCTTGATGCACTTCACGTTGTGCGCGAGAGTCTCCTCGTCCAGCAGGTTGCGCTCCTGACTCTTCATCGAAGGGTCGCCTATCATCCCGGTCGCACCTCCGACGAGGGCGAAAGGCTTATGTCCGCAGGCCTGGAAATGCTTGAGTATCATTATGCTTACCAGATGCCCTATATGCAGGGAATCCCCTGTCGGGTCAATCCCGACATAGGCCGAGGACGGGCCTTTCATCAGTTCTTCTTCAGTACCGGGCATGATGTCGTGGATCATACCCCTCCACTTGAGCTCCTCGATAAAATTACGCATCTATTGAATATTATTGTAAAATCAAAATGACCGCGCTCCGGAAACTCCCGGCGCGCAGTCTGCAAAGGTATCAATTATTTGCGAGATTAGCGCCTTTGGGCGATACCTATATAGTAGAAAAGCGTGGCCAGCGAACCTATCGCGGCTATCACATAAGTATAGGCGGCCCATTTGAGCGCATCAGCGGCCATAGGCCTGGTGGTGGCGTCCACCACTCCCGCGCCCTCCAGCCACTGCACGGCACGCTGGCTCGCGTTGATCTCCACCGGCAGCGTGATGAAGCTGAAGAGCGTGGTCATCGCGAAGAGCATTATGCCTATCCACAGCAGCGCCGGGAATTTCTCCAGCATCAGCACTCCGAGCAGAAGCACCCACTGCACCGTATTGTTGGCGAAGGTGACCAGAGGCACTATTGCGCTGCGCAGACGCAGCGGCGCGTAGCCCTGGGCGTGCTGTATGGCGTGTCCCGTCTCATGCGCGGCTACGGCGCAGGCGGCTACGGAAGCGCTCCCGAAGACCGACTCGCTCAGATTTATCGTCCTGTCCTGAGGATTGTAGTGGTCCGTGAGCTTGCCCCGGACGGACTGCACCGTCACGTCGGTGATGCCGTTCTGCTTGAGCATCAGCCTCGCTATGTCAGCCCCTGTGAGTCCGTGCGGCGACGGGACTCTGGAATATTTGGCGAATTTGCTCTGCAGGGTCGACTGAACGACATACGAGAGCAGCATCACGGCTATGACTATTGTCCAAATCATATCTTTGTGTTTTTGGTTTCACCTCAAGGCCCGCCCCTTCTCCACAGGCTTGCGCCTGAGCGGAGCAGGGCCGACGTCTAATATACAAAGCCTATGCCGAATACTATCCGGAAATCATCCTTGAGATAGTTGTCGGACCAGAGGAAGAATTCGTAATTCCCTATAGCCCAAGAACATCCCAAGGCAAGCCCGGGTTCGGAGTCGAGTCGCCACGAGTGGATCGTACCGGCCATAGGATTCAGCACCGAGCCGTCCGGAAGCGGGAATTTGGCTCCCAGATAAAGCCAGTGCTCGATATCCGCCATTTTGTCAGTATGCACTGTCCAAAGGGTGTTGGAGAGCCAATAGAAACGCCCCTCAGGGTCGAAAGCCCCGTGAAGATAGAGGCCGCTGGTGACGTATGAAAACTTGTGGTTGTCGCCCAGAGAGAAAGTCGGGCTGGTCTGGATGCCGAGATTGAAGCCGTTGCTCTCGTAGAGGCCCGCCCTGAAGGTGTAGCCGGAATACGCTCCCGTCGGACAGGTGTAGAGTTCCAGCCCGACGGCGCTCTTGCCTATGCCGTATTGGAAAGTGGTGAAACTCTCGTTATAATTGACCGACGGACGGAATTTGAGGGAATGGTATCCGAAGAGTCTGCCGTCTCCCGGAGCCGGAGCATAGAACGGCACCTGGGAAAAGCAGACGGCGCAGCCCAGTGACAGGAGCGCCGTCAGAATCGGTTTGAGGAGTTTGGAGGAAATGGCCATAATGTCATTTTTGACCAAATATAGCCATTTCCCGCAATACTCTTACTTTCCTTCGAAGAATCTCTTGTAGAGTCCCTGGAAACCTGCGCCGTGACGGGCCTCGTCCTTGGCCATCTCGTGCACGGTGTCGTGGATGGCGTCATATCCGAGCTGCTTGGCGCGGGTGGCGATGGCAAGCTTGCCCTCGCAGGCGCCGCACTCCGCCTCGGCACGCTTCTTCACGTTGGTCCTGGTGTCCCAGACGATCTCTCCGAGCAGCTCCGCGAACTTGGCGGCGTGTTCCGCCTCCTCGAAGGCATAGCGCTTGAAAGCCTCGGCAATCTCAGGATAACCTTCCCGCTCCGCCTGACGGCTCATTGCGAGATACATCCCGACTTCGCAGCACTCGCCGTTGAAATGGTCGTGCAGGCCCTGCATAATCTCCCCGTCCTCCACCTTCCCGTCTCCGAGCCTGTGCTCGCAGGCCCACTCGAGGCCTTCGCCCTTGACTTCCACGAACTTGCTCGCAGGAGCGTGACACTGTGGACAATTTGCAGGAGGATTCTCCCCCTCGTATACGAATCCGCATACCAGACATCTGAACTTCTTCTTCATACTTGTATTAATTTTGAATTATTCTAAATTACGCATCAAAGATACTAATTATTTCCGAACCCGCAAGCCCTGTAAAAAAATAAATCGTATCTTTACGCAACGATTACTCAAACCACAATATGAACAAAGGAACAATTACCGCCATCTGCACGGCCGCGCTGACACTCGCCGCCTGTGCCACGGCCACGGAGAAGCCGACCGCAGCTCCCGCGCCGCATCTGGAAAAGAGAGGGAACGTCACACAGCTCATCGTCAAGGGCGAACCGTATCTTGCTCTCTCCTGCGAACTCATGAATTCATCCTCCTCAAGCCGCAGTTATATGGCCTCCCGCTGGCCGCAGCTCAAGCAGGCCGGCATCAACACCGTACTCGCGGTGGTGAGCTGGGAGCAGGTCGAGCCGGAAGAGGGCAGATTCGACTTCAAGGTGGTCGACGACCTCATCGCCGACGCCAGGGCCAACGACATGAAGCTTATGCTGCTCTGGTTCGGAAGCTGGAAGAACGGAGTCAGCAGCTATCACCCTGCCTGGGTCAAGAAGGACGCCGCCCGTTTCCCTTCCGCACTCACGAAGGAAGGCCGCACGCTGCCTATACTCAGCACGCTAGGAGCGGCCACGGCCGAGGCTGACGGCAAGGCATACGCCGCCATGATGCGCCACCTCAAGGAGATAGACTCCCGGGAGCAGACCGTGGTGATGATTCAGATGGAGAACGAAGTCGGACTCCACGGCTACACCCGCGACTACTGCCCGGCTGCGGAGAAGGCTTTCGCCGGACAGGTTCCGCAGGAGCTGATGGACTATCTCACAAAGCATAAGGACTCCCTCCTTCCGGAGACCCTCTCCGCCTGGAAGAAGAGCGGATACAGGACTTCCGGCACCTGGGAGGAGGTCTTCGGCAAGAACGACCGCACGGACGAGATCTTCATGGCGTGGAACTACGCTTCATATATAAACAAGGTATCCGCCGCGGGCAAGGCGGTCTATGCCCTGCCGACCTTCGTGAACGCCTGGATAGTCCAGCCGGAAGACACCCGCCCGGGCAACTATCCTTCCGGAGGCCCGCAGGCTCAGAACCACGATATCTGGAGAGCGGCCGCGCCTTCCATCGACATACTCTCGCCGGACATCTACCTTGACGACTACCCGGAGATTCTCCGTATGTATGCCCGCTCGGGCAATCCGGTATTCGTCCCGGAATCCCGCGCCGGACAGAACGGAGCGGCCAACGCGGCGTTCACCATCGGGGAGATGGGCGGCATAGGATATTCTCCTTTCGGGCTTGACAGAGACCCGCTCAACCCGTCCAACGAGAGCTTCAGCGACTTCTACCGCAAGGCCGACGCAGCCTCCGCGGAAATCCTCAAGGCCCAGGCCGAGGGCAGAATCCGCGCCGCGTGGCTCAAGGGTTCCAATCCTCTGAGACTCAAGGACGAAGTCACGCTCGGGAACTATAGAATCTGCTTCGAACTCGTCTCCAGCGGCCGCCGCAACGGCGGAGCCCCGCAGCTCACCGGAGGCACCTACGACCCTAATGCCATCGGATACGCAATAGTCATCCAGGAAAGCGAGGACAGCTATCTCTTCCTCGGCTCCAACGTCCGCATCACCTTCCTGCCTAAGGAGGGCAAGGACATAGTCGGACTGGCCAAGGTGACCGAAGGAGAATTCGAGAACGGCAGCTGGGTCGAGGGACGCTGGCTCAACGGAGACCAGATTCAGCTCCGCTACGACCTGCTCTATGCCGTCGAGGAGGGATTCTCCGGACAGGGTCTCAACTTCGGGACTCCTGAACCGGGATTCATCAAGGTTCAACTTTACAACTATAAATAATGAACATGCTGAAAACTCTGATGCCTGCGGTTCTCGCCGCAGGCATGCTGCTGCCGCTCAACGCGCAGGACAACCCCTACAAAGGAAAGAACATGCTGCCGGGAAGGACGGTGGAGGCACAGGTAACGGAGCCCGGATTCAAGGTGTTCCAGTTCCCGAAGAATCAGATCCCGCGCATCGACGGGGAATTCTCCGACTGGGATATCGTCCCGGAGAGCTACACTGTCCCTATGGAGGAGATGTGGGACGACAGCGGCAAGCACGAGGGCATCGACAAGTCCACTCTCGACATCAAGGTCAAGGTAGGCTGGGTGGATGGTCTCAACCGGCTCTATTTCTACTACGAGGCCTATGACGACTACTGGGACTTCGACCAGCTCGGGCTTCGCAACGACACCTTCGAAATCGTAGTGGACGGCGACCTCTCCGGTGGCCCGCACGTGGATGAGTTCCGGCTCAACGAGGAGGTACTCAGCCGTTTCGACGCATTCTTCCAGCTGCAGAACGTGCACGCGCAGAACTACCATATAATGACCCCGCCGACTCCGGGCAAGTCCTGGACCATGGTATGGGGAGTGCAGCAGTGGCTCAAGGAGCTGCCTTATGCCAACTACGCCTACAGCTACGATTTCAAGCACGGCGAGAGCGGGACCCTGAAATTCGAGTTCTACATCACTCCGTTTGACTTCGCAAGTCCCGACGGGCCGGCATACTCCACCGAGAGCAGGCTCTACGAGGGCAAGAAGATCGGCCTCTGCTGGGCCGTGATCGACTACGACGGAGGCAAGGGCAACAGCGGGTTCTGGAACCTCTCCAAGCACCACAGGATGTTCGGCAACGCTTCGATGGAGAGGCTTTTCACCCTCATGCCGCTGGAAGCGCAGTTCCGCAGGCCGGTGGAGGCCGCCTGGACCCACGAAGTTATTGACCACAGCCGGCTCGTGGCCTTCCGCGACCGCAGCTACGGCAACATAACTTCCTGGAAGTGGGACTTCGGCGACGGCACGACCTCAACGGAGCAGAACCCGGTACACGAATACGCCAAGGACAATGCCCGCTATGTCGTGACCCTCTACGTGGAGGGGCCGGAGGGCAAGGATTTGTGCTGCAAGGTCTGGGACGTGGCCGTCAGGGACACGAAGCACCCGGCGGGGGAATACGAATAAGTAATTCCTAAAAAGAGAGAGGCCCTCAACTGAGAGCCTCTCCTTTTTCGTTGTAGAATTCATATTGCAGGATGCTGTGTTCGGTCTCCTCGACCAGCGACAGCTTGCACTTGTACTTGCGTTTCCATTTGCGGACAAAAGAGTTGAATCCGCGGCTCAGGTATGCGCCCAATATGGGGCTTACCTTGAGCGTAAAGGTCTTCTGTCCCTTCTCCACGTAGTCGGCCAGCCGTCTCTCTATCTGCTCGTCGATGACGGCGGTGGAGGCTATCTTGCCGGTGCCGTGGCACAAAGGGCATTTTTCGGCCGTCTCTATCTCCGTCACGGGACGTATCCTCTGGCGGGTGAGCTGCATAAGGCCGAATTTGGTGAGCGGCAGCACGTTATGCTTGGCCCTGTCGGGCTCCATCAGCTCCTTCATATAGGTGAAGAGTCCGTTGCGGTGTTCGGCCTTGTCCATATCGATGAAGTCGATGATGACGATGCCGCCCATATCCCGGAGCCGGAGCTGGCGCGCTATTTCCTCGGCCGCAATCCTGTTGACCTCGTAGGTGTTCTCCTCCTGGTCGGTGGTCTTGGCCCTGGTGCCGCTGTTCACGTCGATGACATTGAGAGCCTCCGTCGTCTCTATCACGAGATATGCGCCCTGCTTCATCGGCACAACCTTGCCGAATGAGCTCTTGATCTGGCGCGTGACCTCGAAATGGTCGAAAATAGGCTCCCTGCCTTCATAGAGCTTGACTATCTTCGCCTGTTCAGGCGAGATCAGGGAGACGTAGCGGCGCACCTCGTCGTAGATTTTCGCATCGTTCACATACACGTTGGAGAACGTGTCGTTGAGCAGATCGCGTATGGTCGCCGTAGTCCTGTCATACTCCGTGAAGAGGAGCTTGATGCCCTTGGATGCGGCTATCTTCTTCCACGAACCCTCCCATTTCTCGATGAGCGAGCGGAGTTCGGCCACAAGCACCGCGGCGTTCTTGTCCTCTGCGGCAGTGCGGATGATGGCACCGTAGTTGCGCGGGAGGATGCTGCGGACGAGAGTCTCAAGTCTCTTTTTCTCCTCACGTGAGGAGATTTTCTGGGAAACGCTCACCTTGTCGGCGAAGGGGAGCAGTACTATGTTGCGTCCTGCCAATGAAATCTCCGCAGTCAACCTGGATCCTTTGGTGGAGATAGGTTCCTTGACAATCTGTGCGATTATCATCTGACCCGGCTTGAGGTGGTCCTCGATGCGGCCCTCCTTTGCAAGCACCGGTCCTATCTTGATGCCCGAATAGAGCTTGCCGAGGTCCCTGTTGGGATTGCTCTCCCGCACGAACGAGTCGAAGGCGTTGAAATACAGTCCCAGGTCAAGATAGTGGATAAACGCTTCCTTGCTGTCACCTATGTCCACGAAAGCGGCGTTCAGAGCGGGAAGTATCTTCTTGACTTTGCCAAGATACACGTCCCCGACCGAGAACCCGTGCTCCTTGGTTGACTCTCTGTCAAGTTCGATGAGGCGATGGTTCTCCATCAGCGCTATGCGAACTTCCGAGGCCGAGACGTCGACCACAAGATCTTTTTCTGTTTTCGCGGTGGTTTCCATTTGCATTACCAATAATTAAGAAAAAGCCCGCCGGATCTCCCGTCAGGCTTTTCTCGACTACTTCTTCTTATGTCTGTTCAGACGCAAACGCTTCTTGCGCTTGTGTGTGGACATCTTATGTCTCTTATGCTTCTTTCCGTTTGGCATTGTATTGAATTATTTTGTCTTGACCTCTGATACGAATGACTTTGAAGGCTTGAAGGCCGGGATGTCGTGAGCCGGAATGGTCATGGTTGTCTGTTTGGTGATGTTGCGGGCTGCCTTCTGCGCACGATGCTTGATGATGAAGCTTCCGAAGCCGCGGAGGTATACCGGGTTACCCTTTATGATAGAAGACTTGATGCTCTCCATGGTAGCCTCGACCACCGTCTGTACGGTTACCTTCTCGATTCCGGTCGATTTGGCGACTTCATTAACGATTTCTGCTTTAGTCATTGTCTTAATATTTAGTATTCAATAAATTTGCAACGAAATTGGAGTGCAAAAATATATTATTTTTTTCATTAATCAAAATACTTGCAGCGAGTTTTGATTTTTTTTGCAGTGGCACGGAGATTGAGTATATTAGCGCTTCGATTTTAAGGACAAGCATTACTGACAATTTGACAGAAATATGAGACAAGATAAAGAATTCACCTTCCCGTCCGGAGCTGAAGTGAGCATCATACCGGTCGTGCAGGGAGATGGCCTGATGAAGTTTGACGATGCCGAACTGCCTGATGTTCTGCCTATTCTCGCACTGCGCAACGCGGCGCTGTTCCCGGGAGCGATATATCCTGTCACGATAGGACGGGAGAAGTCCATAAAGCTCATCCAGGACGCCGAGAAGGAGGGTTTCTTCATCGGCGCCGTCCCGCAGGAGGACGTGATGGTGGAGGAACCCCAGGAGGAGGATCTCTACCACTTCGGGGCAGTCTGCAAGATAGTCAAGACCCTCGAGATGCCGGACGGCACTCTCACCGCCATACTCCAGGCCTTCAAACGCCTGGAAATCGAGGCGGTGCTGGGATACGAGCCGTATATCACGGCCAGGGTTCATTATCTCGCCGACATCCTCAAGGAAGACAATCACGGCACTGACATAAAGGCGATAAGCGAGTCCCTCAAGGACAAGGCCGCCCAGATACTCCGCTCGTCCAACCTCGGCACGAGGGAGACCATCGGCGCGGTGAAGGCCATAGACGACTTCCGCTTCCTCGTGAATTTCATCGCCACCACCATCGAGGTGGAGAACTTCGATGCGAAGGCGGCCCTGCTCGAATACGACGACGTGAAGGTCAGGGGTCTGAAGCTCCTCTCCATACTCGACGTGCAGATCGAGCTGATGAAGATAAAGCAGGAGATCAACCAGAAGGTCAAGAGCGAAATCGACCAGCAGCAGAGGGAATACTACCTCAACAACCAGCTGCGCACCATCCAGGAGGAGCTCGGCATGGACGACGCGGAGGAATTCGACAAGTTCCGCGAGAGAGCCGCCGGGAAGAAATGGCCGGACGAGATTGCGGAAGCGTTCAACAAGGAACTCGCCAAGCTCGAAAGATTCAATCCGTCCTCCCCGGACTACAGCGGGCAGTACAACTATCTCGAGTTTATGCTCCAGCTGCCGTGGGGAGAGATGAGCAAGGACAATCTCGACCTCACCCACGCACAGAAGGTTCTCGACCACGACCACTACGGGCTTGACACCGTAAAGGACCGTATCGTGGAATATCTCGCCGTACTCAAGCTCAAGGGCAATATGAAGTCCCCTATCCTCTGCCTCTACGGGCCTCCGGGAGTGGGCAAGACCTCCCTTGGCAAGTCGGTGGCCAAGGCGCTCGGACGCAAGTACGTGCGCATCGCCCTCGGCGGCATGCACGACGAGGCTGAAATCCGCGGGCACCGCAAGACCTACGTCGGAGCTCTGCCGGGGCGCATCCTCAACGGCATCGCCAAGGCCGGCACCTCCAATCCGGTGATAGTGCTGGACGAGATAGACAAACTCAGCTCCGACTTCAAGGGCGACCCGTCGTCCGCGCTGCTCGAAGCGCTCGACCCGGAGCAGAACGCCGCTTTCCACGACAACTATCTCGACCTCGACTACGACCTGAGCAATGTGCTCTTCATCACCACGGCCAACAGCATCTCGCCTATACAGCCCGCCCTGCTCGACCGTATGGAGGTGATCAACGTCACCGGCTACCTCGCGGAGGAGAAGATGGAAATCGCCAGGAAGTTCCTCGTCCCGAAGCAGCTGGAGGAACACGGCATAGCCAAGGGGGCGCTGAAGATAGACAAATCGGCCCTCGCCGAAATCATCGACCAGTACACCCACGAATCCGGCGTGCGCGGGCTTGAGAAGCAGATTGCCAAGATAGCCCGGGTCAGCGCGAAGAAGATTGCGCTATGCCAGGAGTATCCGAAAGTGATACGCAAGGAGCATCTGAAGGAGTATCTCGGCCTGCCTGTGGCGTTCCACGACAAGCAGAAGGGCAACGAGGCCCCCGGAGTGGTGACCGGTCTCGCGTGGACCCAGATGGGAGGGGAAATCCTCTTCGTCGAGAGTTCCGTGTCCAACGGCAAGGGAGTGATGACGATGACCGGCAATCTGGGAGACGTGATGAAGGAGTCGGCCACCATCGCATACCAGTATATCAAGGCCCACCCGGAGATGGCGAAGATGACCTCTGAGGAATTCGCCGCGAAAGACGTCCACGTGCACGTGCCGGAAGGTGCGACCCCGAAGGACGGCCCGTCGGCCGGCATCACGATGGTCAGCTCCATGGTGTCCGCCCTGCGCGGGGAAGCCATCAAGTCCGGCGTGGCTATGACAGGTGAGATGACCCTGCGCGGAAGAGTGCTTCCGGTAGGAGGGATAAAGGAGAAAATCCTCGCCGCCAAGAGGGCCGGCGTCCACACGATAGTCATCTCGGAAGACAACCGCAAGGACATCGAGGACATCAAGGAAATCTACGTCGCGGGCCTGACCTTCCACTACGTGCAGACCATCGCCGACGTGCTCGGATTCATCTTCTAGAAAAGCGTCGGGTGATTCTCCTCCAGCCCCTTGAGGATGCGCTCCATAAGAGCCTCCCGTATCAGGGCGGAGCGTGAAGCCACTCTGAAGCGATGACAATATTCGTCGATTGCCGCAAGTTCCTGCCCGTTGAAGAGCACGGTCTTGCGGTAAATTCTTTTGAGGGACTCCCGCTGCCGGTCCAGATAGGCCGGATCCACGGCGGAATATCTCCTACCGGTCTTCTTTTTGTTTTTCTTTGCCATCCGTTATCTGTATGTAGTGAATCATCTCCTGCAGGTTGGAGACTTCAAGCCGCCTGCCCAGTATCTCCCCGTCCTTCCAGATGAGGAACATCTTCGGCGTGCCGGTCACTCCGTAGTATCTCTGATAGTCGGAATCCATCTCCGGATCCCAAAGGTGTACGAGTTTCACTTTCCGCCCGGGTATCTTGAAATTTCTGCGGAAGGCCTTCCACTCCTTCTTGTCCGTACCGACATAGACGGCATAGAAATCCATAGGGAAATCCACTTGCGCAAGCACAGAAGGCAGCAGGCGGCTCTCGAGGCGGCATTTGGCACAAGAGGTGTCGTAGAAGAAAAGCACGGACACCCTTCCGTCGGCGGGTACGGTGCGGCTGCCTCCTCCGGGCTTGAAAAGTGTCAGTTTCGGGGCGGTCATACCGAGCAGGGAGCTGCGGTTGAAGTCGGCGAATATCTGCGCGTCCATCAGTTCGATGTCGGTGGCCGTGCGCACGGCCCCGGTCGCGAGCCAGGTGTCGTATATATGTATGGCCACGGCCTCCTCCCCCATCACCCGCGCGTGGCGGTAGTGGTCGAATACGCTCAGCGTCACGTGCTGTCTCGTGAGCGAATCCCGGCAGCTCGAGATGAGGGAGTCGAATTCGGCGTTCTTGACCGCTATGTTCTCGCGCTCGAGCGTAACGTAGAATTCGGACAGCAGGCTGTCAAGCCCGGCATAGCGGTAGAGGGAATCCGTCTGCGCGAACAGACAGCCCGCCGATGCGATAACGGCTGCCGTTATGAGCGCAAGGCGCTTCATATGACTTCGGGAAGCCTTACTCCCTCCGGCACGAAGAGCGAGGTGTCGCCGTGGTGGCGGAGTATGTCCCGCACGGCGGATGACGAGATATGCGCGAACTCCTGCGCGGTAGGGATTATGATGGTCTCTATCTCGGGTGAGAGTCTGCGGTTGGCGTCGGCTATGGCCCGCTCGTTCTCGAAGTCAAGCATATTGCGCACTCCCCGGACTATGTGCCGTATGCCGAGTTCGCGGCAGATGTCCACCGTAAGTCCGTCGTATTGGATGACGGTCACGCCGTCAATACCGGCGGTGGCCTGGCGGATGATGTCTATCTTCTGCTCGTTGCTGAAAAATCCGCACTTGTCCTGATTGATGCCTATGGCCACGGTCACCTCGTCAAACATCGTCAGCGCCCTGTGGAGGATGTTGAGATGTCCGGCGGTGAAGGGATCGAAGGAACCCGGGAACAAGGCCTTGACTTTCATAGCCCCAAAGTTATGAATTATTCAGCATTTTTCTCCATTTGAGGTAACCGGCGACCGCAATTATTACATAAACACCATAGAGCGAAGCCTTGAACGGGATGCCCTTGTAGAAATAAAGGGCGCAGGTAACCACATCTATCACTATCCATATCAGCCACTGTTCCAGATACTTGCGGGCAAGCGCCCAACACGCGGCGAAACTCAGCGCAGTGGTGAAGCTGTCCGTAAGAGGCACTTGGGAATCGGTGAAACGCACCAGCAGAAAATATATCAGAGCCCAGATGGCGGCCGTGAAGCACACCCACGGCAGGATGAATCTCTTCTCGAAATGGCTCACCGCCGCCCCCGGTCCATCGTTTCCGCCTCGGAGATATTTCCAGTTGATGAAGCCATATATCGTCATCGCGATATAGTAGAACTCCATTCCGCAGTCGGCATACAGGCCGTGCTGATAGTACAGCACGACGTCGAGGCTCTGCATCACGAAGGCGACCAGCCAAAGCCAGAGACTCGCCTTGTACTCCAGAAGGATATAGGCGAGTCCCAGGACCGTGGTCAGGATGTCAAGCCAATGAAGGGCGATGAATTCCTGCATAGATGGCGGTTCAGAATTTCAGCGACACGTTCCCGAGGGCGGTGAATCCCGCGCTCGGAATGAAGCCTATCTGGTAATAGCGGTTGTCCTCCGGGTGTCCGTATTCGTCGCTTATGGCCGAATATACCCAGCCGTTCGTGGCGAAGCGGCTGTTGAACACGTTGCCGAGAGTCAGGCCCACCCGCAGCTCCTTGAGAATTCCGCCGAAGCGGAAAGTGTAGGCGAAGTTGACATCGGAGCAGCTGTAGGATGGCAGCGAGCGGTCGGTGTTAGCGGTGTTGTCCAGATACTGGCGTCCGACGAAGCCCGTATGCCATACGGCGCTGAAGTCTCCCAGACGGAAGTCGGCGAAACCGTTGAGTATGGCCGACGGGGAGAAGGCGAGAGTCGACTTATTATAATGTATGATGCGGTATCCGCTTTCGGCATCCCAGTCCTCGGCATATTCGTCGAAGTCGAGAATCTTGTTGTCGCTCAAGGCGGCGTTGCCCTCAAGGGTCAGATACCGGTTGACGTCCAAGGCGAGAGTCAGCTCGACTCCTCTGCGGTAGGACCTGGCGATATTGGTCGTGAGGCTCTCTCCGATGTCGCTCACCTGCCCGGTCTGGACGAACTGGTTGCGGTAGTCCATATAGTAGAGGTTGACCCCGGCGCGCAGGCTCTTCGCATTGAACTGATAGCCGGCCTCGTAGTCGATCAGGCTCTCCGCCGAAGGGGCGGGATAGTTGCCGTTGTCCGTGAAATTGTTGCGCTCCGGCTCACGATGGCTCAGGGCCACTGAGGCATAGGCGCGGTGCGCTCCGCTGCTGTAGCTCACTCCTCCCTTGGGATTGAAGAAGTTGTAGTGCTTGTCAACGTCCAGCACCTGGTTGGAATAGCTGCCGTCGCTGTTGGATACGAACTTGTCATTCCGGCCGTCGGTGCGGTAGTCCACCCTCCTGTACTGGAGGTCTCCGAAGACGTCCCAATTCTCCCCGAGATTGAGGGCCGCCTTGACGAAGGCGCCGTAGTCGCCCTTGGAGGCGTCTGAATCATAATAGGTATAGCGTCCGTCCGCATCCAGCACGGCTGCGGCGAGGGCGTCGTCGCCGATATAAGTCAAGTGTCCGAAGTGGTTTGACCTGAAGTTCTGGGCCGTGAGTCCCCCGATGATGTCCCACAGCTCATCGTGGTAGTTCAGGTTGTAGACAGCCCCCCAGGTGTGCTGCGTCAACCCTTTCCGGCGGACGAAATCGCTTCTCTTGAGCGGGCTGCCGTCCGCGTTCGTGAAACTGAGTCCGAACTTGGAGAGCTTGTTGTCGTAGCGGAACTCGTCGTAATAGCCGTAACCGTAGGTATAGCGCAGGGTGAGGTTCATCTTCCAATGCGCGGCGGGATTCCAGAAGGCGGAGAGGATATTGTGGTTCTGCTCGAAGTTGTCGGTGGTCCTGTCCCAATATGAGCCGTCCTTGAGGCGGTAGCGTTCCGTCTGATAGTTGCCGTCCGCATCACGGACGAATCCCCCGTCGGAGTCTGTCACGAGACGCTCGTAGAGGGAGTTGTAGCGGCCGAGTCCGACGCGGTGGAGGTCCGCATAGGTGCGGATGCCGGTGTGCTCGCCGTAAGTCCCGTCCATCAGGGAGACATCGTCGCTTCCCGCCGTCACTCCGTTCCACGCCTGCCCGGTATGCTCGAAGTTGCCGATGTTGCGGTATTTGATGCTGAAATCGCCCCCGAGCCAGGTGAGGCCGACATAGGAGGAGCCGGAACGTCCGCGGGTGCCGTCCACATAGCCGTCGGTGCCGGTATTATGGACTGACGCATCGAGGACGAAGTGATTCCACAGAAGTCCCGTGGAAGCCGAGATGCCGGTGTGATAGGTATTGTACGAACCGTAAGAAGCCGTCAGTTCGGAATAAGGCAGAAGGGAGGCGGACCGGCTCTTCATCGCCACGGTGCCGCCGAAAGCCCCGTCACCGTTGACGGAAGTCCCGACCCCGCGCTGGACCTGCACGCTCTCCATAAAGGAGGAATAGCTGTTCATATTGGCCCAGAAGACGCACTGGTCCTCAGGGGAATTGAGCGGCACTCCGTCCACCGTGACGTTGATTCTCGAATCCCCCGCCCCGCGTATGCGCATATAGCTGGTGCCTGTCCCGACACCGTTTTCGCTCCACGCCATCACGCCTGGAGTCCTCGAGAGCAGGAAAGGAAGCTCCTTTCCGCTGAGAGAGAAGGTCTTGAGGGTATTCTCATTGATGTTCGCGACTGCATAAGGCGCGTTTTTCTGCACCATCACCCCCTTTACCACCGCATCCTCAAGTCTTTCGACCAGGAGCGAGTCGGACTGCGTCTGCGCCCCGGCGAGCGGAGCCGACATCAGCAGCACGACGAAAAATACATTTTTTCTCATAAATGTAATTAAGCGTTAAACACTAAGCTGCTTCATCCCTGCCGGACCTGCGGCAAATCATTTTCTGCCACCTGCCGACAACAATAAAACCATATGTATAAGGGGAGTTCTTTCCCTACGCCGGCATTACCCGGATCAGGTTATGGGTATAATCTCAGCCACGGAAAAATCCGGAGCACCCCTTATCGCTTCGCGGCACTGCGCCGCAAGCGGGGGCAAAGATATGAAAAATTTTAGGAATTACTTAACTTTACAGGGACAAGCACAAACTCCCGATTATGGATGTCAGAATGGAACAAAGCTGGAAGGAGGCTCTCTCGGAAGAGTTCACAAAACCGTATTTCGTGCAGCTCTCGGATGAACTGCACAGGCAGAAGCGCGAGGGGGCGGTGATATATCCTCCGGGAGGACAGATATTCAGGGCCTTCGAACTCTGTCCGCTCGACAGGGTGAAGGTCGTGATCATCGGGCAGGACCCCTACCACGGCTACGGGCAGGCCACCGGACTATCGTTCTCGGTGCCGGCCGGCGTACCGGCTCCACCGTCTCTGAAAAACATATTCAAGGAGATTGAGAGTGACCTCGGCGTGAAGATGTCCGGGAGTCCCGACCTCACTCCCTGGGCGGAACAGGGCGTGCTGCTGCTCAATGCGGTACTGACGGTGCGGGCGGGAGAGGCCGCCTCCCACAGCGGGATAGGCTGGCAGAATTTCACGGACGCGGTGATACGGACTATCTCCGGGCGCTGCAGCGGCATAGTGTTTATGCTCTGGGGCAACTATGCCCGGAGCAAGGCGGCGCTGATAGACCGCAGCCGCCACCATGTGCTGGAAGCGGCGCATCCCTCCCCTCTTGCGAGAGGCGCATTCTTCGGATGCAGGCATTTCTCGAAGGCCAACGGGATACTTGTCTCCGAGGGGAAATCCCCTATCGACTGGAGGCTTTAGGCAGCAGAGTCCTCACGGCAAGCAGCACAACGAGAAGCAGGAAGACCAGGGTGCACACCCTCCCGACGAGATCTCCGTTCCTCACGAAGAAAGTCTGGCCGGAATTGAGATTGACTTCCGAGCAGACCACGGCCTTCTCCCACCACTCGGATGCGTTGAAGACATCCCCTCTCTGGTCGATGATGCAGGAGATGCCGGTATTGCCGCAGCGTGCGATGTCCCGGCGCAGCTCTATGGCGCGCAGGGCGGAATAGCTCAGGTGCTGCCTATATCCGGGAGTATCACCCCACCACGCGTCGTTGGTGATGACGGTCATCATCTCGGCCCCCTTGCGCACGTACTCCGTACAATATTCCCCATAGACGGACTCGTAGCATATCGCGCAGCCGAAAGGCACTCTGTCCTTACCGAAATGCAGCAGGGAGGCCTCGCCCTGTCCCTCGCAGCGTCCCATAAGGCCCGACACGCCCATCTTCTCCGACAGGAAGTCGTCCAGCGGGACGAAGATTCGCGGATACGGGGTGAGTTCCGTCCCCACGACAAGGCGGCTCTTGTGGCAGATCTCGTATCGCCCTGACGCATCCGTCAGAATGGCGCTGTTGTGCGAACGGATCCAGCCGTCGCCGAATCTGCGGGCCAGGACCGAAGGCTGGGCCCCGGCAGGATAGACGTCGTAGGTGCTCGCGCCGACAAGCAGTTCCGCTCCGGGGTACTTCTCCAGGAGTTCACGGAAGCTGCGCATCGTGGGCGAAGCGGCGACATCGCCCAGTACGACGTCGGAAGTGAAAGTCTCAGGCCCGACAAGCAGCACGGGCCGCACTGACGCGCTGTCCTTGCGCAGTTCGGTTTCGAATAGGGATATCAGCTCCGCATTCTGCTCCCGCTGGCTGAGCGAGCTGAACTTACGGTACGGGTCCAGATTAGGCTGGCCTATGATAATCTTCACCGACCCTTCGGACTTCTCCTCGTACGAATCGTACATATGTTTGGAGAGCAGCAGGGGTCCGCTCACCGCAATCACCACCCCCAAAGTCGAACAGACCCTTGCGGCTGCGGTCAAACTGCGCCACACCCCGGAGGAGAAGGCATATATGAGTCCGAAAAATCCTAGATTGCAAAGCCATACCCAGAGCGTTCCGCCGAGCGTTCCGGTGTATTCGTACCACTGTATGCTGCGGGTGCTGGCGGCAAAGGCGTTGCCGAGCGTGAGCCAGGGCCAGGATATGTCCACGTCGAAATATTTCCTCTCCCACGCGATCCACATCGATGCGAGCAGGATATATGGAACAGCCCCCCTGAGGTATCTGCGGGAGAAACGGAATATCGCCCATATCAGCGTCATCTGCGCCGCATTGGCAAGAATCGCGAACACGCCGCCGCCAAGAGTCGCGTTGCAGACCCAGAAGGTGGTCAGAGCGTTCCAGAGGACGAAGCAGAAGAGGGCATAGGGCCAGAAGCGGCGGAGGGCGCATCCGGTCGCCAGGGCGTCAGCCACAAGCAGCGGGACAAACCCCACCAGGGCGAGCGCTCCGCTATGCGGCACAAGCCACGGCAGACTGAGAAGCACCGCCGAGAGAGCACAGAGTATCAGGAGCTTGACTTTCATTCTTCAGGCATCTGACCGCAATATTTCCGCCATTTTTCCAGAAGCGCGGTCATATCGTCCGGAACCGGAGAGCTGAAGCGGAGCCATTCCCCCGTGCGCGGATGCTCGAATCCCAGCGTCGCGGCGTGCAGGGCCTGCCGCGGACAAAGTTCGAAACAGTTGGCTATGAACTGCCTGTATTTGGAGTATATCGTCCCCTTTCTGATTTCGTTCCCGCCATATCTGTCGTCATTGAATATGGGATGTCCTATGCTGGACATATGCACCCTGATCTGATGCGTCCGTCCGGTCTCCAGCCGGCACTCGATCAAGGTCACGAAGCCGAAACGCTCCAGCACCCTGTAGTGGGTCACGGCGCGCTTGCCCCTGTCCTCTTCGTCATAGACCCTGAAGCGGAGACGGTCGTTGGGGTCGCGCCCGATATTGCCGTCGACCGTCCCCTCGTCCTCCTTGACGTCCCCCCACACGACGGCGACGTATTTCCTCTCTATGCTGTGGTCGAAGAACTGCTTCGCGAGCTTGAGCTGCGATGACTCATTCTTCGCCACGGCAAGCAGGCCGCTGGTGTCCTTGTCGATGCGGTGCACAAGCACCCCCATCCTCTCGTCTTCGGCATCCGGTCCCTGGGAAATTCCCAGATAGTGGGACAGGGCATTGACCAAAGTCCCCTCGAAATGTCCGTGTCCCGGATGCACCACCATTCCTGCCGGCTTGTCGATGACCAGCACGTCCTCGTCCTCGTAGACTATATTGAGCGGAATATCCTGCGGAAGCACCTCAAGTCCACGCCTCCTGTATGGCATCACGAAACGGATGACATCGCCCGGCCGCACTATGAAATTGGCCTTGACGCTTTCCTCCCCCACCTTCACATAGCCGTCCTTGAGGGCCTGCTGCACCCTGCTGCGGGAAGTGTCCTCCAGATGCGTGGACATATATCTGTCTATGCGCATCGGGGTCTGCCCCTTGTCCACCTCCAGCCTGAAATGTTCGAAGAGTTCCCCTTCCATCACCTACTCTTGAAATATAGCGAAACTTCAGACCCCTTCCGTACCGGACCGGGGGCTGGATTCTGCGAGCGCACGACGGCGCTGAGGGAATCGGCATAATCCCTGACGTCCGACGCGAAACGCAGCCGGCCGACATTGAGGGAATTGTCCTGAAGGATATCCACGGCCTGCATATAGGACTTGCCTTCGAGATCCGGGACAAGCGTCATATCGTCGCTGCCGAGTCCCAGCACGAGATCTATCTTCGTGCCGCTCGCCACCGGAGCGCCGGCTTCTATGTCGAAGCCGAAGCGCTGCTGACGCAGGACGTTGTTGGTGGCGATGTCCCTGACATAGACGATACGGCCGAGAGCGAGGCCGTTGCGCAGCAGCTCAGCCTTGGCCTGGCGCAGTGACACCCCGATCAGCGAAGGCATGTACACCTCCTTGGGGGCCATCGTATTGGTGGTGAGCCGTATCTTGCGACCCTTCTTGACATTGGATCCGGCCTTCGGGTTCTGCATATACACAGCCCCCGGCTTCATCCGCCTGACATACACCGAGTCGCTCACCTCCGCCCTGAGATTCGCCGATGAGGCGACCGCACGGGCTTCCTCGACGGTCATACCGCTGAAATCGGGTACCGCTATCTCCTCGCCGTGCCTGGTCACAACGGACAGGAACAGCGAGACCGCCAGCACGATGACGGCGACAAAGGCGGCCGCCAGAAGCAGGTTCTTCACGATCCAATTGCCGAAAAAATCCTTTATGCTCATATTGTTGTTCTAAATCGACATGATGCCCCGTGCCATCAGCACGAGAGCGAAACAGCATATTCCTAGTCCGGCGACCCGGCTCATCATCCTCAAGGTCTTCTCCCTGGGCCTGATGAAGGCGGAAACGGCGAAGACCAGTGCTATCCAGTACAGGAACTCCCCCGCAAAGACTGCCGCCAGCACGGCCCAGTGCGGAGCGGACAGCTCGCCGGAGCCGAATCCGGCCACCGCCAGCAGACCCGTCATCACCGCGAGAGCCGCGGGATTCGACAGGACTGAAGCCAGCGACTGGAAGGAATATCCGACAAGGGAGAGAGTCCCGACTCCCCCGCCACCGAGCGAGAGAGTAATACTCCGGCTGCGCAGGCAGGCATTCAGCCCTATGGCGGCGATAAGCGCTCCTCCGACAATCATTATCAGAGACGCATGGCTCTCCAGGAAACCCTGTATCATCACAAGAGCGAACAGCCCGACCGCAGCATAGACAGTGTCCGCCACAGCCGAGCCGAAGCCCGTCATTATCCCCGCCGACCGGCCTCTGCAAAGCGTCTTCCTTATCACCATCAGCAGTACCGGACCGGCCGGCAGCGCTGCACATATCCCGATGACGAAGGCCTTGATGAGTTCTGTTATCACAGGGGACAAAGATACACAAATTTTACATCATTGGAGGAGGACCTCCGGGTCCGCCGCCAGGACCGTCGGGACCGCCCGGGCCACCGCCTCTGCGCCTGTTGCCGCCCATAGTGCCGAAGCGCCAGGTCAGGGATACGACCACGTAGCGCCCGAGGGTGTTGTTGACGGTCTCGCTGTGGTAGTTCGAACTGTCGGATACGGTCAGGTTCTTGGACTGGCCCAGAATGTCATATCCGCGCAGGGCGACTGTCATATTGTTGTTGAAGAGCAGCTTGGAGATTTCCGCGTTGAGTACGCTCTGTGACGGCTGCTCGGTGGAATATCCGTTGTACCAGTTGTAGTCGAAATCGCTTTCGAGACTTATTCCCGTAGCCGTCCAGTTCCAGGTGAGACTGGCTGAAAGCTGGTTGTTCCAGGTGGTGGTGTTGTCCTTGAGGTTGGAGATGGAGTACCACGAGCGGTTCATCCTGGTGCTGCCGCCCACCGTGGCTTCGAGTGACGTACCCCTGTAGATGAAGCGGAGACGGTCGTTGGAGCTGACCGTTTTGGTCGTGTTCTCGGTGATGTGCGAAGCGTAGTAGGCCGGATCGTTGAACTGTTCGATGAACCACTCCATAAATTCATAATAGCCCTCCGAATCGTATTTGCTCATATCGACGTCGGTGCCGACATAGGTGGAACTCTTCCTCCAGTTGAAGCCGAAGCTGTTGCTTATGGAGAAGCTGCTCTTGCCTATCGGGAGGTTGCCGAACATATTGACGCTGGCGTTGGAGTTGGACGGGCCGTTGAACGGCATGGTGTACTGTCCGCCGTTGGTGCCGTACCAGGTCGTGTTCACGATAGGGTTCTGTGTGAATCCGCCGCTGAAGCGCAGATTGAATGAAGAGAATTTCTGACGGTCGGAGTAGCGCAGGTCTCCCCTGAGACTGTGGGAGAAATACGGAGTGAGCGTAGGGTTTCCGAAACTGATGTTGAGAGGGTCGGAATTGTCCGGCACAGGCATCAGCTGGGAGGTGGACGGCTGGGAGGACTGCCCCCGGTAGAAGAGACGCCAGTTGAAGTTGTCGTTCACATCCATAAACATCATCGCCTGCGGCGAGAAGTTCCAGCGGAAATCATCGTATTCCTGCGGGGCGTACGTCCCGTCGGTCGAATTGTACTTGGTGGTGCTGTTGTACGTCCTGGTAGGCATCGCGGCAAATCCCACCTGCGCCCTGAACCTGCTGTCCTGGTAAAGGGCGTTCATCCCTATCTCCTGACGCACGCTCTCGTTGATGATGTTGTTGGAGTAGTCGTATGCGATTTCGCCAGTCGAGAGGTCTATCGTCTGCTTGTCCGAACTTGAGCGGCTCCAGTTGTACGCGTAGTTGGCCTCGACATAGAAGTGGTTGCCGAGAGGCTCGGTGAAGGTGAGGTCGCCCGAGAGGGAGTAGGACTTGCGCTTGTCGTTAAAGCTCTGGCTGACCCTGTCGGAGGATGTCACCTCCGCTCCGTCCGAGCCGAACTCGTCGGTGCCGTTGTTGTTGAGGCCGTCGAGTTCATTGTCGGAGACGTTGAAATTGAACATCGCCGTCATCGTGCGCCCCGGAAGTCCGAGCCGCTGCCGGAAGAGCAGGAAGCCGTTGGCGCTGACGTTGCGGTTGTTGCCTGAATTGTCGGTATATGCCCTGTTGAGCTTGGATATCGTTCCGTCCGAATCCTCCCTGTAGGTGGAGTCGCGGCTGACCTGGGTGTAGTGACCCGTACCGAAGTTGACTGAAGGCTGGAAGAGGATGGAGGTGTTGTCCGAGAACTTGTGGTCCAGGCGCAGGCCGAAGCTGTGTCCGTCGGAATGTGTGTTGCTGGCCCCGCCGCTCTTGTAGAGCAGGTTGTAGTCATTGAGATAAGTCGTCTTGACGCTGCTCTCCTCCACGTCGTTGTCGCTCTCGTTGTAGATGTAGTTGCCCCCGACGTTCATCCTGTCGTCGAAGAGAGTCCACGCCCCGTTGAGACCGCCCATATATGAGGTGGTGATGCCGTTGCCACGGCCCCAGCCGCCCTGGCCCGAGCCCATTCCGCCTCCGCCCATCATTCCGCGCATCATATTGCCGGACCTGTTGGTGGAGCCGCGGTTGTTGGTATTGTTGCCGTTGAGGACGAGACTTATCTGGGACTTGTCGGTGAAGCGCCCTATGAAGGCGTTGCCCTGATAGCGGACATCGCTCTTGACGCCGTCCTGCGACGGGAGGTCATAACCCGCCCCCGCGGCGACGTTGCCGAAGAGTCCCTTCATCATCCCCGGCTGCACGGAGAGGTCTATCACCGTCTCCTCCTCGCCGTCGTCGATGCCGGTAAACTCCGCCTGTTCCGACTTCTTCTGTATGACTTTCAGCTTGTTGACCATCTTGGCCGGGATATTCTTGGTCGCCAGCTGCGGATCGTCCAGGAAGAAGGTCTTGCCGTCTATCGTAATCTTGGAGATGCTCTCCCCATTGACCGTGACGGAGCCGTCTTCGGACACCTCCACTCCCGGAAGTTTCTTGAGAAGGTCCTCCAGCACGTCATTGTCTGTGGTCTTGAAGGAGGATGCGTTGAACTCTATCGTGTCCTTCTTGACTATGATGGGGTTGCCCACCGCAGATACGGAAGCCGCGTCGAGCTGCTCCCTGTCCTGAGCCATCTTCACCGTCCCGAGGTCCTTGGCCTCGGAGCCCATCTTTATCGACACGGTATAGGGCTTGTAGCCGAGAAGCTCCGCCTTGAAGCTGTATTCGCCCTTGGCCACCGATTCTATGCTGACCTTGCCCTTGTCATCGCTCAGGGCATATTTGAGGGGTTTTTCCTGTCCCTGCCTGAACAGAGAGACCGTGACATAGCCGAGAGGCTCTCCGCTGGCCGCATCGACCAGCTGTGCAGAAATCCTGTTCTGCGCGAAAGCGCCGACCCCGACAAACAGCAGGCTCAACACTACCGACAATCTGAATACCTTCATCTATTATTATTTATGCGGCCTTTCCGGCCATTTTCATCTTCATCCACGGACACGCAGCCCGCCTGCACTCCTTCTTCCGAAGCCGCGACTGCCGCATTACTGTTTTTTCACCCTGCCGGGATTGTCCGTCACGAACTTCTCCCAGGAGGACCGGTTTCCCCCGCCGGAAAGTGGACTGGACAGACGGTAAAAATGACAGAGCGCTATGGCAAGCGCATCTGTAGCATCGAGATATCTGTTATCAATTTTGATGCCAAGAGTTTTCTGCGACATCAGGCAGACCTGTTCCTTGGAGGCAGCCCCGTTGCCGCAGATGGCCATCTTGGCTTCGCGGGGAGCATATTCGCAGATTTTCACGCCCTTTGCGAGAGCCGCCACCATCGCCGCACCTTGTGCCCTCCCGAGCTTGAATATCACCTGGGCGTTCTTCCCGTAGAACGGGGCCTCTATCGCAAGTTCATCCGGGCGGTGGACTTCGCAGAGCGCGGAGACCTTCTCCCTGATGATTTCGAGCTTGTCGTACGGAGAGGCGACCTTCCTCAGGTCCAGCACTCCCATATCTACATACTGCGGCTTGCCGGCATCATCGGCACGAACAATCCCGAAACCAAGAATATTGGTTCCGGGATCTATTCCTAAAATGGTCGTACCCGCCTTAATCAATCCTGTCGAATCCGGTATATGGGCGGAGGATTTCAGGTATGACGATACCGTCCGCCGTCTGGTTGTCTTCCAGCAGGGCCGCCACGACGCGCGGAAGCGCGAGTGAGCTGCCGTTGAGCGTATGTGCAAGCTGAGTCCTGCCGTTCTCGTCGCGGTAGCGCAGATGCAGACGGTTGGACTGGTAGGTCTCGAAATTGGAGACCGATGAGATTTCCAGCCAGCGCTGCTGGGCGGCTGACCAGAGTTCGAAGTCATAGGTGATGGCGGAGGTGAAGCTGAGGTCGCCGCCGCACAGGCGCAGTATCCTGTACTTGAGGCCGAGCTTGTTGACGAGGGATTCCACGTGGGCTATCATCTCGTCGAGAGCCGCGTAGGAGTTCTCCGGCTTCTCTATGCGCACTATCTCCACCTTGTCGAACTGGTGCAGACGGTTGAGTCCGCGCACGTCCTTGCCGTACGAGCCGGCTTCGCGGCGGAAGCACGGGGTGTAGGCGGTGATTTTCTGAGGTATCTGGTCGGACGGGAGGATCACGTCGCGATAGATGTTGGTGAGCGGGACCTCAGCGGTCGGCACCATATAGAAATCGTCCAGATTGGCGTGATACATCTGCCCCTCCTTGTCCGGAAGCTGGCCCGTACCGAAGCCGGACGCGGCGTTGACCATCACCGGCGGCTCCACTTCCTTATATCCGGCCGCGGTGTTGCAGTCGAGGAAGAAATTGATGAGAGCCCTCTGGAGCTTCGCCCCCTTGCCCTTATAGACCGGGAAGCCGGCCCCGGTTATCTTCACGCCGAGATCGAAGTCGATGATGTCATATTTTTTCGCGAGATCCCAGTGCGGCATAGCCCCCTGTGGGAGCTTCACTTCCGGACCTCCGGTCTTTACCACCTCGTTGTCCTCCGCGCCCTTGCCCGGCTTGACCTGACCGCAAGGCACGTTAGGCATCAGCACGAGCTGGCCTTCAAGCTCCTTTGTGGCCTCGTCCATCCTGGCGAGAAGAGCGTTTGACTTTGCCTTGAGTTCCGCAACCTGCTCCTTGGCGGACTCCGCGGCATCCTTGAGGCCCTGCTTCATCAGGCCGCCGATTTCCGCCGCCTTCACCTTCTGGCGGGCGAGCAGCTCGTCGCTCTCCACCTGCAGGGAACGGCGCAGCGAATCGAGTTCGAGTACCTTGTCCACATAAGGCTTGGCATCGAAGTTCTTTACTTTCAGTTTGTCGATGACTGCCTGCGGGTCATCGCGAAGCATTTTGAGTGTAAGCATAGCTCTATAAAAATTAAAGGACTTACACCTTTCTCGAAGTGCAAGTCCTTAAGATTCTGCATAAACCCTTCGAGATTAATTCTCAAAAGGGACTACCGAAACATAGGATTTATCGTTCTTCTTGCGCGTGAACTTCACGGTTCCGTCGATGAGAGCGTAGAGGGTGTGATCCTTGCCCATACCGACATTCTTGTCCGGGTTATGGACGGTGCCTCTCTGACGCACGATAATATTTCCGGCCTTAACTACCTCGCCGCCGAATTTCTTGAGTCCAAGCCTTTTGCTCTGCGACTCACGACCGTTCTTAGAACTTGATTGACCTTTCTTGTGTGCCATAATCCTTAAGCGATTTCGTTGATTTTAATCTTCGTGAGCTTCTGACGGTGGCCGTTGAGCTTCTGGAAGCCCTTGCGGCGGATCTTCTTGAATACAAGAACCTTGTCAGCCTTGACGTCATCATCGAGCACCGTAGCCTTGACTACCGCGCCCTCCACATACGGAGCGCCGATCTTCACGTCGGCGTCGTTCGCCACGAGAAGAACCTTCCTGAACTCCACATCAGCACCTTTGGCATCGGCAAGCCTCTGCACAAAGATCTCATTTCCAGCTTCAACCTTGAACTGCTGGCCTGCAATGTCTACGATTGCGTACATTTGAAACTTGTTTAAAAGTCCGGGCCGCAAGCGGTCGCCTTCTGCAGCGGCTCTTGCACTATAGCTTGACGGCCATAATTATCGGGCTGCAAATTTAGGGAATTTTATCTTATCCACAAATAATTTCTTAAATTTGTGGTTGAACAGTCCTATTATTCCCTTATAATATATGGATGCACCTTTCATCTACAGCAAGTATGTCACCGGCAAGAACAACATAGGCCGGAGGGCGGAGTCTGCGGCCATCGCCAACCTTCTGGGACAGAACGAAAACATCGTCATCTACGAAGCCCCGAAGACCGGGAAGACCTCGCTCGTGCAGCAGAGCCTCTTCAATATAAAGTCCGCCGGGAAGGACTTCGTCACCGCCGACATCAGCCTGATGAACGTCAGGACAGTCCGCGAACTTGCCCTGCGGCTCGGCACGGAAGCCATCCGTGCATCCTGCGGCAATCCGCAGGACTATCCCGCCCTGGTCGGGGAACTGCTCCCCGGCACGCATTTCATCTTCGATGCGGCAAGGTTCGCCGCAAACGGAGCGATACTTTCGTTCAACTGGGAGACGGACTGGGACGACCTGAAGGCCGTGCTGACCCTCCCCTACCGCATCGCGCTGAAACAGGGACGCAGGATGATTGTCATCATCGACGAGTTCCAGAACGTGATGCTGACGGAAGACGGCGAAAGGGTGTGCAGGATGCTTGAAGAGATATTCCGCGAACTCACGCCCGAGATGAGGGCCGCGGCTTCATATATATTCATAGGTTCGAAGGTCAATGCGATGCACGAAATCTTCGGGACGCGGAAGTTCTTCTTCCGTCAGGCGGAGCGGGTGAAGATAGGCGAGATAGACACCAAGGAAATCATCGAGCACGTCATCCACGGACTGCTTTCCAGCGGCAAGGTCATCGACAGGGAACTGCTGCTGGGAGTGTGCGAGCTGTTTCGCAACAACATATTCTACATCAATCATTTCTCCGCAATCTGCGACTCTCTGACCAAGGGATATATAATGGGACCGGTGCTCAGCGCCGCCCTCGACATCCTCATCTCCATCCACGAACCGAGGTTCGTGACGGCCATGAACGATCTGACCACGTTTCAGGTCAATCTGCTGAAGGCGGTCCTGGACGGACACAGCAAGTTCACGAGCGCGGAGGTGATAGAGGAATACGGGCTGAATTCTTCGGCCAACGTGCGCAGGCTCAGGGATGCGCTGTGCAAGAAGGAGATAATCTGCTTTGACGACGGCGGCAGGCCGGAAGTGATTGACCCGCTCTTCGAATACTGGCTGCGCCACTGCTATTACGTAATGGAAGTATGAACGGAAAGAAAAGGATAGCCGTACTCTCCGGAGCCGGAATCAGTGCGGAAAGCGGGCTGCAGACCTACCGTGACAACGGCGGGCTGTGGAACGGAGCAGACCCAATGGAAGTGGCCTCCGTCGAGGGTTGGGAGCGCAATCCCGGCAAGGTGCTGGAATTCTACAACCTCAGGCGCGCCGAACTGAAGGACGCAAGGCCCAACGAGGCCCACAGGCTGATTGCCGGACTCGAATCGGAGTATGTAGTGGACGTCATCACCCAGAACGTGGACAATCTTCACGAGCGTGCCGGCTCCACCCACGTAGTGCATCTGCACGGCGAACTGACCAAGATAAGGCCGGAGGACAGCTGCAACGACGGAGACGGATTCTCGGAAAAATACGTGGTGGACACAGGCTATGAGCCGGTGCATCTCGGCGACAAGGCTCCGGACGGGGCGCAGTACAGGCCGCATATCGTATTCTTCGGGGAAGCCGTGCCGAAGATGGAGAGGGCCATAGACCTCGTGTCACAAGCGGACATCCTGCTCATAGTGGGGACCTCGCTGCAGGTCTACCCCGCAGCGGGGCTCTACCGCTATGCCTCCCCCGGCGTGCCGATCTATATCGTGGACCCCGCCGGGACGAGGCTCTTCGACTCCCGGATCACCCACATACGCAAAGTCGCGACCGAAGGTGTCAGGGAATTTATTGCTTTATTGAAATAATTCATTACCTTTGCGACCGCAAAAAGAAAAAGGGGGTGATTTAAAGAAATGATTATCGTACCGATAAAGGAAGGAGAGAACATCGAAAAGGCTCTTAAGAAATTCAAGAGGAAGTTCGAGAAGACGGGCGCAATCCGCGAACTCCGTTCACGCAAGAACTTCGAGAAGCCTTCCGAGAAGCGTCGTATGGCCAAGATGAAGGCCATCTACGTGCAGCATCTCCGTCTCGAAGACGAGCAGTAGTCTTTCTTACCCAGATAGGACAGATACAGGATCGACCTTTTCGAGGCCGGTCCTTTTAAATTTCTTTCTTTCGCGGGCTTTCACTATCTTTGCCGGGCGGAACGGAGATTCCGCAGTGCGCGGGTGTGTTGTAATTGGTAGCCAAGCCAGACTTAGGATCTGGTGCCTCGTGCGTATGGGTTCGAGTCCCTTCACCCGCACAAAGTTTATATTTCTCCTGAGACCACGGCATTGTCGGAATCCGACGACTCCGAAGTAATTACTAAACATGTCAGCAATGATGAAGAAATGAATTCGGGCCAAAAAGACGGTCAAAAGTGCCGAGTTATTTTTTAGGAATTGCTAAATTTGCCCGGATATGATGACACAGGAGCAGATAAAGGATTTGCAGACCAGGGTGGAGACGCTCGGACGCTGCATCGATATAGATTCCAAACGCCGCGAACTCGCGGAAAAAGAAGAGCGGAGCCAGGCTCCGGACTTCTGGAACGACCCGAAGAAAGCCGAGGCGTTTCTGAAGGAGGTCAGCGGAGTGAAGTCCTGGGTGAACGGATTCGATGCCGCACATTCGGCAGTGGAAGACCTCGAGGTACTGCTGGAGCTGGACCCGGAAAGTCCGGAGACGGACAGCGCTTTCGCCCACGCGAAAGGCCTCGTGGAGGACCTTGAGATGCGCAACATGCTCGGCGAAGAGGGCGACTCCCTGGGCGCGGTCCTGACCATCAACTCCGGAGCCGGCGGCACGGAGGCCAACGACTGGAGCGCAATGCTGATGCGTATGTATATGCGCTGGGGCGAGCGCAACGGCTACAAGATGACAGTCACCGAAGAGCTCGAAGGCGACGAGACGGGCATCAAGTCGTCGACCGTCCAGTTTGAGGGAGACTACGCCTACGGCTACCTCAAGGCCGAATCCGGAGTGCACCGCCTTGTGCGCATATCCCCGTTCAACTCCCAGGGCAAGCGTCAGACCACGTTCAGTTCGGTCTTCGTCTACCCGCTGGTCGATGACAGCATCAATATCGAGATCAATCCTTCCGACATAGAGTGGGACACCTTCCGCTCCGGCGGCCACGGCGGGCAGAACGTCAACAAGGTGGAGACCGGAGTGCGCGTGCGGCATATCCCGACGGGCATCACGGTCGAGAACACCGAAACCCGCAGCCAGCAGGACAACCGCCAGAACGCCCTCCGCATCCTGAAGTCGCGGCTCTACGACATCGAGCTCAAGAAGCGCCAGGAGAAGCAGGCGGAGCTTGAAGGGCAGAAGAAGAAGATAGAATGGGGATCGCAGATCCGTTCATACGTACTGCATCCATACAAGATGGTCAAGGACCTGCGTACCGGATACGAGACGGCAGACACGCAGGGCGTGCTGGACGGCGACCTCAACGAGTTTATGAAAGTATTTCTAATGCAGAACTGACAATATGACTGAGTTTAAGTATGCTCCGATGTTTCAGCTTGGCGAGGACAAGACTGAATATTATCGTATCCCCGGCTCGGAGAAGTATGTGAGCGTATCCGATTTCGAGGGACATAGGATTCTCAAGGTTTCTGAGGAGGCCCTGACATTGCTGTCCAACACGGCTTTCCGTGACGTGAGCTTCATGCTGCGCCGCTCCCACAATGAGCAGGTGGCGAAGATTCTCCACGACCCGGAGGCTTCGGACAACGACAGATATGTGGCGCTGACCTTCCTGCGCAATGCCGAAATCGCCTGCAAGGGCAAGCTGCCTCTCTGCCAGGACACCGGCACCGCCATCATCCACGGAGAGAAGGGGCAGCAGGTGTGGACCGGAGCCTGCGACGAGAAGGCCCTGAGCCTGGGAGTGTTCAAGACCTACACCGAGGAGAATCTGAGGTATTCCCAGAACGCTCCCCTGGATATGTACAACGAGGTCAACACCAAGTGCAATCTGCCGGCACAGATAGACATCGAAGCCTGCGAGGGGGACGAGTACCGTTTCCTCTGCGTCACCAAGGGCGGTGGCTCGGCCAACAAGACCTACCTCTATCAGGAGACCAAGGCCCGCATCCAGAATCCGGGCACGCTTGTGCCTTTCCTTGTGGAGAAGATGAAGACCCTCGGTACGGCGGCCTGCCCTCCTTACCATATAGCCATAGTTGTCGGAGGCACTTCCGCAGAGCGCAATCTGCTCACCGTCAAGCTCGCCTCAACGCATTATTACGATTCTCTCCCGGTCAGCGGAGACGAGACCGGAAGGGCGTTCCGCGACGTGGAGCTTGAAAGGCAGCTCCTCGAAGAGACCCATAAAATCGGCCTCGGGGCCCAGTTCGGAGGCAAGTATTTCGCGCACGACATCAGGGTGGTAAGACTCCCGCGCCACGGGGCGAGCTGTCCTATCGGCCTTGGGGTCAGCTGCTCCGCCGACCGCAACATCAGAGCTAAAATCAACTCCGACGGCGTCTGGATTGAGAAACTGGACGACAAGCCGTATGAACTCATCCCGGAGGAGCTGCGCAATGCCGGCGAGGGAGAGGCCGTAAAGGTGGACCTTGACCGCCCTATGCCGGAGATACTCTCCCAGCTCACCAAGTATCCTGTGAGCACCCGTCTGAGTCTCAACGGCACGATCATAGTGGCCAGGGACATCGCCCACGCCAAGATCAAAGCGCGTCTCGATGCGGGAGAGGGTATGCCTCAGTATTTCAAGGACCATCCGGTATATTATGCCGGGCCGGCAAAGACCCCGGAGGGGATGCCTTGCGGCTCGCTCGGACCGACTACGGCGGGGAGAATGGACCCGTATGTAGATGAGTTCCAGGATAATGGCGGGTCTATGGTGATGCTTGCCAAGGGCAACCGCAGCAAGGCCGTCACCGACGCCTGCAAGAAGCACGGAGGCTTCTATCTCGGATCCATCGGAGGCCCTGCGGCGATACTCGCGCAGAACAACATCAAATCCATCGAATGTGTGGAATATCCGGAACTCGGAATGGAGGCGATATGGAAAATCCGCGTGGAGAACTTCCCTGCGTTCATACTTGTCGACGACAAGGGAAACGACTTCTTCAAAACTCTGGGATTATGACAAAAGGGCTTGCAAAAGCCCTTTTTCTTTTGTGCGGGAATAACACTTTTTCTATATTTGTCCCCTATGGCTGCAGTCGGCATAATGGACTCCGGAGTCGGAGGGCTGTCCGTCCTGAAGGAGATACTGAAGCTTCTCCCGGACGGAAGGTATGTCTATTTCGCCGACAACGCCTGGTGTCCGTACGGTGAGAAAAGTCCGGAATTCATCCGGGAACGCTGCCGCAGCATCACTCAGCTGATGCTCTCCAAGGGGGCGGAGGCGATGGTCGTGGCCTGCAATACGGCGACGGCGGCGGCCATCCAGACGCTCCGATCGGAATACGGCATCCCGTTCGTGGGGATGGAGCCGGCGGTGAAGCCGGCGGCGCTCGCGACCGGAAGCGGAGTGATAGGCGTGCTTGCCACCGCAGGAACGCTGAAAGGCTCGAAATACCTTCACACCAAGGGCCGCTTCGAGGACAACGTGCGAATCGTCGAAAGGGTCGGAAAGGGCTTCGTGGAACTGGTCGAAAACGGGGAGCTGACAGGCCCGCACGCGGAAAAGGTGGTCGCGGAAAGCCTCGCTCCGCTGCTGGACGAGGGAGCGGACACCATAGTGCTGGGCTGCACGCATTACCCTTTCCTGCTGGAAACCCTCAAGAAAGTCGCCGGCCCGGGAATCAGATTCATCGACCCGGCACCCGCAGTGGCAAGGCGGCTGGAGGAGGTGCTTAAGGAACACGGCATCGACCCCGCCGACGCCTCACCCGGCGTCACGCTCCTCTCCTCCGGGGCTCCGGACGCGCTCGAAGCCACATTCAGGCTAATCTCAGTATAGGTAGTACTTCGCCGACAGCTTCCTGAACTCCTCCACGCCGGCGGACCAGAACTCCTCTATGTCAGAGACTCTAATCGTCTGTCCGAAAGTGTTGCTGACATAATCGGTCCCGCACACCTTGTCAAAGACAGGGACTCTCTCCGGAGATATCGTGAAAGGATTTTTTCCGTACAGTTCCCACACGGCCTGCATCACATAGAACTGCGTAAGTGTAATGGTGGCCTTGCGGTAATCGGTATAGAAATACTGCACCCCGTGCAGGAGTTTCCCCGCCAGCCTGCCCGAAGTGGGCTTGTAATGTATCGTGCGCCACGCCACTCCAGGCACATTATAGCCGTCAAGCGTCTCCTTGAGCGCGTCCGCATCTATCCATTCCTCCGCGAAAGTCTCGAAAGGCAGGGTATAGCCGATGCCGATATTGAGATAATTGTACATCTCCCCCACAAGTCCGGCTGAAGGATAGCAGATTGCGCTCTGCGGATACGGGATGTTGGGAGAGGGCAGCACCCAGGGCAGGTCCGTGTCCATAAAGAGCATATCCCGGCTCCAGCCCTCCATCGGCACCACTATCAGATTGCACTTGAGGGCCTCCCGCGTCCCGTCCTGCCCGCAATTGAGCCTCTCCTCGTTGATGAGCATCGCAAGCTCCCCCACCGTCAGGCCATATACGTATGGAATCCTGTACTGGCTGATGAACGAATTGAAACCGGCCTCCACAAGCGGTCCCTCGACCTTGAGTCCTCCGAGCGGATTGGGACGGTCAAGCACCATCACCGGAATATCCGCAGCGGCGCAGGCCCTCATCACCAGTCCGAGAGTCGAGATGAAGGTATAGGAACGGCTGCCCACGTCCTGAATGTCGTACAGCACGATATCCAGACCCTCGAGCATTTCCGGCGTCGGTTCGCGGGTTGCCCCGTAGAGAGAATACACGGGCAGCCCGGTGCGTTCGTCAGTCCCGGATTCGACCTTGCCTCCGGCATAGATATCCCCCCTCACCCCGTGTTCCGGCGCGAAGAGAGCCACCAGATTCACCTCCGGGGCCTCGTAGAGTATGTCTATCGTGGAGCGGAGTTCGCGGTCCACACCGGAAGGGTTTGTGACCAGGGCGACACGCATCCCGGCAAGACCGGAGAAACCCCTGTCGCGAAGCACCTCTATGCCGGGCTTGACTGAAGCCCTGCTGCAGACGGCAATCAGCAGCGCCGCCGCGCAAAGAACGTGACGAATACTGTGGCGAGACAACATATCATTACGATTGAGAAGAATCCTACATAACCCACGGCCTCCTGCATCCACCCGGCGAAAAGTCCCGGAAGCATCATCGAAAGAGCCATAAAAGCCGTGCATATCGCGTAATGGGAGGTTTTGAACTCCCCTTCGGAGAAACGCATCATATAGAGGAGGTAGGCCGTGAAGCCGAAACCGTAGCCGAACTGGTCGAAGGCTACGCAGAGATATACCACCCACAGGTCGGAAGGCTGTGCAAGAGCCATATACAGATATACCGCACAAGGCAGGGCGAGGGCGAGTGACATGGGCCAGAGGGATTTCCTGAGCCCGTGCGCGGCCGCGAACACCCCACCCAGAATCCCCCCTGCGGTGAGGGCGATCACCCCTACCGTACCATAGACCAGACCGGACTGCGCAGTACTGAGTCCGAGTCCCCCGTCGGATGGGGAATCCAGCAGGAATGGAGTGAGCATCTTTACGGAAAACGCCTCCGGAAGCCGGTAGAGGAGCATAAATACTATGGCGAGCCACACTCCGTCCTTACGGAAAAAGCTGACCCACGCCCTGGAAAAATCCCTTAGTATCCTTGAGGCATCCGCCCTGTCAGCCCTGCCGGATGTCGCGGTCTCGGCCTGCGGCAGGGAGAAACAGTGCCATAGCGTCAGGACGGCGAAAAGGACGGAAGAGACTCCGAGAGTCAGAGCCCACGCACGCGGGATATTGCCGAGCCTCTCCTCAAGAATTCCCGCCATCACCACGATGATACCCTGCCCGAACACCGACGCGATACGGTAGAACGTGCTTCTGATACCGACGAAGAGCGACTGTCTGCGCTCATCGAGGGCAATCATATAGAAGCCGTCCGCCGCTATGTCGTGGGTGGCGGAGGCGAATGCGACTATGTAGAAACAGACTATCGACAGCCCGAAAGCGTCCGGACGCACCGAGAGCGCGAGCGCGGCGAAGCCCGCCGTCATAAGGAACTGCATGGCGAGTATCCACCAGCGCTTGGTACGTATCACGTCCACGAACGGACTCCAGAGGGGCTTTATCACCCAGGGGAGATAAAGCAGCGAGGTGTACATGGCCAGGTCGCCGTTCGACATCCCGAGCCGCTTGAACATCGTGACCGAGATGACGTTGACCACAAAATAAGGGATGCCCTCCGCAAAATACAGCGTAGGCACCCAAGCCCAGGGGCTTCTGCTTCTATCCGATTTCCGCTCCGACATAGTAATGTGCAAGTATCTGTCTGTAATCGTATCCTTCGGAGGCCATCACCGCCGCACCTATCTGGCAGAGGCCCACTCCGTGTCCCCATCCGCGGCCTTTCAGCACGAACCCGTCCCCTTCCCCGAAAATCTCGAACGCGGAACTCTTGAGATGCGTCTCGCTCAGGGCGCGGCGTATCGCCAGTTCCTTGCCTATGGTCATACTGAGCTTCGTTCCGTTGACTCTCAGATATTTGATGCGCCCCGACGGCCCCCGTTCAAGCGGTTCGAGAGAGATTATCTCCCCGAAATCCCTGCCTGTCCTGCGGCTGATGAGTTCCGAGAGTGCGCGCCTGCCGTAACGCACCGTCCAGTCGTGGAAGTCGGGGGTCTGCATATCGTAGTCGTTGAGTACCTGCGAGAGGATTTCCGAATTCTCGCAATCGCAGAAAGGATCTTCAACGCTCCGGAGATATGGATAATCCCGCTCTTCCCAGCAGGTGCTGTAGAGTTCCGTCCTGCCGCCGCAGCACTTGGAATAGCGGGTGTCACAGAGTTCTCCGTCATATCTGAGCACCTGACCCCAGGTCTCGTCTATCGCCCTGCGCACGTTCTCCCCCACAGCCATAGTAAGTCCCTGATAACGCTGACAGTGGTCGTCCGCGCATACGTCGAAGGCCTTGTGAGGGGCGGTGTCGCTTCCGTTCTGCCTCTCGCGGACTCTGGCGCACAGCCAGCTGCGGGAGATGACGGCGTGGGCCTTAAGCAGCTCCAAAGAGGCGGACGACTTCATCTCCGAGGAGATGACGCTCAGCAGATAATTCTCCATCCCCACACAGTTCACGGCGGTGATGAGCTCTCCCTCGACGATGAACTTGAGGCCGCCGGCAAATTTCAGCGTACGCTTCTGCTGCCAATGGAAATCTATCCCTATCACGACGTCATAAAGGATGAAGGAAGCCTCGGCGAAGAGGGTGGAACGGGTGATGGAGTCGAAGTACAACTCATCGTATATCATCCCGTTGTAGACGATGCGTCCGTCCTTCCAGCTCACCTTCTGCGGCCCTGCGCCGTCGGAGATTATCTCGAAGGTGATTTCCTTTGCGGAGAGGATTCCAACCGATATCTTCGGCTGGGTTCTGGTCAGCCGCCACTCTATCATCTCCCTCTCGTGGCGGGAGATGCTGACCTCGGAGAGCATTTCCTCAAGCTGCGAGGGGGTCACCTTGTCGAAATCGCTGCGGAACGGGGCCACGAAGAATCCGGCCATATCGGCCGCCCCGGGGCTTATGGTCAGACGGTCTTCCCCTTCCGAGGTGAAATGATGGGAACGCTTGGCTTCGCGCATAGTCACGAAAGTGCGGTATTCCCCATTCTTCATCCAGGCGAAGAGATTGAACTTCGGTTCGATTTCCCCTTCGGGCCTGTCGGTGCAGTCAAGCAGCCGGTAGAAGAGCTTGGCAAGCGACTTGGAGGTCGTGGCCTTCAGCGCGAACACCCCTTCGGTAAATCCCGGATAACGGTACAGCGTAGCGTCCTTGACCGCCGCGAGAGCCTCGGGAGGAGCGTCCAGGAATTCGTCAATGGCCAGTTCCAGAGGCAGACTGCGCCTCGGCACGGCCTGGAAATGAAGATGGTCCGGCGCGGACGCACCGCTGCCGGGGCCGTTGTAGAAGACCGTATAGTCGGGATATTTCACTGCAAAATCAAGCATATCCGGGAAATGGTGCCAGATTGCCTGAGGCAGGTGCTCGTCCCGGACTATCACGAGATGTCCCGGGAAGATGGGGTAAGGATTGACCTGTATGTTGTAGAGCCGGCCCTTGCGTCCCTCGAACTTGATGTGGAACTGCTCTGCAGGCCTGTTTTCCGCACAGAGGAAGCACTTCCTCGCGGCGATGGCCTCCGGCGAAGTGTCGGCGGTGGAGGATATCACCCTCTGGGGGTTGTACTGCACGCGACACATAAGGCCTCCGACCTCCATTTCGCGGGTTTCCGCAGTCTTGAGAGCGCGGAAATTGGCAGACGCGAGCGGCCACACGGACAGCTGGTCTGAAATGAATTTGTCAAGTTCACGCATCACAGAAGCGCTTGAATTGATTTACGTATCTTGAAGTACTCCGACTCGAAGTTCG
The DNA here is from genome assembly GCA_963643135.1 of Alloprevotella sp. GTDB lineage: Bacteria > Bacteroidota > Bacteroidia > Bacteroidales > UBA932 > Cryptobacteroides. The sequence goes on along the minus strand of CAVIJA010000001.1, from coordinate 1,374 downwards.
GCGTGAACACGCCCTTGCCTATGGTGTTTTCTATCTCATCCTGAGACCAATAGCGTCCGTCAATCACTTCCTCTCCGTCAGGGGTGAGGGTGAAGTCCCCCACTGCGGCGAAGACATTGACGAGTTCTTTCTCCACCTTGGACTCGAATACGTATGACGTCAGGAAACAGGGATTGAAGTCGGTGAATCCGAGTTCCTCCTCCGCTTCGCGGTAGAGAGCCTCCAGCAAGTATTCTCCATACGTCACATGTCCTCCGACAGCGGTATCCCATTTTAGCGGGAGCAGGTCCTTGGTCGCGCTGCGCCGCTGAAGATAAATGCTGGCCTCGCGGCTGATGATATGCAGATGTACGACCGGATGCAGAATCATCGCGCCGCTGTGGCAGTACTTGCGGGACGCCTGTCCGCATACTGCGGCGAACTCGTCCACTACCGGCAGCATCTCCGAAGCCGAAGCTCTGCCGCTGCCGCGTACGACGGGGGCGGTTTTTGCGGGATAAATCAAATCTGTCATCAGTAATTGATTATTCTGAGTTCTTCCGGGGTATAGAGTATCGAATCTATGAAGTCCGGGGCGACCTGGGCCACTATTATGAACGCGAGAATGGCGACCGCCGCCACCACCAGCAGCACAAACAGCGGTATCCACCAGCGGAAGCCTCTGCACTTCGGAGCGGATTCCGCTTCCCCCACTTCTACCTCCACGGATTCCGTTTCCTCTACAGGCTCCGGCTCGGCTGCCGGCTCAGGTACGGATTCCGGCTCAGTCACAGGGTCCGCGACAGGTTCAGCCTCCACCGCCGGCTTCGCCGGCATCTCCGCCTGTTCCGGAGTTTCCGCCTGTCCCGGATTCTCGGGATTCTCCGGGATGGTCTTCAGAGACAGCGGCTTGAGCGCAAAACCGTCCGGAAATATGTCCAAATCGGGATCCGGCACGAAGAAGAAATTGTTCTCCACGGTCGCCCTCAGGCGGCCAAGTCCCGGCAGCACAATGGTCTTGCGCTCCTTGAGCACGGACTTGAGATCCTGCAGGAACTGCGTCAGGTATGCTGACGCCGCTTCCTTGGTGATGCCGTTGGATGCAGCATAGAAGTCAATCAGAAGGCTGTCTTCCGTGCGGCTCGGATGAAACGACAGCCTCCGGTAGGGCGGATTGATGGTGTACCCCCTGTCGGAGAAAGTCGCCGGGACCACTTCCGCCACGAAAGTCCCCACGCCGGGAAGCCCGACCTGGTCGTGGTCGGTTATCAGTTCGGCTACCATTCCGGCTAAAAGCGCTACATCCATAACATACAAAGATAACACAAAAAGGCGAGTAAGAGTAATTCCTAAAAAATAACTTGGTACTTTTGCTGGTCTTTTTGTTCTAAATTC